>RXJC01000147.1:0-11782 GCA_003963435.1 Bradyrhizobiaceae bacterium | reverse complement strand
CGCCCCAGGGCGGCATCCTGTTGTTCTTGCCGTTCTTCACCGTGGTGACGAAGCGCGTCTTGTCGTCGGGAAAGAGACGCAGGTCCGGTGTGATGGTGCCGGAGTTCATCAGGTTTGGGCCGTGGCAGTGCGAGCATTTCTCGGCATAGGTCGACTTGCCGTGGTCGATCTGCGCCTGCATGGGATTGCCGGTGGGTTCGTCAGCGGCACGAACGGTCGCCGCAAGCGCGACCGCCAGCGCCAGGGCGGCGGCGAAGATCGCCGCCGTCCTGTGAGACATTTCTTTCAGCATCATGCCGTGGATTATTGCTTCACCGCGAAGACCCACAGCGAGCCGCCGGGCGGCACCTTGGCAAGCCGCTCGTCGCCGGAGAACAGCGAGTAGACGCCGCCATAGCCTGATGTCACCGCGACATATTGCACGCCATCCTGCTGCCAGGTCACCGGCTGGCCCTCGATGCCGGACCCGGTCTGGAACTGCCAGAGCTTCTTGCCGGTGTCGGCGTCGAAAGCCTCGAACTCGCCGGTCAGGGCGCCCGAGAACACGACGCCGCCCGCGGTCGACAGCACGCCAGAGAAGCGTGGAATGTCGCTCGGGGCTTCCCACTTCGACTTGCCGGTCATGGGGTCGATCGCCTTGAGGTGACCGCGCGGGCCGTCCCCGAACTCCCAGGGATCGGTCAGGTCCATGCCGAGATACCATTCACCCTGCTTGAAGGTGACGGGTTCGGCCTTGTACTTGCCGCCGAAGTTGAGCGTGTTGGCGTACGCCAATCCGGTCTGCGGATTGAACGACATCGGCTCCCAGTTCTTGCCCCCCAGGATCGACGGATAGACCGTCACCTTCTTGCCCTCGCGGGCATCCTTGGCGACGTCGGTCTCGATCGGACGGCCGGTCTTCATGTCGACGCCGGTGGCCCAGTTCACCTTCACGTAAGGATTGGCCGCGAGCAGCTTGCCGTTGGTGCGGTCGAGCACGTAGAAGAAGCCGTTGCGGTTGGCGTCCATCAAGACCTTGGTCGGCTTGCCCTCGACGTTCATGTCGGCGAGGACCATCTCGGCCACGCTGTCATAGTCGAACGGATTGTTCGGCGAGAACTGGTAGTGCCACTTGATCTTGCCGGTCTTGGGATCCATCGCCAGCACGGAGCAGGTGTAGAGGTTGTCGCCTGGGCGCACCGCCGCGTTGAACGGTCCGGGATTGCCGATACCCCAATAGATTGTGTTCAACTCGGGATCGTAGGAGCCGGTGATCCAGGTCGAGCCGCCGCCGAGCTTCCAGGTATCGCCTTTCCAGGTGTCGCCGCCGGGCTCGTCCGGCGAGGGAATCGAATGGGTGCGCCACAGGTGCTTGCCCGTTGCGGGATCCCAGCCGTCGATGAAGCCGCGGGTGCCGAACTCGGCGCCGGACACGCCGGTAATGACGACGCCGTCCGCGACCAGCGGCGCGATCGTCATGGAGTAGCCTTCCTTGATGTCGGCCGCCTTCTGCCGCCACAGCTCCTTGCCGTTCTTGGCGTCGAGCGCGATCACGTTGGCATCGAGCGTGGTGCGGAACACCTTGCCGTCGTAGAGCGCGGCGCCGCGGTTGATGATGCCGCAGCAGACGATGCGCGGCGTCTCGGCAGGATATTCGACCTTGGTTTTCCAGATCTGCTTGCCGGTCTTGGCGTCGACCGCCATGGTTGCATTATGCGAGGTCACGTAGATCACGCCCTGGTACACCAGGGGCTGTGATTCCTCGCTGCGATCGTCGTTGAAGGAGTAGTTCCAGACCGGGACGAGGTTCTTGACCGTATCCTTGTTGATCTGGTTCAGCGTCGAGAAGCGCTGCAGATTGTAGCCCATCCCGTAGTTGAGAACGTTCGATGTATCAGTCGCGCCCTTGACCAGTTGCTCGGTGGTCTGTGCGCTTGCACACGTCGATGCAAGCATGACGAGGCTCGCGGCCATCGCAAAGCGTTTCATCCGTTCCTCCCAATATGCGCGCCTTTTGACGCTGCGGGAGCAACACTCCGTCGGAAACCAAAACGCGTCAATACGAAAGTCGCGTGTGTCGTGCCGATATCGTTGGAGGGCAGGTGCTGGTCACCTGACAGAAACCTGACGGCAGTCGAGTCCCACTTGCGTGGAGACGCTGAGAAAATTCCGCGCCGCGAAGCAAAATCGCAATGGGACGTGGAGGGAGCGGCTTCAGTTCCTCGGGTTGTCGCGCGCGCAAGTTGCAAGTTTGGACTTGAACCGACGGCCTCTTGTGGACTTATGTCGTCTCTGCCGCCCGAACCAGGGCTCCTTGTCTGGGAGGACTTGATGATTTCGCCTCGCTCGATTGCGCTCGCGCTCACGCTTGCTTTGCTGTCCGGTCCGGCATGGTCGGCCTCCGGCAATGCGGTCAAACTGTTCGATACCGACAATGACGGCACGCTCGATCTTGCCGAGGTGAAGAAGGCGGCCGCCGCATTGTTCGCAAAGCTTGATCCCGATCACGATGGCACGCTCGATGCGCGCGAATTGCGCGGACGGCTTTCGGCAAAAGAGCTCGCCGCCGCCGATCCCGACCGCGACGGGACCTTGACGCTCGACGAATATCTGTCGGTGGTCGAGCAGCGTTTCAATGCAGCCAATCCGGACAAGGACGGAACGCTGGATGCGAAGGAGCTGAACGCGCGCGCCGGCCGGGCATTGCTGCGATTGCTTCGTTGATTCCGTCGCTTCGACGCGCGGTGCGTCGCACAAGCCAGCGCCCTGCAAGGTCGTGTTTGACCAAGAGGGAACTGGCTTTGCCCGAGAGAGAAATGCGGCCGCGAAGAATCGACTGAGACACGCTTGAGATTGGAATCGAGGCTTGAACTGCACCTGACGCAGCCCTAGGTTTTGCGGCGCGCGATGTCGCGCTCAATACTTTGGGAGACGCCGGATGGCTTGGAAAGCTCCGAAGATCGTGGAAGTGTCGGTCGGCATGGAAATCAACATGTACGCCTGCGCTTCGCGCAAGTAAGTCTGACGACCTGCCGCGGCATCGATGGCAAACGCCGTCGAAGCCGTGGTAGTGTCGGGAATGCGCCCGAGAGCCACCAGCTTCTGGATCATTGCTGCCTGCACGGTCGCGCTTCTGCCCGTATCCGCCAGCGCCGAAGAGGGCTTCGATACCGAGCACATCTTCGGCTTCATGATCGGCACCGATGTCGGCAATCCCGGCGAGCGCGAATTCCAGAGCCAGACCACGGGACGCTTCGGCAAGGGCGGCGGCACCTACCGTGCCCTCGCGCACGAAGCCGAGATCGAGATCGTGCCGCTGCCGAACTTCCGCGTGGAGGTCGGCGGCACCGCCAGCCTGCACGACGTCACCGGCGTCCCCGATATCGACGACCGCCGCCAATTCAACTTCCAGGGCGCTTCGCTCGACCTGCGCTATCGCCTGCTCGACCGCGAGCGCGCGCCGTTCGGCCTCACCGTCGCCGCCGAGTTCCATGGTGACCGCATCGACGAGACCAGCGGGGCGAAAGGGCGGATGTATGGCACCGATTTGGCGCTGGCCTTCGACCGCGAGCTCATTCCGAACTTCGCCATCGGCGCCCTCAACCTGATCTATCAGCCGGAATGGGCGCGCTTCGAGGTGGCGGGGCTGTCGGAAAAGAGTTCGACAATCGGAGCGGCGTTCGCGGGCCTGGCGCGAGTGGGGCCCAACATGCTGCTCGGCGGCGAGCTGCGCTATTTTCGCCAATATGAAGGCATTGGCCTCGGGGAGTTTTCAGGCCAGGCCCTGTTCGTCGGGCCGACCGCCTATTTTCAGCTGTCCGAGCGCTCGCGGCTGACCCTGAGCTGGAGCATGCAGGCCTGGGGCCGGCCGGCCGGATCGGGCGGCAATCTCGACCTCATCAATTTCGAGCGCCACCAGGCCCGCATGATTTTCGGGGTCAACTTTTAGTCCGGCCAGTCACCGCGGCGGAGGTTCCCGCTCCCGGCAAGTTGAAACTTCCATCTCCGTTGACCGTAACCTTCCATGCTAATCTGAATCGTCCCCGTGAGAGGATTCCGGCATGAACCCGATCGACCTGGTGGTGACTGTGTGTGCGGTGCTCTCGCCTGCGACCTGCGAAGAGCAGCATCTGCTGTTCAACTATGCGGGGTCGCCCCGCCAATGCGTGATGGCGGCGCCGCCCTATATCGCGCAATGGGTCGGCGAGCACCCGAAATGGCAGGCGGTACGCTGGCGCTGCGAATATCCGCACCCGAATGACAAGGCCTGAGGCGCCCGCGCTACTTGGTGCAGTCCTTCAGATCCTTGTCGGCGATCGAGAACACCGCATCGGCCTTGATCTCGATGTCCCGGACGACGCATTGGCGTCCGTTCGGATAGCCGACCCTGGCATCGTAGCGCCCCGGCTCGACGCCGGTGATGCGCAGCCGCTCGTCGTGGTCGACCTCCTTGTCCTTGTCGTTCAGGCACTGGTTCGGCCCCCAGTCGGTCTTGCCGGCGGGTGAGAGCTGGAAGCCGGAGATCGTCTCCGTCGTCAGGTTCCAGAGCCTGACGCCCTTGCCTTTGGTCTGCGCCGGCGCCGCGCCCGGCACAGCAACGAGCAGGATGCCGATGGCAATCAGCCTACGCCGCATGTGAACCTCCCTCGACAACGACCGGTCCAGTTGACCACGCCTCTTTATTTCGATTCAAGCGGCAACGCCGCGAGCTCGGCCCTGATCCTGCCGAGATCGGCTTCGCTGCGCATCGCGCGTGGAATCGCGATCGGTATCTCCTGCACGATGCGCGCAGGCCGCGGCGACAGGAAGAACAGGCGATCGCCGAGCCGGATCGCGTCGTCGAGACTGTGGGTGACGAGCAGCGTCATCACCGGACGGCTCGCCACCAGCGTCGCGATCTCGTCGCGCAGGCGGCCGGCGAGCGCGTCGTCGAGCGAGGCGAGGGGCTCGTCGAGCACCAGGAGATCCGGCTCGACGGCGAAAGCGCGGGCGAGCCCGACGCGCCGGGCAAGGCCCAGCGACAGCTCGCCGGGAAAGTGGCTGCGATGCGCCTCCAGCTCCAGAATCCTGAACAGCTCCGACAGCTTCGCCTCGGTCACCTCGGGGGCAGCCAACCGC
Organism: Bradyrhizobiaceae bacterium; assembly: GCA_003963435.1. Lineage (GTDB taxonomy): Bacteria > Pseudomonadota > Alphaproteobacteria > Rhizobiales > Xanthobacteraceae > Bradyrhizobium. The sequence continues at coordinate 6,685 of RXJC01000147.1, read as the reverse complement.
ACGTTCTGCTCGACCGAACGCCACGGCAACAGCCGCGGCTCCTGGAACACCATGCCGATCCGCGCTTGCGGCGGACGCGCGATACGGCCCCTGAAATCGCTGTCGAGCCCGAGGATGATGCGCAGCATCGTGCTCTTGCCGCAGCCTGAGGGGCCGATCAGCACGCCGACCTCGCCGGGGCAAAGCGCGAATCTGAGCGGCGCGAGCACCTCGTGCGTTTCGCCCGCGGCACTCGTGAACGTCTTGCCTGTGATGTCGACCTCAAGCCGCACGGGGCCGCCACCTTGTTGCGCGGGCTTCGAACGGCTGCACCAGCAAGGTTTCGATCACGAGCACGACCGCGGCGAACGTCAGCGAATAGGCCAGCAGCCGCGGCGTGTCGAACAGCTGGAAGGCGACGCCGATCTCGAAGCCGACGCCGTTCGGACGTCCCAAGAGCTCGGCGACCAGCACGATCTTCCACACCAGCGACAATCCGGACCGCGCGGCGGCGGCGATATAGGGCGCGAGCTGCGGCAGCACGACGTGGCGGAACGCACGCCAGCGCGGCATCGCGAACACGCGCGCCATCTCGTCGAGCGAGCGGTCGAGCGCGCGGGTGCCCTCGCGCAGGGTGACGACCGCGGTCGGCAGCTTGTTGATCGCGATCGCCGCGATCGCCGCGGCTTCGGTGAGACCGGCCCAGATATAGGCCAGCACGATCACGACCAGCGCGGGCAGGTTGAGCAGCAGGATCAGCCAGGGATCGCCGAGCTTGTCCGCGAGCCTGACCCGTCCCATCAGGTAGCCGATGGCGCTGCCGAGCGACATCGCTAGCGTAAAAGCGAGCGCGACGCGAGCCAGCGTCGCGCCCAGATGCAGGAATAGGGCGCCACTCGAGGCTTCCGCGATCATCACCTGCAGCACGGCGGGCGGCGGGGGCAGCTTCGCGCCGCCGACGAACAGCGCGGCAATCCACCAGGTCACGAGGAACAGGACGAACGACAGAAGACGCAGCACCTCAGTCTCCGGGGACTGGGTGATAGAAGGTGCCCGGATCGAGCTCGGCTGCGGGGCCGACGAGGTCGCGACCACCGGTCTCGGCCAGCACGCGATACAGCACGCGGGCGTCCTGTTCCTCGTCAGCGATGCTCCGGCGCGGAATGCCGTCGCGGTAGCGGTCGCGATAGGTCTTGAGCAGGGTGGCATCGCTGGTGCCGGTCAGCGGCGCGATCTTGTCCCAGGCCGTATCGGAGCTGACCAGCAATTGCTTGGCCTTGCGGGTCATCGCGATGAAGCGCGCCACGGCGTCGCGATGGCTCGCGGCCCAGTTCTCGTCGAAGACGTAGCCGACCGCGGAGACCGCGCCCTTGGCGCCGAGCTTCAGCAGGATCTCTTCGATGCCGGCGAGGCGCCGAAAACCCTTGGCTTCGAGCTGGGCACAGAAATTCCAGAAGTTCAGGCTCGCCTCCATCTCGCCGTCGAGTGCCTTGGCGGCGATCAAAGGCGGGGCGCCGTAGACGATGGTCGCCTCCGATTTCAGGTCGATGCCGTCCTGCTTCATGCGGGCCTGGAGCAGTAGCCAGCTCTTGTCGATCGCTCCGCCGGCAACGGCGAGCTTGCGGCCCTTGAGGTCGGCAAGCGTCTTGATCGGCGAGGAGGCCGGCACCATCACCGCGCCGAGCGCGCTGGAATAGGGATAGAAGGTGAGCTTGGCGCCGAGCGCCCGCTCGCGCGACACCCACAGCCAGTCCGACAGGATGATGTCGGCGCTGCCCGCGCGCATCGCGATCTTCCCGGCCTCGGTGCTCGCGAGCTCGGTGACCTCCAGCGAAAGGTCCGCCTCCTTGTCGAGACCGCTCGCGCGGATCGCGGCCAGCTCCCAGGAGAATGTTCCGGTTTTCTGCACCGCAAGGCGGATCGTCTCCGCGGCGCGGCCTGGCGCGGCCAATGTCAGCGCCAGCGTCGTCGCGAGCGCCAATGTTCGGCCGATTGCCCTAATCACACCACGTGCTCTCATCACCTTGTGAGCCGTTTCCTCTGACAGAGTGCTTTTCAGGACAATACGCATAGCATAGCTTTGGCCGCAACCCGCGGGAGGATGCGCATGAATTGGGCCGGACAGCTACGACCGATTGTCGCCGCATTGACGGTGCTGGCGGTAAGCGCGTGCGTGGCGCGGGCCGAGGAGGCCAATGACTATCCGACGTCGGCGCGCGCGGAGTACGTCTATGGCTGCATGAAGGCCAATGGCGAGAGCCGGCAGTCGATCGAGCAATGCTCCTGCTCGATCGACGTGGTGGCCTCGATCGTCCCCTATGAGCGCTATGTTACCGCAGAGACGGCGCTCAGCATGTCGCAAGTGCGCGGCAATCTCGGCGTCCAGTTCCGCACCTCGGAGCAGGCGAACACGGCGGTGAATGATTTGCGCCGCGCGCAGGCCGAAGCTGAAGTGAGGTGCTTTTGATTTAGCTCTGTCATTCCGGGGCAGTCCGTAGGACCGAACCCGGAATCTCGAGATTCCGGGTTCGATGCTTCGCATCGCCCCGGAATGACGGTGTGAGAAACTACGTGCCCGGCTTCTCCACGTCCCACTCGTTTCTGAAGACGTGCCCCTCCGTATCCTTCGCCTCCGCGCGAAAGCGCTTGGCGCCGTTGGAGACGTAGGTGAAGCGCAGATTGGGATCTTCCGAGATCGAGATGCCGCCTTCCATCGACAGCACGGGGCTGTCACCCTGCGTCAGCGTGAGCTGGTTGATGAAGAAGGCGGGAATGTAGAGCTGCGTGACCTGGTCCATCTGCAGCCCGGAATTGTTGGGATGGCCGATCATGATCTGCGCTTCGCGAATGCGGCTCGCCGGCGCCTCCTCGCGTGCGAACTGTCGGTAGCGCATCTGGCCAAGCCGGTTTTGCGCCTCCTCGGCGTTCTTTCCGGCCGGCGCCGAGCAGCCGCCGGAAGCCTTCACGTAGACTTTCGAGACATAGAGCTGGCCGTCGCTGAGCTCGGCCACCGCATGGACGTCGGTGTAATTGTTGACGCGCACGCGCGTCGAGATCTCGGTGACGTTCGCATCTGGGCCAAGTTCGAACTTCGCCGCCATCGGCGCCGGGTTGCGGTCGATCAAGAGCGTGATCGAACGGATGCGGCGGCTATCGGCGGGCGACAGCTTGCTGCGCAGGGTCACCGGCACGATCGCCGCGTCCTCTGCGCGATACGGCATCTCGATCCCGATGACGGCGCTGCCGTCATTCATGGGGCGGTTGTTGAAGATGTCCTGGACCAGGCCCGGCCAGGGATCATAGGCCTCTTCAGCCTGCACCGGCACGGCAAAGGCGATGCCGAGCAGTGCGGCGATCAAGGGCAGGCGGCGTGTCCATCGGGTCATGGTCATGGTCCTCTGAGTCAGCGAAGCTGATCTCGCGCCCGGAGTCAGCGAAGCTGACCTCCTGCTAATGATAGCGCGCCTGCTACTCCCATTCAATTTCCGAGAATGCTGCAGTTGCGTTCCGGGCGTTGTAATCGCTGAACAGCTCCCAGCGCGGCCGCTCCTCGGCGGCCGCTTTGTCGGCGGCGGCCCGGATCGGCTGCCCGTTCTTGTTCAGCGCGCGCACGTCGGACAGCAGCGTTGACAGGTAACGCCGTTCATCGGCGAGCGCGGCAGGCCAATCGCTCACGGGTCCGTGACCGGGAACGACGCGTTGCGCCGGGATGCGCTCCAATTCCTTCAACGTGTCGAGCCAGCCGCGGATGCTGCCGTCCATGACCGGAATATGGCGAAGAAAAACCAGGTCGCCCGCGAACAGGGTCCTGGTCGTCTCGTCGTACACGGTCATATCGTTGTCGCTGTGCCCGGCCCGCCAGGCGCGCAAGGTCAACCGGCGCGACCCGAGATCGAGCGTCATCGTGTCTGAAACCAAAAGGGTCGGAGCGATGATCTTCACGGGATCGATCAACTCGGCGCCCATGATGCGGCGAAAATTGGTGAGATAGTAGGGGCCGCGCGTCGCCAGGGCCTGCGGCAGCTTGCTGTGGCCGACGAAGGTCGTGTCTCGGTTAACGAAGGCGGCATTGCCGAAGACGTGGTCGGGATGGCCATGCGTGTTGATGACATAGCGGATCGGCTTGGGCGTGCGGGCCCGCACGGCGGCCAGCAGCGCCTCGCCTTCGCGCAAGCTTCCGCCGGTGTCGATGACGGCCACGGCTTCGTCGCCGACGATGAAGCCGACATTGGCGATGGCGCCCGCGTTCTCGCGGGTCATCAGGGCAATGGCCCCGGAGTGTACGAAGATTCCGGTTGCGACTTCGCTCACAGGCAATTCGGCCGTCCCGGCCCATGCTAGCGTTGCTGTCCCCAGCAGGGACAAGGCTGTGATCACTCGAGCTATGCGAGACACTTTTCCGCCTCAGTTCAAAGGATTGGCCGCATTGCACTGCAACAAAGCAAAGCCAGCAAAGTCTGGCAAAACATGGCGCGTCATGCGTTGCATGGATAGCATTCAAACAAAACGAGGAGGAAGCGCGATGACGGAGGCCGGACGACATCGTCGCTGGTTGTTTTCCCTGTGGGTCCTGGTTGCGTGCTGCGCGTCCGGCGGCGTCGCCATGGCGCAGACCAATGACAGCGGCGACCTTTCGTTCGAGCTGGTCGATCCCAACGTGCTGCGCGTCTGCGCCGATCCCCGCAATCTGCCGTTCTCGAACGAGAAGGGCGAGGGCTTCGAGAACAAGCTCGCCGAGTTCTTTGCCGACAAGCTCAAGAAGAAGCTCGACTACGTCTTCTTCCCCCAGGCCACCGGCTTCGTGCGCATGACGCTCGGCGCGCATCGCTGCGACGTGATCATGGGATTCCCGCAGGGCGACGATCTCGTGCAGGGCACCAATCCTTATTACCGCACGAGCTATGCCCTGGTTGCGAAGGCCGGCAGCGGGCTGGAGGACGTCGACACGCTCGAAGACGCGCGCCTCAAGGGCAAGCATGTCGGCATCGTCGCCGGCACGCCGCCGGCGACCAACATGGCCATTGCCGGGCTGATGAGCGATGCAAAGCCTTATCCTCTGATGATCGACACGCGCTACGACAATTCGGCGCAGGCGATGATCGACGATCTCACCGCCGGCAAGATCGACGCCGGCGTATTGTGGGGCCCGATGGCCGGGTTCTATGCCAAGAAAGCCGGCTCGCTTCACGTCACGCCGCTGGTGAAGGAGACGACGGGGCCGAAGCTGGTCTATCGCATCGGCATGGGCGTGCGTCCGGCGGACCAGAACTGGAAACGGCAGCTCAACAAGCTGATCCAGGAGAACCAGGGCGAGATCAACAAGATCCTGCACGACTTCGGCGTCCCGCTGCTCGACGAGAGCGACAAGCCGCTCGGCGCGGAGACGGCCAAGAAGGCGCCATGAGACGGCGTCTTGCCGCTGCGCTCGTCGCTGCCGCGCTGGCAGCGCCGGCGTTCGCGCAGCAGCGGGAGCCGTTCGAGCCCGAGAATTATCGCACCGACAATTATCGCGCACCGGTGCCGGAGACGCTCGCCGGCGCGCGCGTGCTCACCACGGCGGAGGCCGAAGCGATCTGGCGCGCCAAGAGCGGTGCGTTCGTCGACGTGTTGCCGCGCCCGCCGAAGCCGAAGAACCTGCCCGCAGGCACGGTGTGGCGCGATGCGCCGCGGCGGAACATTCCCGGCAGCGTCTGGCTGCCGGATACCGGCTACGGCAGCTTGCCGCCGGCCATGGAGGATTATCTCCAGCGCGGCCTCGCCCGTGTCTCGGGCGGCGACAAGGCCAAGCTGCTGGTGATCTACTGCCTGGCCGATTGCTGGATGTCCTGGAACGCGGCCAAGCGCGCCCTGATCTATGGCTATTCCAATGTCGCCTGGTACCCTGAAGGCACCGACGGCTGGGAACGCGCCAAGCTTCCGACGGAAGAAGCGCAGCCGGAGCCGCGGCCGGAGCAGTGAGCTCGGCCTGATTGGCTCTGCAGCTACGGCGTCAAAGAGAGGCTCAACTCTCTTCACGTCATTGCGAGCGCAGCGAAGCAATCCAGAATCTCTCCGTGGAAAGACTCTGGATTGCTTCGTCGCAAGAGCTCCTCGCAATGACGAGGAGAGACCGCTTCTACTGCTTTTGCAGTTTCGTCAGCGTTCCCGTGCCGTTCGTCTCGGTCACGGAATAGGTCACCCTGTCGCCGGCGTGGACGGCGTCCAGCATCGCGGCGTCTTTGGCCTTGTACTCCTGCAGCGCGCCGGCACTGCCTGAGCTGGCGCCGACGGTGCCCTTCTGGATCTGCTGGATCGAGATCGTGCCGTTGAGCCGATCGATCCGCGTGATCATCCCCGTCATGTCGTCAGCGAGGGCGCTGGTGGCGAGCATGCTGAGGGCTGCAGCGCCCGCGAAGATGAATTTGCTAGTTCCCATCGAGGCCTCCCGACGTTCTGGAGTTCACGTCGACAAGCCATCCTAGATCGATTTGGTTCCGGCGGATAGCGTGGCAATAGGTTAACGATGCCCGCAGGCAAGGCGGGAACCCTCCGCGCGCCGTCAGTGGGATTGACGTTATTCCATTTCCTGCTGGATCACGCGGCCGAGGGCGAACAGGCGCTGGTCGATCGTGGTCGGAACCTCGCAGACGAATCGCACCACCTTGTTGCGGTCTTCGAAAATGCGGGTCTTCCAGATCAGGTCGTTACTGAGAGCCTCGACCTTGGC
>RXJC01000006.1 GCA_003963435.1 Bradyrhizobiaceae bacterium | reverse complement strand
TGTCGCTGTCGCCGACGCGCACGCCCTGGACGATGGCGCGGGCCTGCGGCTCCCAGTCGAAATGGATGGCGAGCACGCCGATCGGCGCGCCGTTGGCCTGGCCGCCGGTGCGGACGCTGGCGCAATAGGTCGCGACCTGCGCGTTGCCGAGCAGCGGCTGGTTCTCGACGTCGCCGGCAACGTAGTCGTCACCGGAGCGCAAGCCCTTCGCCTCGCGAAACCATTTGGTATGGGCGACGTTCTGGCCGACGACACGGAAGCGGTCGGCGCGGCCGTTGGCAATGACGTTGCCGTCGAGATCGCAGAGCCAGAGGTCGAGATAGACGGTGTAGGCGCCGAGGATGACACCGAGGCGCTGCGAGGCATGGGAGACGGCCGCGGCGCTGGGGGAGGCCGCGCAATCGACCACGGCGGAATCGGTCGCCCACCAGCGCACGTCGCAGGTGCGTTCATAGAGGTTGCGGTCGATCAGCTCGATCGCGTTCAGCGACAGATCCATCATGCGTTCGCCGCGCGAACGCTGGCTCATACGCTCGATCGAGGAGACGAGATCGCCGGTCCGCTTCGTCAGCTGGGTTTCGAGCTCGCGGGCGATGGTCTCGACCTGCTGGCCGACGCCGCGCACCTCCTGGGCCACCACCGCAAAACCGGCGCCTTGCGCGCCGGCACGCGAGCTCTCGATCAGCGCGTTCAGCGCCAGCATCTTCATCTGGTTGGTGATCTGCTGGATCGACTTGGTCTTGTCGACCGCGATCTGGTTGACCTCCGCGGTCAGGCGGTTGATCAGCGCGGAGATGTCGGAATCGTCGTCAGCGGGTTCGGTGGCGATCGGCTTGGTTTTCAGACCCAGGGCAGCAGACATCGGGGATTTCCCTTGGCAATGAGGTCTGATCTGCAACGAACCCGGAACAACAAATTACAGATCGAATACAAGTCTTTTTCGAAGATTCCGCCTAACGCCTGCTTAATTTGCTGTTTTGCGGATTGCCCAAATGATAGTCACTTGGCGCAGCAAATCGGCAATCCACCGCTTTGTGCGGCGCGGAGATTGCAAATCCCTGGGAATTCCGGGTCAATCGTCCCGCAAGCCGGACCGACGCGATCTCGTCGGCTGCGGGCCCTCAAACCAAATGCGACTCATGACGCCGCCTGCCACCGCCTTACCCGTCGAAGCGCCGCAGGCGTTTCTGGGCGTCGCGCGCTCGCTCACCGACAAGCTCTGGCGCGACCGGCTGGACGCTCGCGGGGCGGCCAAGGCGCTTGCCATCGTGCAGCAGCACCAGCTTCCGGAGCTGCTGGCCCGGGTCCTGGCCGGCCGTGGGGTCGATATCGACGCTGTGCCCGACTTCCTCGACCCGACCATCCGCAAGCTCATGCCAGACCCGTTCACGGTGACGGAGATGGAGGCCGCCGCCAAGCGCATCGCCGATGCCGCGGCGAAAGGCGAGAAGGTCGCGATCTTCGGCGACTATGACGTCGACGGCGCGACCTCGGCGGCGCTGCTGGCCTGGCACCTGCGGCATTGCGGCCTTGATCCGCTGATCCACATTCCCGACCGCATCTTCGAGGGCTATGGCCCGAATGTCGAAGCGGTGCGCGGGCTCGCGGCCAAGGGGGCCACGCTGCTCGTCACCGTCGATTGTGGCACCACCAGCATCGAGCCGCTGGCTGAAGCGAAACGGCTCGGCATGTCCGTGGTCGTGATCGACCATCACCAGGCCGGCACGGAGCTGCCGGAGGTCGATGCGCTGGTCAACCCGAACCGGCTCGACGACCTCTCCGGGCTAGGTCATCTCGCCGCCGTCGGCCTCGTGCTGGTGACGCTGGTTGCGGTCAACCGCGAGCTGCGCCAGCGCGGCTTCTGGAATGCGGAGATGCCCGAGCCCGATCTCTTGGGCATGCTGCATCACGTGGCGCCGCTGATCGGCCTCAACCGTGCCTTCGTCGCCAAGGGCCTGATCGCGATGCGACGGCGCGATCATGTCGGCCATACCGCGCTGATGGACGTGGCGCGGCTCAACGGGCCGCCTGAGGCCTGGCATCTCGGCTTCATGCTGGGGCCGCGTGTCAATGCCGGCGGCCGGATCGGCCGCGCCGATCTCGGCGTGCGGCTGCTGCTGGAGGGGGACAGCGTCGAGGCCGCGCGGATCGCGGCCGAGCTCGACCGCCTCAACAGCGAGCGCCGCGTCATCGAGCAGGCGGCCGAGGCACAAGCCGAAGCCGAGGCGCTGGCCTCGATCGGGCTGGAGGACAAGCTCAGCGTCATCGTCACGGCGTCCGAAGGCTGGCATCCCGGCGTGGTCGGTCTCGTGGCCTCGCGGCTGAAGGAGAAGTTCTCGCGGCCGGCCTTCGCCATAGCTCTGGAGCCCGGCGGCATCGGCACCGGCTCGGGCCGCTCGATCGCCGGGGTCGATCTCGGCAAGGCGGTGCGGCAGGCCGTCACTGACGGCATACTGCTCAAGGGCGGCGGACACGCGATGGCCGCGGGCGTGACGCTGCGGAAAGAGAAGCTCGCCGAATTCCGCGCCTATCTCGAGAACGCGCTGGCGCAGGACGTCGCCGAGGCGCGCCACGTCAATGAGCTCTATATCGACGGCGCAGTCTCCGCGCGCGCGGTGACGACGGAGCTGGCGACGACGCTGAACCGCGCCGGTCCCTTCGGCAGCGGCAACCCGGAGCCCGTGCTGGCGCTGCCGGCGCACCAGCTCGTGTTTGCTGACGAGGTCGGTCAGGCGCATTTGCGGCTGCGCTTCAAGGCGGGCGACGGCGCCATCGTCAACGGCATCGCGTTCCGCTCGGTCGGCCAGAAGCTTGGTCATGCGCTCCTTGCCAATCGCGGCCAGCAATTGCATGTCGCAGGCTCGCTCTCGGTCGACCGCTACCAGGGCGTCGAGCGGGTGCAATTCCGCGTCGTCGACGTCGCGCTACCGGACCAGGGGCCATCCGTGATTAGATAGCGGCTCCAAACAACGAAGAAGAATGGGAGTGAACATGGCAGGGCAGGTTGAGGGCAAGGTCGCGCTGGTGACGGGCGGCGCCTCCGGTATTGGCGAGGCCGTCGTCGAGCTGTTCGCGCGCGAGGGTGCCACCGTCGTCATTACCGACATCGACGAGCTGCGCGGCCCTGAGCTCGCCCAGCGCATCACCAAGGCCGGCGGCAAGGCGATCTTCCTGGAGCAGGACGTCACCAGCGAGGAGCGCTGGATCGAGATCGTCAATGAGGTCGCCAAGCGTTACGGCCGGCTCGACATCATGGTCTCCAATGCCGGCATCGGCATTGCCGTGCCCTCGATCGTCGACATGACGCTCGCTGACTGGCGCAAGCAGAACGCGATCAATCTCGACGGCGTCTTTCTCTCGGTCAAGCATTGCCTTCCCTTGATGCGCAAGACGGGCGGCGGCTCGATCGTCATGATGTCCTCGCTGGCGGGCCTGCGCGGCTCCCCCGGCTTGTCGGCCTATTCGGCGACCAAGGGCGGCGTGCGGCTGTTTGCCAAGTCGATCGCGATGGAATGCGCGGCGGCGGGCGACGGCATCCGCGTCAACTCGGTCCATCCCGGGATCATCGACACGCCGATCTGGGGCAAGATCCCGACGGGGGCGACCGGCGCCGGCCAGAACGCGCCGATCGATCCGGAGGAGCGGGCCAGGGTCGTCACGCCATTGGGCCGCGCCGGCCAGGCTGCGGAGATTGCGTCCGGCGTGCTGTATCTGGCCTCGGATGCCTCGCGCTACGTCACCGGCAGCGAGCTCGTGATCGACGGCGGCATGAATGCCGGCGGCGTCCCGCGGCGGGCCTGAGCCTCGCGGGGCAGGGTGGCACGCACAGGGGCTGACGCGCAGGCGCAGCCCCTGTACAAGGTCGGTAGCTTCCGACCGACAAAGGTGTCCTTCGCCATGGCGCACAGCCTTCACTCTTCTTCACCGCCCGCGCCATTCCGGTCGAACCGGCCGGACCTCGCCACCGACGCGATCCGCACCGCCCGGGAGGACCTCGCCGCCTGCTTCCGCATGGCGGCGCGCAACGGCTTTGAAGAAGGCATCTGCAACCATTTCTCGGCCGTCGTGCCGGGCCACGACGATCTGTTCCTGGTCAATCCTTACGGCTACGCCTTCCGCGAGCTGACGGCATCGAAGCTGCTGATTTGCGACTTCCACGGCAATGTGCTGGACGGCGAGGGCGTGCCCGAGGCGACGGCGTTCTACATCCATGCCGAGATGCACCGGCTGCTGCCGCGCGCCAAGGTCGCCTTCCACACCCACATGCCCTACGCGACGGCGCTGTCGATGACCGAGGGCGATCCCCTGATCTGGGCCGGCCAGACCGCGCTGAAATTCTATGGTCGCACCGCGGTCGACCGTGACTACAACGGCCTGGCACTCGATAATCGCGAGGGCGCGCGCATCGCATCAGCCGTCGGCGATGCCGACATCGTCTTCATGAAGCATCATGGCGTCATGGTGCTGGCACCGACCATCGCCGAGGCCTGGGACGATCTCTACTACCTCGAACGCGCCGCCGAGGTTCAGGTGCTGGCGATGTCGACGGGACGGAAAGTGCTACCGGTCGATCCCGCGGTCGCGGCCGAGACCTACAGGCAGATGCGCGAGGGCGATAGCGAATCCGCACGGCGGCATCTCGCCGCGATCCGCAGGCAGCTCGATGCCGAGGAGCCGCAATATCGGCACTGACGCGGGAGAGGGCGTCGGCCTACGATCCCTGCCGCAGCTTCGCCAGCACCCTGAGCCCGCCATAACCGTCCGCCGGCGTGATGCCGGCGCGCTGCTGAAAATCCTTGATCGCCTTCATGGTGTCGTTGCCGACGCGGCCATCGGTGCCGCCGGTGTCGAAGCCGGCCTTGGTCAGGCGCGTCTGCATCTCCTGCACCTCGGCCAGCGTCAGCGCGCGCTCCGAGCCGGGGAAGGGCTGGATAAAGGGCGGCGCGCCGAGGCAGCGGTCGCCGAGATGGCAGATCGCCAGCGCATAGTTCATCGAGGGATTGTAGCTCTTCACCGAGTAGAAATTCGGCCCAAGCAGGAACGTCGGCCCGCCCGCAACCGGCGTCCACATCTGCGCGGACGCGTTCGGCTGCGGGAAGGGCTGGCCGTCGGCGCGGGTGACGCCGGCCGCCTGCCAGGCCGCGTAGGTACGGCTGCCGCTCATGTTGCCGGCGGCGCGCACCTCGTAGCCCCAGTGCTCGCCGCGATGCCATTTGCCGCGGTTGACGAGGTATTTCGCGGTTGATCCCAGCGCATCGTCGGGCTTGCCGAATGGCGAGACCTTGCCGTCGCCGTCATAGTCGATGCCGACATTGAGCCAGACCTCCGGCATCCATTGCGAATGCCCCATCGCGCCGGCCCACGAGCCCTGCATCTGCTCCGGCGTGCTCCAGCCCTTGTCGACGATGCGCAGCGCGTTGATCAGCTCGGTCTCCCAATAGGCCTTGCGGCGCGGCTCGTTCCAGGCGAGCGCGGCGAGTGATGGAAATACCGGCGTCATGTGGTTCTGCTGCACGAGCGGATCGCCATAGGCGGACTCGACGCCCCATAGCGCCAGCAGCGTGCCGCGCTCGACGCCGAAGTCGCGCTCGATGCGCGCGAACAACGCCTCGTTGTTCTTCAGCGCGATCTTGCCGTTGATGATGCGCCAGTCGGAGACGCGGCGGTTGATGTATTGCCAGACCTGCTCGTGGAATTCGGGCTGGTTGCGCATCTGCTTGAACACGCTCATGTCCGGCTCGACCCGCGCCATTGCGCGTTGCCAGGTCGCGGCCGAGATGCCCTTGGCCATTGCACGCGCCCGAAATGCCTCGCGCCATTCGTCAAAGCCCGCAGGCGCGGCAAGCGCATGAGTCGGGAGCGCGAGCAAAGCGGTCGCACCGAGCGTCGATTGCAGCAGGCTGCGGCGAGTTGGATGGGGCGAGGAATCAGCGTGTTTCATGGCGCCATTCTAGCGGGAAACTGAAGGCCTGGGAGCTAGTTCCGAGGGCACCGGAACAGCTCGTTCCCGCGGAACAAAGTGTCGCAGTCCCGCATTCCTTTCGCACGAGAAATGAGGAGGACATCATGAGGAAATATCTGCTTGCTGCCGCCCTGGTCACCGCCGTTGCGGCGCCTGCGTTTGCCGATGAAGTCGGCGTTCATGTCGGCCCGGTCGGCGCCGGCGTGACGGTTGGCCAGTCTCCCGATTACCGCGTTCGCGAGCGTGACCGAACCACGGTCATCAAGGAGCGCGAGCCCTCGAGCCGCACCACCGTGATCAAGAAGGAAGATGAGTTCGGCAATCGCAGCAAGACCGTGATTCATCACGACAACGACTGACGGAATGGGCCCCGGCCTGAGTGCCGGGGCCGCTTCTGTTCATCGGGAATTCGGGGTGAAATGAAGATACGCGCGCATGCGGAAAGCCACGTCGTCGAGCTCGACGACGGATCGCAATGGCAGATCTTTGCCGGAGATCTCGCAACCACGCTGAGCTGGAAGCCCGAAACCGATCTGCACCTGGAGCCGAGCGGCGACCGGGTGAGTTCGCATGTGCTGGTGAATGGCGAGGATCGAAGCCGCGTGCGGGTGATCGCGGCCGGCGAGGCCTGGCCCGACGTTGAAGTCAAGAAAGTGTTGAAAGGCGGCTAGGGCCCGCTGCCGCTGCGATGGCGCCATCGACAGCGAACTTCGCCTAGTCCTCCTGCAGATCCGCCGCAATGCCGGCGAGCCAGCGGCGGATCGAGATTTCTGCTTTTGCGTCCAAACCTTTCGCCAGTCGCTTTTCCAGCGCGATCACGCGCTCCCTGCATGCGCTCAGCAGCGTGGTGCCCCGTTTGGTCAGCGTCCATTGCTGGATGCGGCCGTGGACGGGGTGAGGCGTCATCATAATCGCGCCGTCACGTTCGAGGTTGCGGATGATGACCCCGACGGTCTGCGGGGTGAGGAAGGTGAGACGGGCAACGTCGGCGCCCGAGAGGCCCGGATAGGCATTCAGCATCGTCAGCACGGCGAATTGCGGCGAGGTCACGCCGAGATCGGCGAGCGTCCGCTCCATCGTGAGGCGGACCGCCGCGTGGGCCTGACGCAGGAGATAACCGAGATAGCCGTCTTCACCGCGCTTGCCTTCGCCGGGGGCGGGTACGTGGACGGCGTCAGGCCCGGCGGTTTTTCCCGGGGATTTCGATCTCGTGATATTGGGCGGCTTGCGCAACATATAAGTGCTCTTATAATATGTAAGCAGTCTTATAATAACACGAGGTGAACGGCAATGTCACACGCCCGCAGCGAATACGAGGATTTCAAGCGGATCGCGCCCGATGCGTATGATGTGGTACTCGCGCTGGGCCAGCTTGCGGCCAAGGCCGGCCTCGACAAGCAGCTCCTCGAGCTGGTCAAGCTGCGCGCCTCGCAGCTCAATGGCTGCGCCTTCTGCGTCCAGCATCACATCCTGCTCTCGGAGCGCATCGGTGTGCCCGTGGACAAGCTGAATCTGGTCGCGGTCTGGCGCGAGGCGCCGATCTTTTCACCGCGCGAGCGCGCCGCGCTGGCCTGGGCTGAGGCGCTGACCTGCCTGCCCGACGGCGTCGACGACGAGATCTATGCCGAGGCGGCCCGCGAATTCTCCGAGACCGAGCTGATGTATCTGACCTCGGCGGTCGCCTCGATCAACGTCTGGAACCGGTTCGGTGCGGCCTTCCGCTGGACGCCGGCAGCGCGCCCGGCCGCCGCCAAGGCTGCGGCATCCTGATCAACGCGAAGAGGGGCTCGTCATGACTGCAATGCGATTGGGCATTCCACAGCCGGCATCGTCGATGGCGCTGGCTGCTGTCGCCGGGCTTGCATGTGCGCTTGCGATCGGCAGGGTGCTGCCGGTGACGATGGACACGGTATCCGGCGTGCTGGCCCCGCTCTGCGCCAGCGCGGCGGAGAGCTCGCCGCTCGACAGGGTCGAGCCGATCGGCTCCTATGCCTTGCCGAACGTGCCGGGCAAGCGCGTCACGATCGTGCGCGTGTTCTACGGCCCCGGCGGATTTTCGCGGCCCCATCGTCACGCGGGATCCGTCACCGCCTATATTACCAAGGGGGAGATTCGTTCCCAGCTCGGCGGCGGTCCTGTCGAGACGTTCGGCGTCGGCCAGTCCTTCTTCGAGCCGCCGGGCTCGACGCATCTGGTGTCGGCCAATGCGAGCACGACGGAGCCGGCGGAGTTGATCGCGGTTTTTGTCGCTGATGAGGGCGCGCAGCTCACGACGTTCTTGGAATAACCGATAGCCCGGGCGGCTCCTGTCAGGCCGACCGCAATCGCCTCAGCCGTTTCCAGGCCGGCGCAAGACCGTATTCGACGGCTGGAATCGTGATTGCACCGATCAGCAATCCGAGCACGCCGGAGATCGCTGCTTCGACCGACCATTCGACCATGCCGGCAACTGAGGGAAGTGCATGTGCGGCAGCCTCGGTTGCGGCATGCACCGTGCGGCCCACCACCGGTGGGCCGTATTTTTCGACGCCGTGCAGGATGATGCCGCCGCCGACCCAGACCATGGCCGCGGTGCCGATCGTGCTCAGCACCGACAGGAAGGGAGGCATGCCGCGGACAAGTGCGCGTCCAAGCCAGCGGACCGCGCCGCCGATGAATGATCCGCCGCCATAGCGCGCAAGAGCCAGCCCGGCATCGTCCGCCTTCACGATCAGGGCCACCACACCGTAAACCCCGACCGTGATGCCGACGCCGACCAGCGCCAGCACCAGCGCCTGTGTCCAGATGCTGCCCGCGGGGATTGCCGCCAGCGTGATCGCCATGATCTCCGCCGACAGGATGAAATCGGTCTTGATGGCGCTCGCGACCTTCTCGTCCTCGACCGACCTCGCATCCACCGCAATCGGCTCGAGCCGAGCCTCGTGGTCATGCGCAGGATGCGGCATCACGGCTGCGAGCACCTTCTCGGCTCCCTCGTAGCAGAGAAAGGCGCCGCCCAGCATGAGCAGCGGCGTGACCGCGGCGGGAAGGAAATAGCCGAGCAGCATGGCAATCGGCAGCAGGATCACTAATTTGTTGCGCAACGATCCGACCGCGATCTTGCCGACGATCGGCAGCTCGCGCTTCGAGGCAAACCCGATGACGTAGTTCGGCGTGACCGCCGTGTCGTCGATGACGACGCCGGCCGCCTTTGTGCCCGCCTTGGCAGCCTGGCTCGCGACATCGTCGAGCGAAGCGGCTGCCATCTTTGCAATCGCCGCGATGTCGTCGAGAAGACCGATCAGTCCGACACTCATCAAGCCGATCCCTTGTTCCTTCGAGTCGGCGGTGTCCGCGACTGCATGCACTTGCACCGCTCACCGCTGCGGGAGCAAGCCCTCAATTTTCCTCGCCGCCGGATCCCTCCCGCAGGTTCGGCTTGTTCACGTCCTCCGGCAGCGCATGGGCGACCGGCTGGGCCGTGACTGCGATCTCCGGGCCGACTTCGCGGCCGCGGGCGCGGATCAGGCGTTCATAGGCGGAGACCAGGGTGACGTAGGGGCTGACCCAGATCCAGCCGTCGCGCGTGAACACCTGCACGTCGAAATGCAGATGCATCGAGGTTCCGGCGGGATGATCGAGGTAGTTGGAGATCACGCCGATCTTCTCGCCCTCGCTGACGATACGGCCGTTGAGAATGCCATCGGCGTTCATAGCCTGCGGGTTCATGTGCATGTAGCGGAAGCGGATGTGCTCGGTGCGGCTGTTGACCTGAAGTGTCGCGGCCTGGTCCTTGGCTCCGCGAATGACGATTGCGTCACGCACGGCGACGACGCCGCGCTGCTTGGGATCGCAGGGTTCGCGGCCTTCGCCGGGCGGGGGACAGTCGGCGGCGCGGATGTCCTCGCCCTGGTGGCCGTAGCCTCCGCCACATTGCCACACCTCAAAGCTGCGGGACTCGCAGAAATTGTCGCGCCAGGGATAGGCGGTCGGTCCTTCGCTCTTGTCGCGCTTGCCGTAGGACTGCGATCGCACGAAGGCGGGGACCTTCTCGAGCGGAAAACGGATCTGGGCGTAGGCCATCACGTCGGGATGGCCACCCTGCTTGCGGTAGCTGGTGTTCGGGATGATGTCGCCGCTCGGCCGGTAGCTGAAGTCGGCTGAACGCTCCGCCGGACGATCGAGAATGCTCGACGCAATGTCCGTCAATGGCCGCGTGCGCTGTCCGCCGGCGACGCGGAGGGCCTTCAGGAAGCGCTCGGCGACCGGATAGGCTTCCTTGCAGGCGAGCCGCCGCGGCTTGGCGACGCTGTCGAGGCACTGGATCGAGACCACATAGGCGACGCCGAAGCGCGTGAATGCGTAGCGGACATAGCCTTCGCGGATGAACCGTCGCAAGTCCGGATAGAGCGTCGCGAGCGGTTTGACCGGCTCGCCCTTGCCCCCTGAGGGATCGGCGATGTCATAGATCAGCGCCGAACCCGTGATCTGCACTTCGACCGGCCTTGCGAACACCCGGGCTGGCATACCCTCGCCAGCGCCGGGTTCGAGCGAGAAGGTCGCGCTGTAGCCGGCGGGGCCGGCATCGAACATGTCGACAGGATTGAAGTCCGCTTGGTAGCGCGACAACGCGAGCGTCGCCGACGCACCGCTGCGCCGCGCCTCGAGGTAGGCGGCGGCGTCGAACGGCAGCAGCACGGGTACCGGACTGCGGGTGATGCTCGTGAAGAATTGCGAGGAAACCGCGTTGAGCTGCACCAATGCGGGCGTTGCGCGCGGATCGTAGCGCGGCACCGAGCGGCGAGGTGCGAAGGCGAAATCCTCCGCGACCCGCGGACGGCTGTTGATTTCGGTGCGGATCTGATCGAGCGCCGCGCGCCAGTCGACGCGCAGGACCGTGAGCGAGGGGCTGCGGAATTCATCCGCAGCGAGTGGAGATGCCGTGAAGAGCGAGAGCGACGCCAGAACTTGCGAGACGAAGCGGAAACCCTTCCCAACCACTGTCTCGCCCCCCGGCGCCACCTGTTGCGACCGCCCTGTTCCCCGTTAGTCCTTGGCGCGCTCGGAATAGGAGCCATCTTCGGTCATCACCACGATGCGGGTGCCGACCGAGATGTGCGGCGGCACGGTGGTGCGCACGCCGTTGGAGAGCACCGCGGGCTTGTAGGAGGAGGAGGCGGTCTGGCCCTTGGTCACCGGCTCCGTCTCGACGACTTCCAGTGTCACGCGCTGCGGCAGAGCGAGCGAGACCACGTTGACATCGTGGGTCGACAGCTTGACGGTCATGTCCGGCTGAAGATAGGCGGCGGCATCGCCGACGACGTCCTTGGAAACCTGGACTTGGTCGTAGGTCTCGGGGTTCATGAAGTGGAAGCCGTCGCCATCTTCATACAGGAAGGTGTAGTTGCGCTCTTCGATCGTGGCCTTTTCGACCTGGTCGGTGGTCTTGTAGCGCTCGGAGATCTTTACCCCGTCCGAGATTCGGCGCATTTCGATCTGGCTGACCGGGGTGCCCTTGCCGGGATGGATGTTCTCGGCGCTGACGACGACATAAAGCTTGCCGTCTTGCTCGATCACGTTGCCTTTGCGAATAGAACTGGCGATGACTCTCAAAGCTGTATTTCCTGCTTGCTTGGCCCGGCACTGGCCAGGACGTGGTCAAATCGATGGGGGACTTGGGGTCTCAAATCGGACCTCGGCGCCCGTTTCGGGGCGCAACATACGCATTTTGTCGTTGAATGCCAGCATTTTGCTGGCCTGCGGGGCGGTGGGCTGATGGCTGGGGACAAGCCGATTTCGCCGTTCTGGTCCCCCTCGCGGCACCTCGACCGGCGGCCCTTCCTGAGGGCAAGGGGGGCCATTGCCGCCGCAATACGGGGCTTTTTCGCGGAGCAGGGGTTCATGGAGGTCGAAACCTCCGTCCTCCAGGTCTCGCCGGGCAATGAAACCCATCTGCACGCCCCCCGAACCGAGCTGATGCGGCCGGACGGCAGCCGTACCCGCCGCTACTTGCGGACCTCGCCCGAATTCGCCTGCAAGAAGCTGCTGGCGGCGGGCGAGACGCGGATATTCGAATTCGCCCGGGTGTTCCGGGACCGCGAGCGCGGCGATCTGCATCTGCCCGAATTCACCATGCTGGAATGGTATCGGGCAGGCGCCCCCTATGACGCCATCATGGCCGACACAGTGGTGGTCATCGCCCGGGCCGCGCAGGCGACCGGCATCGGGACCTTCTCGTTCCGCGGCCGCATCGCCGATCCCTTCGCCGAGCCCGAGCTTCTGACGGTCGCGGCCGCCTTCGAACGGTTCGCCGGCATCGACCTGCTGTCGACAATCTCGGGCAACGAGGGTAACCGTGCCGCACTCGCCGGGGCCGCCTGCGACAAGGTCCGTGTGGCCGAGGACGACACCTGGTCGGATATCTTCAGCAAGGTTCTGGTCGAGCATGTCGAGCCGCATCTGGGGCAGGGACGTTTGACCATCCTGTTCGAATACCCATCTCCAGAGGCGGCGCTGGCGCGGGTGAAGGCTGACGATCCCAGGGTTGCCGAGCGCTTCGAGGTCTATGCATGCGGCGTCGAGCTTGCCAACGGTTTTGGCGAGCTCACCGATGCCGACGAGCAGCGCGAACGCTTCACGGAATCGATGGCGGAGAAGCTGCGCCGCTACGGCGAAGCCTATCCGCTCGATGAGGATTTTCTGGCGGCCGTTGCGGCCATGCCGGAGGCCAGCGGCGTTGCACTCGGCTTCGACCGCTTGGTGATGCTGGCGAGCGGCGCGTCGCGAATTGATCAGGTGGTCTGGACACCGCCTGCAGATGAAACGTCTAGTGAGAGATGACGAAGAGCAATCCTGCACGAAGCCTGCGTGAGCCGGCCGAGCTTGTGGCCGAGCATCTTGCGCCGGCCGCCGCGCTGCCCGCGCTCGAGCGGGTCGCGGCGCGCTATGCGGTCGCGATCACGCCGGCGCTGGTCGAGCTGATCGACACGTCCGATCCTGACGATCCCATCGCCCGGCAGTTCGTTCCGACCGCGGCCGAGCTCGAGATGCAGCCGGGCGAGAACGCCGACCCGATCGGCGATCATCCGCACTCGCCGGTTCCCGGCATCGTGCATCGCTATCCCGATCGCGTCCTGTTCAAGCTCGTTCACGTCTGCGCGGTCTATTGCCGCTTCTGCTTTCGCCGCGAGATGGTGGGACCGGGCAAGGAGAACGCGCTGTCGGAGGACGCCTATCGGGTGGCGATCGACTACATCCGGTCGCACCCCGAGATCTGGGAAGTGATCCTGACCGGCGGCGATCCGCTGATGCTGTCGCCGCGGCGGATGGGTGAGATCATGGCCGACCTCGCCGCGATCGATCACGTCAAGATCGTCCGCCTTCACACCCGCGTGCCGGTGGCCGATCCCGCTCGCATCAGCGATGAGATGGTCGCAGCGCTCAAGGTCGAGGGGGCGACCACCTGGGTGGCCGTGCATGCCAACCATGCGCGCGAATTGACGGGGCCGGCGCGCGTAGCCTGCGCGCAGCTCGTCGATGCCGGAATTCCGCTGGTGAGCCAGTCCGTGCTGTTGCGCGGGGTCAATGACAACATCGCCACTCTGTCGGACTTGATGCGAGCTTTCGTCGAATGCCGGATCAAGCCGTATTATTTGCATCACGGCGATCTCGCACCGGGCACAGCGCATCTGCGGACGACGCTGGCAGAGGGGCAGGACCTCATGCGGCAGCTGCGCGGACGCGTGTCAGGCCTGTGTCAGCCGGACTATGTCATCGACATTCCCGGCGGTGCCGGCAAGTCGCCGGTGGGACCTACTTACGTGTTGGCGGAGCAAAATACCGCAGCCGAGGCACGTGAAGCGGAAACCAAAACGAGCTATCGTATTATCGACTATTGCGGCGACGTTCATCTCTATCCGCCTCAGACCTGAGCGGTGAGAAGCGCCGGTTGGAGAATGGAGGATCGGACATGAAGAAGATCATGCTGGCAGCATCGCTCGTGGCCTTGCTTGGCGGCACGGCGATTGCGCAGACCGGCACCAAGGGATCGACGTCAGGTGGCGCGAGCTCCGGATCCGTGCCGCAGGCTCCCGTAGGCCATCGCCAGCCGCGCGCCTCGGACGTGCCGAGCGAGAAGAATATTACCGATCCGAACGATCCGCTGAGCAAGGAAAACCAGGCGCTCGACAAGAAGATCAAGAGCATCTGCCGCGGCTGCTGATCGTGACAGTTGCGGGCAGGGCGCCACGACTTGCCCCGCCCGCGTTTGCTTCGGCTATGCCGACCGCTCGTTCAGGCCGGTGCGCCGGATATTGCGGCGGACCTCGACAGCGTCGGCGAGCTGCTCGAGCACGGTGGCCGTGGTCGGCCAATCGATACAGCCGTCGGTGATGCTTTGGCCGTAGACGAGCGGCTTGCCGGGTACCACGTCCTGGCGGCCTGCAACGAGATTGCTCTCTATCATCACCCCCATGATGCGGTTCTCGCCGCCGGAGATCTGGCCGGCGATGTCGGCCGTCACGAGCGGCTGGTTCTCCGGCTTTTTGCTCGAATTGGCGTGGCTCGCATCCACCATCACCAGCGGCGCGACGCCTGACTTGGTCAATCCGTTGCAGGCCGCCGCGACGCTCGCCGCGTCATAGTTCGGCTTGCTGCCGCCGCGCAGGATGATGTGGCAGTCCTCGTTGCCGGCGGTCGAGGCGATCGCCGAACGGCCCAGCTTGGTCACCGCCATGAAATGATGCGGGTGCGAGGCTGACTTCACGGCGTCTGCCGCGATCCGCACATTGCCGTCGGTTCCGTTCTTGAAGCCGACCGGGCACGACAGCCCGGAAGCCAGCTCGCGGTGGATCTGGCTCTCGGTCGTGCGTGCGCCGATCGCGGCCCAGGACACCAGGTCGGCGATGTATTGCGGCGTCGTCATGTCCAAAAACTCTGTGCCAGCGGGCAGGCCCAGATTGTTCACCGCCGACAGCACGTTGCGCGCCAGCCGCAGGCCCTTGTTGATGTCGAAGCTGCCGTCGAGGTCAGGGTCGTTGATGAGGCCCTTCCAGCCGACCGTGGTGCGCGGCTTCTCGAAATAGACCCGCATCACGATCTCGAGCTGATCGGCGAGGTCCTCACGCAGCTTGGCGAGGCGCTCGGCGTAGTCGAGCGCGGCCCTGGGGTCATGCACCGAGCAGGGGCCGACCACGACCAGCAGGCGGTCGTCCTGGCCGGTGAGAATGGCATGGACGGCATTGCGCGCGGCCATCACCACACGGGTGGCGGTGAGCGTGCGCGGGACCTCCCGCATCACCTCTTCCGGGGTACTCAGTTCTTTCAGTTCACGGATGCGAAGATCGTCGGTCGTGCTCAGCACGGCGGGCTCCTGTCTTTTGAGAACCTGCCGGCCAATAAAAAAGCCGCCAG
The DNA here is from genome assembly GCA_003963435.1 of Bradyrhizobiaceae bacterium. Taxonomy (GTDB): domain Bacteria; phylum Pseudomonadota; class Alphaproteobacteria; order Rhizobiales; family Xanthobacteraceae; genus Bradyrhizobium. The sequence continues at coordinate 12,792 of RXJC01000006.1, read as the reverse complement.
GTCTGGCGGCTTGTTCGGACGTTTGCTTCAATATTCAGATTGAGCGCGATCCTCCTGCCGCCAGCAAGCTGTCGTAGCTAAAGTACCAAAAATAGCTGGTGGCGACGGTGATCATGGCAGGCCATATAGCGTGCCGTTGGCGCCTTGTCATCCCCCAATCGGTGCGGCAGACGACGAGGCGCCTCAGGTGTTGCTGTTGCGCGCCGCCAGCGCCATGCCGATCAGGCTGGCGCCGCCAAACAGCAAATTGATACCGACGAGAATGCCGATGGCCCATTCCGCCGAGCTCGGCAGCCCCGTGATCACCATGAACGAGATCGCGATGTCGACGAGGCCCGAGATGAGCAGCCACGACCAGCGGCTGCTCAGTTCGCGGCGGTGCTCCAGGGCGTACATGATGGTGGCGACGCCTTCGGCGAGGAAGTAGGCGCCAAGCACGATGGTCAGCGTCAACACGGCCTGCATCGGCCGGGCCAGCAGCAGCGCGCCGGCGAGCACTGCGAGCGCAGCCGAGATCAGCGACCACCAGAAGCCCGGCGTCGCGCGCGCCCAATAGGTCACGATCAGCCCGCCGATGCCGCTGATCAGGAACATCCAGCCGAGGAAGATCGCGATCGCAAGGCTCGCAAGCGGCGGCAGGATCAGCGCGGCCACGCCGAGAACGACGAGCAGGATGCCTTCGAACAGGAAGGCTTTCCAATGCGCCTTGACCGTCTGGTTCATGACGGATTGCAGTCGGGAAAAATCCTCGGGCGATGTCATCGTCTAACTCCAGGACGGGCAGAGTCCTATCTAGTCGGCCCATGGGGCGATTGCCATGCGGTGGATCAACCGCCGCCAGGGGCCGAGGAAAAGCCTTCCGCGCTGGTGCGGATGCGGTTGCGGCCGAGAATGTAGATCGCCGTTGTGACAACCAGAAGCGCGAGGCCGAGCAGGATCGAGACGAAGCCGATCGGAATCAAGGCCAGCGTCAGGTTGCGCTCGGGATTGATCAACCAGTGATGGATCGAGGTCAGCACGAAGGCGAGGCCGAGAAAGCCGACGCCGCCGCCCGCCAGCAGCAGCGCCCACATCCGACGCAGCTGGCTGAGCCGCTCCCGCGCAATTTCGGTCCGGGGCGCGTGGTGGCGGGCGACACGGCGCACCAGGCGGATCGCGAAAGCGATCGAGCTGAAGCCGACCAGAAGGCTCGCAGCCCCGAGCCACATCCGCAAGCTGGGATCGAGGTCCGGCATGCGCTGGAGGGTCAGCAGGGGGAAATCGAAGGCCGAATGCAGCGCGAGCGGTCCGGCGAGCATCAGGAGGCGGCTTGAGAGGCGGGCCCAGTCGCGATGATGGCGGTTGGCCCCCAGCGCCGTGCCGGCGCGCGCGATGGTCAGGTAGGCGCCCGCGATGATGCCGAGCGCGCCGTGGAACGGCACGGTCAGCACGCTGCGCAAGGCGGCCAGCGAGCGCCACATCTCGGCGTGCTGAACCAGATAAGCCAGATTCTCGTAAGCGGCGAAGCCGAGGCCGACAGCGGCGCCATAGACCACGGTGTCCATCGGGTTGGCAAAGGTCCGCCGCTTGGTCGAGGAGATCATGACGATGGCGATCACCTTGACGGCTTCCTCGGGCAGGGCGACGCCGAAGATCGAATGCATGGCCAACGCCGCCCAGGGATCGTCGGGCGCAGCGATCATTTTGGCAAAGGGGGCGCGGGCGAGGCCGAGCAGCGAAATGCTGGCCGCACCCAGCAGGAACGCGGTCCAGACCTGGGCTGGCGGGCCAGGGCGCTCTTCGGCGGCGATGACAAGCCACAGCATCAGCAGCGCCGGGGCGATGGCAGCCGTTCCGATGACGGTGGGCAACGCTTCAATCAGGTACATCGGCGCCGAAAATAGGTTCCCTTGGTCCGCTTATCTACATTCACCGATGCGACCATGTGTCATGCGATCGCTGACGGCTCGCTTAACGGGCGCGATAGCTTGCGTTCATCTGCCGTCGCCCGCCGGGCCGTAGAATACAAGCGTAATCAGTTGCATGACAGAACTCGTTCGTCATTGGTGGCAACGGTCGCGCGATATCTGTCTGGGCGCGATTGCCAAGTCAGATCAACAAAATGCGCGGCTTTCTTCGATTCACCGGGCAAGTATCTCGGCATATCCCGGCGGTGGGGCCTGAGGCGAGCTCGTTTCCCCCGGCGGCTCCATGCAGGCCTAGCCGCGGTTCGGTGTGCGCCCGCGGGGTGGCGCGGCGGTCCGGCGCATCCGCACCTGCTCCAGCTCCCAGAAAGCGCGGACCAGGCACGTGCCGAGGCAGAACACGATGAGTAACAGCAGGAAAGCCTGATCGACGGCGGGGATGTGCATCATGGCAATGATAAAGCAATGCCCATGCCATGCGTTCCCGCAACGGCCCGAGCGTTTTCCGCCGTCAATGGGCGGTGAACGGCGGCGGCGCGCCCGGGGCGACGTCGAAGGCGCCGAGATGGAATTCCTCGCCAGGCGAGGCGTCGGCCTCGCTAGGGTGCGCCAGCAGCGTGAACGCGGCCTGGGGGTAGAGCTTCCAGATCTCCAGATCGCCGGCGGTGATGGTGAGCCAGCCGAACGTGTACATGTAGCGTCCGGGCTCGGTGACCCGGCCGACCCTGTCCCACGTGATTTTATCAACCTTGCTTGTATCAGCTGTGATCTTGTTGACCGCCATCCGGTCCCCCCGATCGCAAGTCCGCAAATGACGTCCGCGGTAAGGCACAGACCGACAAAAGCTGACCCCGCAATGGGGCCGCGATAGGGCAGAGATGCGGAGGCAAGACGGCCGCAATGCGCGGCCGCCGCCTGCCGGTTCAGCGCGCCGTCGAGGCTGCCTCGGCTTCGGCCGCCCGCTCCAGCTGACGGTGCGAGGCGTGGAAGACGTCGTGCACGAGACCGATCTTCTCCATGCCCAGAATGATCAGGCCGTTGAGATCGATCTCCCACCAGGCGTGCGAGATATAGGCGTCCCGCGGGAAGCGGTGATGGTTGTTGTGCAAGCCTTCGCCGAAGGTGAGAATCGTGGTCACGAACTCGTTGGTCGAGGCGTCGTCGACCTTGAAGCGGCGATAGCCGTAGGCGTGGCAGACCGAGCCGGTGAGCTGGCTGGTGAGGATCAGCAGATAGGCGCGGAGCAGGCCGGAGAACAGCACACAGCCGATCATGGTGTGCACGCCGCCGAAGGTGTAACCGACCACGCCGGGGATGAAGACGGCCGACATCCCGTACCAGACCCAGCGGGTGCGGACGAAGAACATCGCGATGGGATCGGCGAGGATGTCCTTGGCGTAGTATTCGTTGTCGGTGGTCGCCTGGTCGAACACCCAGCTGCCCTGGGCGTGCAGGAATCCCTTGAGCGCGCTGGCATAGCGATTGCCGAAGCCGTCGAATTGCGGGCTGTGGGGATCGCCGACGTCATCGGCATAGAGATGGTGGCGGCGGTGATTGGCAACCCATTTGGCGATCGAGCCCTGCACCGCCATCTGGGCAATGGCGCAGAAGAAGACCCGCATGATCGGGCCGGTGCGGAAGCTGCGGTGCACGAACAGGCGGTGCATGCCGGCGCCGATGCCGAACGTCGTCAGCGCGAACATCCAGGCGAAGGTGAACAGCTCGACCTTGCCAACGCCTTGCGTGACGGCCCAGATGATGCCGGCGACCGCGCCGACATAGAGGATGCCGAGCAGGAGATAGCTTTCGCGCAGCTTGGCCCGGACCAGCGGTCCTTCCGTGACGACGCCGGGGGGAAGCTGCGGCCTGGCCGCGGTTGATGTGTTGTGAACGGTCTGTGCCGGGGTGAACTCGGCGTCGGCGATGGACATTCCAGGACTTCCGATACTCGGGGCCCGCAATGATTGCGGACGTGCTGGACCACACCCTATCGCGCGGGGGACCTCACCTCCAGTGTTTAGTTAAGAAAGAGTTAAGAGTGATGGACCCGCCTCAGGCCGACTGCTGCAGCGGTGAGCGCACGATGAGGCGGACGAGGTCGTCCCGCGACTGCCTTTCGGCGAATTTGACCGCAAAGCCGTGCTCGAATTTGCGGATGACCCGCCCGACACAGGCGCCGACGGCAAGCGCGGTTCCCACCGGCGGGTCGTACTCGCAGGAGATCGCGACGCCGGCCGTGGAGACGTCGATGATGAAGCAGGCATGCGTGCTGCCGTCGGCGAGCGTCAGGAAGGTGTGCGAGACCTGGGGAACGAAACGCGCGTCACGCCGCAGCTCCTTGACGCTGTCGTCCTTCTGCTTTTTCTCCAGCCAGGTCAGCTTTTCCGACATCCAGGCGCGCCGCGCCCGCGTCATGTCGAGCTCCATCAGGAAGCCCGATTTCAGCGTCGCGCTGATCGTGCACTGGAATTCGCCGAAATCCTGGAAGTAGGAGGTCAGGCGCTCGCCCACCTTGCCGACGACAGGGACGTCCACGATCATGCGGAAGGGCGAGACGCGTTTGGTGCGGCAGGCGAAGCTGCGCAGCTTGCCCTCGCAATCATACCAGCGCGGCAGCGAGTAGCTGCCGTTCACGCTGACGTCCACTGCACGCTGCCTGAGGAACTCTGCGACGGACATGAGGGGCCAATGATGTTCGGGGATCGCTTCCGTAATTCCACGGTAGCGGTCAAATTCTAAGTAACTGATACCCGCGCTCAAAAGCGGGGGTAAATTTCCGGTAAACGCGCGCCTCGCTCCCACCGCGAAAAGCGCGGCAAAAGGACCCGTTCTGCCGCAGGCCCGCTCACAACACCGTCATTGAGCGCGCGGTGAAGCAACAGCCGTGGCAGCAGGGCGGCTAAAGAAATTCCGACAGGACGAGAACACCGAACAGGATCGCGGGGCCGATGACATCGCTGAGAACGATCTTGAAGCTGCCGCTACGGCCCAGGCACAACGCCCGCCTGGCGGCCGTCGCATGCGCACTGGCGCTCCCTAGCGGAATCGAACCGCTCTCTCCACCGTGAAAGGGTGGCGTCCTAACCGATAGACGAAGGGAGCAAACGCAGGGCCCTGCCGTTTTATCGACACGGCCGCTGGCCGGCCGAACAGGGCCCGGCGGCTTGCAGCGGGCGAACGTATAGTGGCCTTTCCGGCTCCCGGCAAGCCGTTCGGGAGCGGTCTTTTGGGGGCGGTGGACAGCGCCGGCGCCCGGGATGATCAGGGGGCGATTTCAACGGTTTCTTAGGGTTCCCTGAGTAGCGCTAGGAGGGGAGATCTCCGATGCCACCGCCGAAAAAGCGCGCCAGCCGCAAGCTGCTGTCGCAGCATGCCTGGATCACGCTCGACGGCGGCTTCGCCGTGCGGCAGTGCCTGGTCCAGGACATTTCGGATTCGGGCGCCAAGATCACGCTGGACGAGGACGCCAGCCAGCTCCCGGGCGTGATCCGGCTCGCCTTCGCGCGCGATGCGCGCACCGGGCGGAGCTGCCAGGTGGTGTGGCGCCGCGGCAAATCGGCCGGCATCAAGTTCATCTGATCGCGGGCGGGGGCCGCCTCGATGGCGCGCTGCGCCGGTCCGGGTTAGAAGGCCGCCATGCGCACGAAGCTTCTCATCCTGCTTTCGCTGCTGACCACACAAGCCGTCGCGGAGCCGCTGCGTCTGCCGCCGGCCGAGCGGCCGCAGGCGGGCACGACCGTGCCGCTGAAGGGCGCGACCGCAAAGGCGCGCGCGGGCTCCTGTGCCTCCTATGGTCCGCGCTTCGTCATGGTCGAGGGCACCGGCACCTGCGTGAAGATCGGCGGCTCGATCGGCATCGACACGACAGTCAGGCGCTGACGCATGCCGGCGGATCTGCTGCGCCTCGATCTCCTCGTTCCCGTCCTGATGTACTGCGCGCTGCTGTGGTGGGTCGGCCGCGGCCTGAGCTGGACGGCGCGGCTGGCGACCGCGGCGGTGACCTTGGTGCTGATCGTCTGCGTGCTGCTGGTCGAGCGCGGCTGGGGCTAAAGCGCGATGAGTCGCGCTTTAGGTTGTTGTTTGCGCATGATCTTTTCGGAAAACCGCTTCGCACTTTTCCGGATCATGCTTTAGGCCAAAACGAAAACGCGAAAACAACCCCATGCACAGTAGCCGTCAAGTGCCGGGTTGACGGCGCCCGCCTGCGCCGAAACGCGGATTCCTCGTGCTCTCTCCGCAGCTTACGCTGCGTCAGGGTCTCACGACATCGGCGGTGCGACATGTTGTGCGAATCCGGGCCGTTTGCCGAGCTCGGCGAGCCAGCGCGTCAGATGCGGCTGCGCGGGCCTGGAGATGCCCTCGACCCCGAGCCAGCGCCGCGCATAGGCGCCGAGCGCGATGTCGGCGAGCGTGAACGCATCGCCCTCCATGAAGCGGCGGGAGGAGAGCAGGCGGTCGGCGATCGCCCAGACCTCGGCGGCGGTATCGGCATCGCGCTGCACCTGGATCATGTCGCGCTCGGCGGGCGCCGTGCGCACGATGCCCCAGAACACCGGGCGGTCGACCGGCTGCACCGTCGACAGCGTCCAGTCGAGCCAGCGGTCGACCGAGGCGCGCTGCCTCGGCGCCTCCGGGTAGATCGGCGTGCCTTTTCCATGCGCGAGGCAGAGATAGCGCATGATGGAATTGGACTCCCACAGTACGAAGTCGCCCTCGACCAGCGTCGGGATCCGCGCATTGGGGTTCATCGCGAGATACTCGGCCTCGCGCGTCCTGCCGTAGCTCATGCCGGCGTCGATGCGCTCGTAAGCGAGGCCGAGCTCGGTGAGGCACCACAGCACTTTCTGCACGTTGACCGAATTGGCACGGCCCCAGATCGTCAGCTTGGTGTCCGGCATCAGGCGTCTCCCGCGGCATTTTGGTTAGTCGCGGGTGATAGCGGAATTTTTTGCAACGCGCGATGCGATTGCGGCGCGCCTCTCATGCAAAAAGCTCCGCACGCGGCGGAGCTTTCGTTGCAACATCGAACCTGACGTCAGTGGCCGAAGAACAGCCACAACAGAATGATCACCGGGATCGGCACGCCCAGCAGCCACAGCAGAATTCCGCGTCCCATGGTTTCCTCCTCCAATCGCATTGTCGGAGAGTGAACGCGGGCGGCGAGGGCTTGTTCCAGTCGCGCAAGCCTACCAATGGCCGGTGTTCGGCATCGAGGCCCACGGCTCCTGCGGCGGCTTCGGATCGCCCTTCTGCAGCAGCTCGATCGAGTGCAGGTCCGGCGAGCGGACGAAGGCCATGTTGCCGTCGCGCGGCGGCCGATTGATGGTGACGCCGGCCTTCTGCAGCCTCTCGCAGGTGGCGTAGATGTCGTCGACCTCATAGGCGAGATGGCCGAAGAAGCGGTCCTCGCCGTACTTCTCCTCGTCCCAATTGTAAGTGAGCTCGACCAGCGGTGCGCCGCGCGTCTGCGGCTGCTTCTTCAGCCCCTCGAGATCGTCCGCCGAGCACAGGAAGACCAGCGTGAACCGCCCCTTGTCGTTCTCGATCCGCCGAACCTCCTTCAGCCCGAAAGCATCAATCCAGAATTTCAGCGCGACATCGAGATTGCGCACGCGCAGCATGGTGTGGAGGTATCTCATTTTTCTTATCTCCTTGAGAACGTTTCGGGAGTTTTGAATCGCCGGGCGTTAGGGAGCGCAAAATAGCAGTAAAATTCGCAATAGGGCACTACCGTATATGCTGATTGCGTGCGGCTTTACCTAGGTTTGTTCTGGCGGGATGTAGGTGCCATCCACCGATTTCTCCGCATCCCCGTGTCTTAGCCCACGTGCTCTTTGGACGCACACTGGACCGGCGGTGTGGCGTCTAAGGTCCGCGAAGCGAACCGACGTTCGATAGCCCCTCTATCCCTCGCGATCATGGTAGCTTCGTTGGACCTGGGCCGGTCTGCTGAAGGCACAAGACATGGAAGAAGAACTGTCTAACGATCAAAAGCTCTTTATCGGCTTCCTAGTCGGAATGGATAAAGAGACAGATCGAGGTGTTGCGTTGTCTGGAGCCGCTTGGATTGACGAGCTTCTGAAGCAGACGATTCTCGCTTTCTTGGTCGAAAAGTCTGGGCCGGACTTAGTCGAAGAGTACCCCAGTCCCTTGTCTGAATTCGCGGCACGAATAGCTGCGGCTCACGCTCTCGGTCTCATATCGGATGCCGAAAAGCACGAATGCACATTGGTCCGAAAAAATCGAAACGAGTTCGCGCATCGGATCGTAATTTCGTTCGATGACGCAAAGGTAGCTGGACTTTGTTCCGCTCTTAGGATGAATGGTCGTGGAGATGGAAGGACGGCTCGGAGGAGGTTTACAGAGTCGTCTTTAGCGATTCTTATTAATCTGAAGTACAGGCCGCATTACGTCGCTCAATCGCGACTCCGATCTCGCGATTGGCCGATCGGTGCTCCTTAACGCCACCGCGCTCTCCTTGCCTTTATCGTGGGAGCTACCTGAATTGCCCGTGAAGCCGAGAGGCCATCGCGAAGTTGAGGCTGCTACTTCGTGAAAAATCAATCTGTGGTAGAGGGAAATCCGAAGCCACTTTCTCAGGAGGTCTTTGATGGTTGAAGTTATTGGCCTTACCTCGAACGTTCTCAAGCGATCCGTCCGCATCGGCATCAATGGGGGGTCTGCAACGGCTTTCACCACCGAGGTGGATAGCCGCCATTATCTGATTACGGCCAAGCACGTCGTAGCGACCGCTAAGGAAAATGCGACGGTCAAACTATGGCTTGATGGTGCAAAGATTGCCGACGCTGAGGTCACAGTTCTTCGCTGTGCTGATCCGATCGACATCGCCGTCCTGGTACCAAAAAAGGTTCTAACGGTCACTCACGCTCTGCCTGCAAATTCCGGTGGGATGCAGCTTGGGCAAGATGTCTACTTCGTTGGCTTTCCGTACGGTGATCCAAGTTTCAACACGATTACGCCTGCGCTAGAGAACATTGGTTTCGTCAGAAAAGCGATTTGGTCCTCACAGCAGATCCTCGATGGCGCGGTCACAATGTACTTTGATGGACGTAACAACGAAGGGTTCTCCGGGGCACCTGTTGTGTTCCTAGAAAATGGAAAGCCCAGGGACTTTAAGGTAGCTGGTGTGATCTCGGGCTTTCGGTCAGACCTCTCCGAAGTCTTGAATTTTGTAGAGGTCCAAGAGAAGGATGTGACCGACGAAGACCGAGCTTTAAATCGTGTGCGGAGATACCGCGACGGCTCGTTGGGTCGACTGGTTCCGACCGGTCATGTCGTGACAGGCAACACTGGCATTGTCGTCGGCTATGATATCAAACACGCGGTGGACCTAATTCGCGCGAAGGGCGCAAAGGGTCCCGAAGTTAATTAATCACGAATCGCGCTGATATGCACTCAACTTGCCTCAATACCTAAGGCGACTTTACTGGTACATTGGCTGAATTGGCGCGCCAATGATCTGGAGACCTCATGGCCAAGAAGGATGAGCTTCCCGAAATCGAGTTAGAGGTTCGATGCGACAATGACGGTCCCAACGCAACGAAGTGGACCGTCATGTATGGCGCCAAAGGCATACAGTCCGGCGTTGTTTCAGGCAAAGGCAGTTGGAGCAAAGCTGGAGCGACGGGAGAGAAAAAGAAGCGTGAGATCCTCGATCACTATTACAAAACAGGCGAGGTGAAGCGCGTCGACAAGTTCGAGGCCGGAAGCTTCCTCGGCGTGCGCCGAAAGAAATGAATTAATTACGGTGACAGTGCACTCAATTGCTTCCGCCGAACACTATTCGAAGTCGCGCAGGATGAATCGTGCAGCGTAATTATCGTAATTGTGAACTGCTACAGCGGGTGGGTTTGGCAGTAAGCGATTAGCTCTTCTGTAAATGCGGCGGTATGGATCGGGTCGCGATCGAACTTCTTGCCCGCTACGGCTTTCACAGCTTCTACCGCTCCGAAGAGAATGTCACCTGAAGTCGTTCCGCCTGCCCATAGTTTCTCGCAAATACCCTTGCAATAGGCATCCATCTGCCGTGAGTTTAGTTGAGGCACGGGGTTCTTGTTCGCCAAGATCCTCGATGCAAGCAATATCTGGTACCTGGCGACCTTCATCGAGGACTCGACCTTCTGATTTCGAAAGAGGTACTCGAGAAGGTATAGGGTAAAGGCTGCAGTGTAGTAGGGCAGGATCTTGTGGCCTTGAACGAAGATGTCTTTGCCGACGCGCTCTGCTAGCGCTTTGTAACTCCTAACAGTGTTGTGTGGCTCATTAAGAAACATCGCCGCAAAGGCGCGAATGGCGCTCGTTTGCGGAACGATGCGAGTTTTTTCTATGTTTAGACGATCATACTGCCGCGAGCGGCGCTCATAATAGAGTCGTGCCTCTACATCATCGAAGCTTTTGAAATGCATTTCTAGCTGGCGCGCGAACTCAGAGATCGCAAAAAACTGGCCGGAGTCGATCTCGGTTTGCTTATTCGTAGCGTGAATAATGTCTTCGATTACTTCTTCGTCCTGAGTGGAGATTAGGCGCAGCGGTACCATCACGCTGTCGTCGAGCTGGTCCTGATTGTCGAACAGCACGTGACTCGTCTGACAACCATTCACAATCTGGAAGTCCTCGATCACAAATCGACTTGCGGTATGCGTTACGCTCCTGGCAATAATCGTGATACCGTTGTTCATTAGAACGAAGCGGCTTTTGCGATCTGACTTCAGCGTCTGGCGGATCTCGTCGTTGACGCCATTGTAACCTTGGAAGTCGCGGACGTTGTCGTAGAAGATGCTGCGGATGATTTCACCGGCCTCGGAGATGATGGGCAAAAATTGCTTTGCCGGCACAAAGCCGACAAATGCCTCTTTGACACCCGGAATCTCTGGCACATCCTGCCGGTTCGCGAATACGAATTCTCTAGAGATCGAATTTTTAGTCTGGTTGTAGAACTTTTGAAGTTCAGATGCTCCGACAGGGACGATGTCGACTTCGCTGAAATATTCGAGGTTCGTAAGGTCCTTGGTTGCCGCGAGGCGGCGTGCCTCCAGTGCACCTTCTCCCGACCACTTACCCGTGGTTGCGTAGTAGAGGCGGCAAGTCGGATTGCCTCGCTTAAACTTGGCGCTCTTGGCAAATATAGCCGCCATCACGTCGGCAGCAGCTTTCACGTATTCGTTCCGAGGCTCTTTCGTGCTGGGGTTAAAAAACTCACTGACGCCGTATGCGAAGTTGCCCAGCTTAGCTGCTTCGAAGGAGGTGCCGCGGTCGGCTTGAACGAAAATGAAGGAGACGTCCAGGTAATCGGGATTGCCGGACATTAGGTCATCGAGACCGTCAGTGTCTGCAATGAGGACGCCATTGACGATAGTGGCGATCGCGTCGATGCCAAGGTCGTTGCCTTCGCCCACCGTGATGTCGCTGGTGTCGAATATCTCCGAGTAGTGCCGGCGCACGGTCACATAAGCCGTGAAGTGCTCGAAGCGTTCGGATTCCGGGAGATCGTCGAGCTGAAATTCCTTTGTGAAATCGCTCAGTAATGAGGATGTAATCAGGTCCATCGGTAGTCTCAACGCGAGAGGTTGCCAGGCTGAATCAACCCATGGTTATATTGAGTTGAACAGAAAGCAAACAGTGGTGGCGTTCAAAAGAGGGAAAACCCAAGCGAGCTAAAGGTTTTCCCAGGGGATAAGCGGTAATCCAGCGGGGAGACCGAAAAGCTCGATCAACTTAACTGCGATGGTGCGCCGCATCATGGAAGTCGAGGAGAAGCTACCGACGCTATGGCGAAAATTACCGTGACAGTGCACCTGAATTCCTTCCGCCACCTACTATTCGAAGTCTCTGGGAGATGAATTGAGTGGCGCCGCCGCGGCGATCCGCTCATCGACCATGATCGCGGCCCGAGGATTTTCGGCCTCGATGTGCGTGAAGATGCCGTCGCGGTCCGATAGCGCGAAGGCGGACCAGACGAGCTTCACGGCTCCAATTCATCCGTCCTGCGCCGGGCCGCCGCGCGCCGTTTGGCGAAATGCGTGTCAGCCTGCTCGTCAGAGATATCGGGCCGGGTATCGTTCAACGCCTCCAGAACCTTCGCGCGGAACCAGGCGTCGTGAGCCTTGCTGTTCGTGACGAGCTCGAGCGGCAGCGCGCCCTCGTTGGCGGTCCGGGTCAGCAGGATGCGGACCGCGTCCGATAGCGTTAGCCCCATCTCTTCAAGGACGGCGGATGCGCGATCACGGACTTCGGCGTCGATGCGGGTCTGGACGAGGGCATTGGCGGCCATGTGCTTCTCCTCAGCGGGGATGGAAATGTAATTCAATTGAATGACAAGCGCAAGGGCTGCTGGCGACCACGAGTCCGAGACCTCAATTAGGGAAAGGCGAATGACTTAGCGCACAAAAAAGAATCCCCGCACTAGGCGGGAAATTACGGTGACAGTGCACTTAATTTTACTGGGCTCTTTTGGGTGGCCGCACGGCGTGAGGTCTAATACACCGTAATTCTTCGGCTCGCACCGCATCACGTTCGAAGCAGTGCCGCCATCTCTTTCCAATGATAGATTTGCACCTTCTCGGTTTGATGCCGCGCGGCCTTTGCGATGGCGTGCGCGATGTCGTTGCCGGTGAGCCCGCGATAGCGATCCGCCGGGCCGACGAGCAGGGGATTGAGCACGCCCCATATCGCGATGATGAGGCGTTCACGCGGGCGGTCCTCGTCGCGCGCGCCGAGGATCATCGACGGGCGGAAAATATGCGTGTGCTCGAAATCGAGCGCGAGAATGTCCCGCTCTACCTCGCCCTTGGTCCTGAGATAGAACACGCCGGAGGCGGCGTTGGCGCCGACGGCCGTGACCAGAAACACCGACCGCGCGCCGTTCGCC
>RXJC01000318.1 GCA_003963435.1 Bradyrhizobiaceae bacterium | reverse complement strand
GCCGCAGGCCGAAGCGCTCGACGAGCTGCTTCGGGCCAAGCGCCTCAAGCTCGACGCCGTGATCGAGCTCCGCGTCAACGAGAGCGCGCTCCTGCACCGTGTCGAGACCCGCGTCGCCCAGATGCGGGAGCGCGGGGAGGAGGTCCGACTCGATGACACGCCGGAGGTCCTGACCAAGCGACTCGCCAGCTACCGTAGCCAGACGGAACCGCTGATTCACTACTACTCCGAGCGGCGGAAGCTCTCGACCATCGACGGCATGATGGCCATCGACGAGGTCACCCGCGCCATCGATCGCCAGCTCCAGGCGCTGGGGGCGGCCACGGCCAAGGGGACAACCAAGGGGACAACCAAGAGCGCGGCCAAGGCCGCCCCGTCCAAGAAGGCCAAGGTGGCAAAAAAAGCGGCCAAAAAGCCGGCCAAAGCAGCCAAAAAGGCTGCCAAGCTGGCCAAATCGGCCAAAAAGGCTGGCAGGAAGGCCGTGAAGGGTCCCAAGAAGACCGTCAAGAAGGCAACGAAGAAGGCAACCAAGAAGACCGCCAAAAAGGCGGTCAAAAAGGGTGCCAAGAAGGTTGCAAAAAAGGTCACGAAAAAGCGAGCCAAACGCTAGCAGCGGTTGACGAAAGCCCCCGGAATCCCCTAATAAGCCCCGCATCCAAGTCGGATAGTTTCAGACGATGCCGGGCCCCAGGAAGACCGGGGGTGGGCGTCGTGTTCGCGTTTGTGAACACCTGCCCGAGAACATAAGCACTTAAGCCCGGTCCTGACGAGGATCGGCGACAGGAGAGAAGGCCGTGGCCCGTATTGCCGGCGTGAACATTCCCACCAACAAGCGCGTGCTGATCGCGCTCCAGTACATCCATGGCATCGGTCAGAAGATCGCCGGTGAGATCCTGGAGAAGGTGAAGATCCCCGAGGATCGTCGCGTCAATCAGCTCAGCGACGCCGAAGTGCTCCAGATCCGCGAAGTGATCGACCGCGACTATCTCGTCGAGGGCGACCTGCGCCGTGAGGTCGGCATCAACATCAAGCGTCTGATGGACCTCGGCTGCTATCGCGGCCTGCGTCATCGTCGCGGTCTGCCGGTGCGCGGTCAGCGTACCCACACCAATGCGCGTACGCGCAAGGGTCCGGCCAAGGCCATCGCCGGCAAGAAGAAGTAATTCGAGCGAATAGGTGAGTGGCGAATGGCGAGTGGTCATCCACTCGCTATTCGCCACTCACCATTCGCATTTTCACAGGTGTAGCCGCTGGCATTACGGCGGCGTTTGAGATCTTCAGGAAAGGGACTCAATGGGCAAGGAAGCCACCCGCGTTCGTCGCCGTGAGCGCAAGAACATCGCCTCCGGCGTCGCGCACGTGAACTCGTCGTTCAACAACACGACCATCACCATCACCGACGCGCAGGGCAACACGATCGCCTGGTCCTCCGCCGGCACGATGGGCTTCAAGGGCTCGCGCAAGTCGACCCCGTACGCTGCACAGGTTGCCGCCGAGGACGTGTCCAAGAAGGCGCAGGAGCACGGCATGCGCACGCTGGAAGTCGAAGTGGCCGGTCCCGGCTCGGGCCGCGAATCGGCGCTCCGCGCGCTCCAGGCCGCCGGCTTCACCGTTACCTCGATCCGCGACGTGACCACGATTCCGCACAACGGTTGCCGTCCCCGCAAGCGTCGTCGCGTTTGATTTTGACGAGTTGCGGGCGCATCGGCGCCCGCAATGACTTTGCAAGAAGCCGCGGGTGCGACCTGCGGCCTTTCTCCAACGCCAGTATTTGAACGATCAAATTGACTGGCCTGTATGGGTGAAACAGTGACGATCCAGAAAAATTGGCAAGAACTGATTCGGCCGAACAAGCTCCAGGTCACGCCCGGCAGCGATCCCTCGCGTTTCGCGACCATCGTCGCCGAGCCGCTTGAGCGCGGCTTCGGCCAGACCCTCGGCAATGCGCTGCGCCGTATCCTGCTCTCCTCGCTCCAGGGCGCGGCGGTGCAGTCGGTGCACATCGATGGCGTGCTGCACGAGTTCTCCTCGATCGCTGGCGTCCGCGAGGACGTCACCGACATCGTGCTCAACATCAAGGACATCTCGATCAAGATGCAGGGCGAAGGCCCCAAGCGCATGGTCGTGAAGAAGCAGGGCCCCGGCGTCGTCACTGCAGGTGACATCCAGACGGTCGGCGACGTGGTCGTGCTCAACCCGGACCTGCAGATCTGCACCCTCGACGAGGGCGCCGAGATCCGCATGGAGTTCACGGTCTCGACCGGCAAGGGCTACGTGCCCGCCGAGCGCAACCGTCCCGAGGACGCGCCGATCGGCCTGATCCCGGTCGACAGCCTGTACTCGCCGGTCCGCAAGGTCTCCTACAAGGTCGAGAACACCCGCGAGGGCCAGATCCTCGACTACGACAAGCTGACCATGACGATCGAGACCAACGGCGCGATCTCGCCGGATGACTCGGTGGCTTACGCTGCCCGCATCCTGCAGGATCAGCTCAATGTGTTCGTCAACTTCGAAGAGCCGCGCAAGGAAGTCGCCCAGGAGATCATCCCGGACCTCGCCTTCAACCCGGCCTTCCTCAAGAAGGTGGACGAGCTCGAGCTGTCGGTGCGTTCGGCCAACTGCCTGAAGAACGACAACATCGTCTACATCGGCGACCTCGTGCAGAAGAGCGAAGCGGAAATGCTCCGCACCCCGAACTTCGGCCGCAAGTCGCTCAACGAGATCAAGGAAGTGCTGGCCCAGATGGGTCTGCACCTCGGCATGGAAGTGCCGGGCTGGCCGCCGGAGAACATCGACGAGCTCGCCAAGCGCTTCGAGGATCACTACTGAGCGAATGGCGAGTAGGGAGTGGCGAATAGGGAACAACTATTCGCTATTCACCATTCGCCACTCACTGACTTGGGCGAACGCAGGCAGCCCACCTGAGCAACATGTCCGACGAACCGTCGCGGCAGTATTTTTGTAAGGACTACTCACATGCGTCACGGCAAGGTTCATCGGAAGCTCAACCGTACGGCCGAGCACCGTCGCGCGATGTTCGCCAACATGGCGGCCG
>RXJC01000629.1 GCA_003963435.1 Bradyrhizobiaceae bacterium | reverse complement strand
CGGCCGACTTCAACTGCTGGACTTCGTCACAATTCGGATCGATCTGCGCGCTGGGGGGCGCGTTCGGATTGGAGAGCTTGTTGGCCGAGATCTTGCGGACGACGTTGCGCAGCGCGGTTTCGACCGACGGCCAGTAATATTCCTGCGACGACGACAGCTTCAGGCGATCCCTGATGCCGGAGATCTGTGCGTCGGACAGCAGGGTATAATGCTTCTGCGGCTGCGGCTTGGCGGCGACCTTCGGCTTGGCCGGAACCTGAACGGCAGGAATCTCCGCCGCGGCGGGCGCCTCGGACGTGGCCGGCGCAGCTTTGGGCATCGGGAAATCGGACGGCGAGGCCGCAGCGAAGGCTTGGCGCAGCGGCTCGGTCAGCACGGGTGTCTGTGAAAGACTGTCGGCCGGAACCTGGATCGGCTCGATCGCGGCCGACGCCAGGGCCAGGGTCGGGACCAGACGGTCGGCCTTGGCGGCGCGGTTGGTGGCGAGGGCCTTCGGGGGAGGCGCCTGCGAGATCATCTCTTCGCTGACGCTGGGAACACTGTCGCGGCCGAGAATGGCGGTGGTGGCGGCGCCGAGGACGAGGAAGCAGGTCAGCACAACGATGGTGATGGCTTTGGACAAACGTCTCTCCGGGAACGGACGCTTCACGAGTTTGTTAACGTTGCCCGGGAAAAGGGCACGAATTAAGGCTTGAGTGTGCCTTCGTTGCGACAATCGGTGTGTCTATCGCGACCTACCGGATAAAAATCCAAGAAAATCAGGCCGCTACGGCCAGCACGTAGGCGTCCTGGATGTCGGCGACGATCTCCGAGGCCTCCCAGACCGCGCGCGGCTCGACCGATTGCAGCGTCACCGTCCAGTTGCCGCCCCGGCGGGTGCGGGGGACGCTGACGATGTCGAAGCGGACGTTGCGGCACAGCGGGTGACGGGCCAGCGCGTGGGCGACACGGATTCGGATTTCGTCCAGCGAAGCCGCCGTCTTGGTGTTGAGATAATCGAAGTCCATCGCCTGTCCCTCTCGGTCCTGATTGGCGGCCGTGAGGGGATTCTTGGCGGGCGTTGGTTAATCTGCCGTTAAGTGAAGCGGTTCGAGCAAGCGCTCGATTAACTGTGATCGGGGCGAGCGGCCCCCGCTTCTTCCGCAATTCTACGGAGAGAGGCGCGCTCTCGCCTCGCCATATTCGATCGTCGTCCGCGCAACGAGATCGTCGACAGCGGGCACGTCGGTGACACCCGAGGTGGAATGCCCGCCGCTCCAGATGTCGCGCCAGCGCTTCGGGCGGTTCTCGCGCGCGGCGACGTCGATATCCTTGGCGATGTCGATCGCGCCGCGCGCCGGCAGATCGTCAGGATCTAACCCGGCGGCCACGATCGACGGCCTCAGCATGCTGGTCTGCAGGCCCGTGAACGCGGTGGTGAGCAGGATGTCGTCGGCGCTGCTCTCGACCAGCATATGCTTGTGGCGTTCGTCCGCCATGCTCTCGCGCGTCGCGATGAACTTGGTGCCCATATAGGCGAGATCGCAGCCGAGCACTTCGGCCGCACGCAGCGCATGACCGTCGCTGATGCCGCCCGCGAGCACGACGATGCCGTCATAGAACGCGCGCACCGCGCGAACGAAGGCGAACGGGTTGAGCCAGCCGGTCTGCCCGCCGGCGCCCGCAGTGAGCAGCACCAGCCCGTCGGCTCCTGCTTCCGCCGCACGTTCGGCATGGCGGATGGACGCGACGTCCGCCAGCACCAGCGCACCCGCGTCGTGCAACGGCTTCAGCACAGGCGCGGGCGAGCCCACCGAGGTGATGACGATCTCCGGCCTGTGCCGCAGCAACACGGCGAGATCCTGCTCCAGCCGCGCATTGGAGCGATGCACGATCAGATTCGGACAAAGCGGCGCTGCCTTGCGGCCGGTTTGATCCTCATGCAGATGCAGCCGCGTCGCGATCGCGGTCAGCCATTCGTCGAGCTGGTCCGTGCTGCGGCAATTCGCGGTGGGGAAGCTGCCGATGACCCCGTTGCGGCAGGCCGCGACCATGAGCTCGACGCCCGACACCAGGAACATCGGCGCGGCGATCAAAGGCAGAGCGAGACGATTGCGAAAACGTTGCAGTCGATCGGATGTCACGCAAATCTCCTTGTCACGCATGCCTCCCTGGCGCGGGCTTTGTCGTTTCATCCCGCAGTCCCTGTGCTAGCGTTAGGGCCAACATTGGCACGTCAGAAGCCGGTGACAAAGCAACGAGGAAACATATGTCCGATCCGCTCCACGCATCGTCCCCGACTTGTGCGCAGACGCTACGGGCGCTCTCGCGCTATCCCGGCCGCACCGCGTTCGCATGGCCTGGCGGATCGCTGAGCTATCAAGGCACCATCGACCTGATCGGACGCATCCAGGGCGTGTTCATGCGGCTCGGATTGCAACCGGGCGCGCGCGTCGCCTTTCTCACCGCGAACCGCGCCGACACCTGGTGCGCTGGCGTCGCCGCGCAATTGTCGCGGCTCTGTATCACCTGGCTGCATCCCCTGGGATCGCTCGAAGACCAGCTGTTCCAGCTCGAGGATTCCGAGGCCGAGATGCTGGTGGTCGATGCGGCCGCCTTCCGCGACCGCGGCGGCGAGCTCGCCGCGAGGGCGAGCCGGCTGAAGGCGGTCTTCACCATGGGGCCGGCCGGCTACGGTGCCGATCTCTTGGCGGCGATCGAGAGCGCGGGCCACGCCAGTGCGCGAAACCTCGCCAGCCTCGACGATCTCTCGACGCTGAACTACACCGGCGGCACCACCGGAAAATCCAAGGGCGCGCTACGCTATCACCGCGAGAATGCCGGAGCCGCCGCCGCGATCCTCGCCGATTTCGAGATCCCCGACGCGGCGCGCTACCTCACCGTCGCCCCGATCAGCCACGTCGCCGGCACGAAGGTGCTGCCGACCCTGATGCGCGGCGGCACCGTGCACATGCTCAAAGGTTTCGATCCCGAGGCCGTTCTGACGACGATCGCGCGCGAGCGCATCAATTTCACGCTGTTCGTGCCGACCATGATCTATGTGCTGCTCGACCATCCCGCGCTTGACAGGACCGACCTGTCCTCGCTCGAGCTGGTGCTCTACGGGGCGTCGGCGATGTCGCCGAGCCGGCTGGTCGAGGGCATCGAGCGCATCGGCCCGGTGTTCTCGCAGCTTTACGGGCAGACCGAATGCTATCCGGTCTCGGTGCTGCGCAAGGCGGATCACGATCCCAGGA
>RXJC01000605.1 GCA_003963435.1 Bradyrhizobiaceae bacterium | reverse complement strand
GATGCGGATCTCGACATTGTCGGCCATCGGCACGCCGGTCGTGTCAGGATCGACCTTGCCCTCGGGATGCAGCGTATAGGCACCAAGCAATTCGGTTTGGCCATAGAGCGTGCGCAGCGGCACGCCCATGGCCTGGAAGAACTTGAAGGTGTCGGGCCCGAGCGCCGCGCCGCCGGTGGCGGCCGAGCGCAGGCGGGTGAAGCCGAGCCGGTCGCGCAACGCGCGGAACAAGATGGCGTCGGCAAAGCCCGAACGCTTGCCCTGCTCGAGCGCGGCCAGTCCCGATTTCATGCCGACCTCGAACAGGCGCTGCTTGAAGGGCGTTGCGTCCATCACCCTGGCGCGGACGTCGGCGGCGATCGATTCCCAGACCCGGGGGGCAAAGAGCACGAAGGTCGGCGCGATCTCGCGCAGATCGTTCATCATCGTGTCGGGCTCTTCGACGAAGTTGATCTTCATCCGGCAGAGCAGGCCTTTGCCGAGCACGTAGACCTGCTCCATGATCCATGGCAGCGGCAGCACGGAGACGTATTCGTCGTCCGGTCCCTTGGGGTCGAAGGCCAGATAGGTCGCGCAATGGCCGAGCACGCGGCCGGCGGCAAGCATTGCAAGCTTCGGATGCGAGGTGGTGCCCGACGTGGTGCAGAGGATCGCGACGTCCTCGCCCTTGGTGGCATCAACCAGCCTGTCGTAAAGCTCCGGCTCCCTCGCGGCGCGGGCGCGGCCGAGCTCGGCGAATTTCTCCGCCGACATCAGCCTGGGATCCTCGTATTTCCGCATCCCGCGCGGATCGGAATAGATGATGTGCTTCAGCTTCGGCACGCGCTCGGCCAGCGTCAGCAGCTTGTCGACCTGCTCCTCGTCCTCGGCGAAGACCAGCTGGGCCTCGCCATAGTTGAGGAGATAGGAGGCCTCTTCATCCAGCACGTCGCGATAGAGTCCGAGGCTGAGGCCGCCGATGGCATGCGTCGCCACTTCCGCGGCGATCCAGTCCGGCCGGTTGTCGCCGATGATGCCGACGACGTCGCCGCGGCCGAGGCCCATCTCGACGAGGGCGAGCGCAAAGTCGCGCACCCGTGTCTGATAGTCGTTCCAGGTGAAGATGCGCCACAGCCCGAGATCCTTCTCGCGCAATGCGATCTCGTTGCCATGCTCCTTGGCGTTGAGCCGGAGCATCTTCGGATAGGTATCGGCCTGAGCGACGCGTCCTGCGTAATCCATCATGCCGCGCTCTCCTGCGCGGGTACTGCGTCGTCCGGATCGACCAGCACCTCGTCCTCCTCGCCGAGATAGGCGCGCTTGACGTGGGGATCGGCGAGCACCGTCGCCGGATCGCCTTCGGCGATCTTCTTGCCGAAATCCAGCACCATGACGCGGTGGGAGATGTCCATCACCACGCCCATGTCGTGCTCGATCATCACCACCGTCATCCCGAACTCCTCGTTGAGGTCGACGATGTAGCGGGCCATGTCCTCCTTCTCCTCGAAGTTCATGCCGGCCATGGGCTCGTCGAGGAGGATGAGGCGCGGCTCCAGCGCCATGGCGCGGGCGAGCTCGACGCGCTTGCGCAGGCCGTAGGACAGGGTGCCCGCGGCGGCCTTCCGCACCGACTGCAGATCGAGGAAGTCGATGATCTCCTCGACCTTGCGGCGGTGCTCGAGCTCCTCCTTGCGCGCGCCGGTGAGCCAGTACAGCGCGCCCGTGAGGAAGTTGTTCTTCAGGAGGTGATGGCGCCCGACCATGATGTTGTCGAGCACGCTCATATGGTGGAACAGCGCGAGATTCTGGAAAGTGCGGCCGATGCCGAGCGAGGCCCGCGCATTCGGAGTGAGGCCGGTGATGTCGCGGCCCTGGTAGAACAGCTGACCTTCGGTCGGCTTGTAGCGACCGGAAATACAGTTCACGATCGAGGTCTTGCCGGCGCCGTTGGGGCCGATGATCGAGAACAGCTCGCCCTCCCTGATGGCGAAGCCGACGTCGGTCAGCGCCCGGACGCCGCCGAATCGCAAGGACACGCCGCGCACTTCAAGACTGATAGCCACCAAACGAATCCCTCCCGGTGATGGCGCCTTTTAGCTGCGCTCTTCGTCCGTTCCTGCCCGGCGATCCTAGTACGGCGGTGCCGGTGAGGCCATGCAGCAGATGGTCTCGACCGGAGCCGCGCTACTCTCGTTCCCGTCAGGGATCAAAAGCCGCATCGCCCCGAGGTGGTCCTCAATAGGGGAAAGCGCTACTTTGAAATGTCTCCCGGCTGACAATTCTGCGACAAAGTTTGTCGGACGGCGGTAGCCTTCATCTTTCGTCGGATGGCGGTTGGAATCACCATGTTGCGTTGCAGCAGAAGGCGGAGTGACGAAACGGTGCGGCTGGCCGCGGGATCATGATTTCAGAAGATCATCTGAGGCGCGTCGCCGCCTGGTCGCGCGAACTCACGCAAGCGGAGATCGAGGTCGCGCGTGCTGGAATCACGGAGCGGTCCTACGGCACCGGCGAGACCGTATTCATGCGCGGCGACACCTTTGCCTATTGGGCCGGCATGGTGGGCGGCCTTGCCCGCATGGGTGGGGTCTCGCGGGATGGCAAGGAGACCAGCCTTGCCGGGCTGACGGCAGGGGCGTGGTTCGGCGAGGGCAGCGTGCTCAAGAACGAGCCGCGCCGCTATGACGTGGTCGCGCTGCGCGACAGCCGCGTCGCCCTGATGGAACGCAGCGCCTTCATGTGGCTGTTCGAAAACAGCGTCGGCTTCAACCGCTTCCTGGTGCGCCAGCTCAACGAACGGCTCGGCCAGTTCATCGGCATGCTCGAGGTCAACCGCACGCTGGATGCTACCGCGCGCCTTGCCCGCAGCATCGCTTCGCTGTTCAACCCGATCCTCTATCCGGAATCGAGCGCGCATCTGGAGATCACCCAGGAGGAGATCGGCGCACTTTCCGGCATGTCCCGCCAGAACGCCAATCGCGCGCTGAACCGGCTGGAGAAGGAGGGCCTGCTGCGACTGGAATATGGCGGCGTCACCATCCTCGATATCGAGCGCCTGCGCGGGTACGGCGACTAACGCATCGGTACCTCGTCACCGCGCATTGGCGGGAGCGTGGACCGGCCAGAGGTCGGCGCGCCAGCGGATCGCGATCGCCAGCATCGCGATGAAACCGGCGGCGGCATAGAGCGAGCCCGTCGCGGAATAGCCGATGACGTCGATCAGGCTGCCGGCCGCGAGCAATCCGATCGGCAGGCCGTAGATCACCATCATGCGCACGCCCATGACGCGGCCGCGCAGATGCGCGCTCGCCGTTCGCATCAGGATCACGGCTGCGGAGATCATCGACATGCTCTGGGCGATGCCGGCGAGTACGAGGCATGCCATCGCCACCGGCATCGTCCTGACTTCGACGAACACCAGCAGCATGGCGTACCAGGCCAATGTCGCGCCGATCAGAAGCCGGGCAATGCGCACGCCGCTGACGAGGCTGAGCGTGATGGAGCCGGTCAGCGAGCCGACGGCGAAGCTCGCCGAGAGGTAACCGAGGCCGGTCTGATCGGTCTGAAAGATCTCGCGGGCGATGTAGGGCAGTAGTCCGCCCGTGAAGGGAAAAGCGGTGAGATTGGCCAGGAACGCGACGCACAGCGCTGCGCGCATGCCGGGGCCATTCCAAGCGTAGACGATCCCTTCCTTGAGGTCACCCAGCAGTCGCGATACCGCATGGCTGTTTGTCGGAAGGTCGCTCGTGATGACGGTTCTCTTGGGCCGTGTCAGGCAGAGCATGAGAAGCGCGGCTGCGAAATAGAGGCACGCGATGGCCACATAGACGAGGCCGATGCCGAGGACGGCGAACAGCCCGGCGCCGGTCAACGCACCGGCGATGCGCGCGCTGTCCTGGGTGGTGCGCGCAACGCTGATGGCGCCCACCAGTTGTTCGGCCGGCATGATCTCGGCGAGCAGCGCGCCCCGGACGCCGAGGTCCGAAGGGCGGATCAGGCCCATGATCGCGACGATGATCATGACGCTCAGCGGCGACAGATGACCGCTCAGTGCCAGAACCATGATGGTCGACGACAGCACTGTGTAAGCAAGACGCATCAAGACCAACAGGTCGCGATGGCCCATGCGGTCGCCGATCATGCCGAACACCGGCGCGACCAGCGTCCCGACGAACTGTAGCGAGGCAAGCACGGTGAGCAGCAGCACCGAGCCGGTCTCGACCAGGATGTACCAGCCGAGCACCAGCGTCTCGACCTCGAACGCCCAGGAGGTGAGCAGGTCGGATGGCCATTGGAAACGGTAGTTGCGGATGCGGAATGGCGCCAGCGCAGAAGGTCGTGCGGTTGTGCTCAAGGCGCGATGGCGCTTGTCACGGCGATTCCCTGGCCCGTGTGGTTTCTTTTCATTTCCGGCAACGTAGGGCCGGTGACGCGCGTGTCAATCAGAGCCGCCGCATGCCGCTCCCGCGCTCAGCTCCTATCTGGCCGCCGGTTTCCGCTCCGCCAGCGCGCTTGCCATCGCCGATATGAGGGGACGCATGAAATAGGCGTCTTCCGCCGGCGAGACGTCCGTGCGCAGGCCGTGCGCGGCGAGCTCGCCGGAGACCGCCGGGCCGACCGATGCGATCAGCGTCCGTTCGAGGCCGGCGCGCAGCCTGTCCTCGCTGCCATGAGCTTTCGCAGCCTCGATCAGGCGGCGGACCTGGCCGAGATTGGTGAGCGCGAGGGCATCGATCCGCCCCGCCGCCATGTCCTCGATCGCCGTGACGATGTTGGCATCCGCGGCCGTGGAATCGTAGATATAGGGCAGCACGGTATCGACCGCCGCGCCTTGCGCGGCGAGCGCGCCGGTCAGCGCGCTGTGGTCCTTGTCCGGATAGAGCTGGAGGCCGAGACGCCGTCCCCGAAGGTCGAGCTTGCCAAGCATCTCGATCACGCCCTCGGTGGTCGGTTTCTCCGTCGTCTGCTGCGCGTCCAGGTTGACCTCGCGCAGCGCCTTGCCGGGCTTCGGGCCGCGGGTGAACTTTCGCGTCTTGGCGAGTGCCGCGACAAGGGCGGAATCGAGCCCGCGGGCGCGGGCGAGCTTCATGATCCGCCGCAGGCCTTCGCCGGTCATCAGCACGAGATCGTCAAGCGGCGTCTCGATGGCGCGGCGGATCCAGGCCTCGACCGGGGCCGGGTCCGGCGCATCGTGAATGGTGAACATGGGGCATTGCACGACCTCGGCGCCTTGCTCGGCCAGAAGTTTTGAGAACTGCGCCTCCTCGCGGGTCTCCAGGATCAGGATGCGGGTGCCGTTCAGACGGTCGGCCATGGGCGTGCTCCGGTCATTCAATCGCAATCGTCTGTTCATCCTGACTCTGCGCTCGGGATTGGCGCAAGGCCGGCGTCGGTGCTAGAGCAGGGCAAATCGCGGGTCGTCCCGCTGCACAAACCTTCATCAAGAGCCAAGCCTGTTCATCGACATGCCCGATCATCAATATGTCCTGACCCTGTCCTGTCCGGATCGTCCCGGCATCGTCTCGGCGGTGTCGACGTTTCTCGCCCACAACGGACAGAACATTCTCGACGCCCAGCAGTTCGACGACACCGAGACCAACAAGTTCTTCATGCGAGTGGTGTTCACCGCGGCCGATCTTGCCGTGGAACTGTCGGCGCTGCAGACCGGCTTTGCGGCGATCGCCGAGCGTTTCGGCATGGAATGGCAGATGCGCGACCGCGCCGCGCATCGCAAGGTGATGCTGCTGGTGTCGAAGTCCGACCATTGCCTGGTCGACATCCTCTATCGCTGGCGCACCGGCGAATTGCCGATGACGCCGACCGCGATCGTCTCCAACCATCCGCGCGAGGTCTATGGTGGGCTCGATTTCGGCGGCATCCCGTTCCACCATCTGCCGGTCACCAAGGAGACCAAGCGCGAGCAGGAAGCCCAGATCATGGATCTCGTCAGCAAGACGAAGACCGATCTCGTCGTGCTCGCTCGCTACATGCAGATCCTGTCGGATGATCTGTCGGCGAAGCTGTCGGGGCGCTGCATCAACATCCACCACTCGTTCCTGCCGGGCTTCAAGGGCGCAAAACCCTATCACCAGGCGCACGAGCGCGGCGTCAAGCTGATCGGCGCGACCGCGCATTACGTCACGCGCGACCTCGACGAAGGCCCGATCGTCGATCAGGACGTCGAGCGCATCAGCCATCGCGACACGCCTGAGGATCTCGTTCGCAAGGGCCGCGACATCGAGCGCCGCGTGCTCGCCCGCGCGATCCGCTACCATCTGGACGATCGTGTCATCCTCAACGGCCGCAAGACTGTGGTGTTCGTGGATTAGCGAATGGGGAGCGGCGAATAGCGGTTGGAAGCAAGAGCGCCCTATTCGCTCCTCACTATTCGCCATTTGCCCCCTCAGCGCACCGCGCCAGCCGACGTCGTCCCCGTCGCGCCCTTCTGTGCCTGCTCTTCCTTCTCGCGGTCCGCCGCCGGCAGCAGCCGCTTGCGTTCGCGCTCCTTCATGTAGGCATCGTATTGCGGCGTCCCCGGTCGCGGCGGGGCATCGGCAGGCAGGCCGCCGGCCCATTGCGGGATGGAGTCGCCCATGCCGGCGGAGAGTTTTTCATTGACCGTGCCGCAGCCGGCAAGGCTGGAACCGAGCAGGGCAATGGCGGCGATCGAAAGCGAACGGGAGCGCATGGACATCTTTGGGGTCGTGCCCGGTCGGGCCTGGGTGACGGACGCTGGAGCGGCCTTAGCGGCGAACCATAGCTCTCAACCAGTAAAATTGGCCTATTCGACGGTCGGCGCGAATGTATACATAAAAGGTATTATATTACACATAATTGGCTCTTGTAGCGTTCATTCTAGCTGATACGGTATACATCAGGTACTTTGTCCAGGCGCGTTCGGGTCGCGTGAGGAGGGGCTTCATCGCGGAGGCGTGGAATGTCCAGATTCTGCAAGTAAGAGGCGGAATTCTCCATCCCCTGCATCGTGCGGCCTTCTTACTCTGGCGCGTCGACGAGCCATCACTGGGTCAGAGGCTTTTTCGTTGACAGGACCAGTTTCTTTGTACAATCGTACAAATCTCTCCCTGCCGTCGTTGAGGCGGATCACACGGCTTGCGCCGAATGGTCGCCCAACGTCCGATTGACAACGGGGTTGCAGAGGACGCCATGTGGCCGCACGGCATGGCTTGTCCGCCAGTGAAGAGCGGCAAGGACCGGGCACTCGGTCCGGCTCACAAGAACGCAGGAATGAAGGGGAGGGACATCTGATGTTCGAACGCAAGATCTTTTCGCGTGCCGCAGCCGCGGCCGCCATCGCAAGCCTCGCGGCCGTCGCGCCTGCCAAGGCCGAAGACAGCGTCAAAATCGGCCTGATCCTGCCGATGACCGGCGGCCAGGCCTCGACCGGCAAGCAGATCGAGAACGCGATCAAGCTCTATATGCAGCAGAAGGGCGACACGGTCGCCGGCAAGAAGGTCGAGATCATTCTCAAGGACGACGGCGCGGTGCCGGACAAGACCAAGACTGCCGCGCAGGAGCTGATCGTCAACGACAAGGTCAACTTCATCGCCGGCTTCGGCGTGACGCCGGCAGCGCTTGCCGCCGCTCCGCTCGCCACGCAGGCCAAGATCCCCGAAGTCGTGATGGCGGCGGGTACCTCCATCATCACCGAGCGCTCGCCCTACATCGTGCGCACCAGCTTCACGCTGGCGCAGTCCTCGACCATCATCGGCGACTGGGCGGTAAAGAACGGCATCAAGAAAGTGGCGACGCTGACCTCGGACTACGCGCCGGGCAACGACGCGCTCAACTTCTTCAAGCAGCACTTTACCGCGGGCGGCGGTGAGGTGGTCGAAGAGGTCAAGACGCCGCTCGCCAATCCCGACTTCGCGCCGTTCCTGCAACGGATGAAGGACGCCAAGCCGGACGCGATCTTCGTGTTCGTGCCGGCTGGCCAGGGTGGCAACTTCATGAAGCAGTATGCCGAGCGCGGTCTCGACAAGGCCGGCATCAAGGTAATCGGACCGGGCGACGTCACCGACGACGATCTGCTCAACAACATGGGCGACGCCGTTCTCGGCACGGTCACCGCGCACATGTATTCCGCGGCGCATCCCTCGCAGATGAACAAGGACTTCGTCGCCGCTTACAAGAAGGCGTTCGGCAACCGCCCGGGCTTCATGGCGGTGAGCGGCTATGACGGCATCCACCTGATCTACGAAGCGCTGAAGAAGACCGGTGGCGCGACCGACGGCGACAAGCTGATCGAGGCGATGAAAGGCCAGAAGTGGGAAAGCCCGCGCGGCCCGATCTCGATCGATCCCGAGACCCGCGACATCGTGCAGAACATCTACATCCGCAAGGTCGAGAAGGTCGACGGCGAGCTCTACAACGTCGAGTTCGCAACCTTCGAAGCCGTCAAGGATCTCGGCAAGACCAAGAAGTGACGCGCGTCATCCCGGAGCGCGCTTAGCGCGCATCCGGGATATCTCACCGGCGCTCACCGTCATGCCCGGGCTTGACCCGGGTATCCACGCGGGAGCCCAAACAAGAACGTGGATGGCCTGGACAAGCCCGGCCATGACGACAACTCCAAGCTGAGACGATGACCGCAATCCTCACCAACCTGTTCGATGGCGTGGCCTACGGCATGCTGCTGTTCGTGCTCGCCTGCGGGCTTGCGGTCACGCTCGGCCTGATGAACTTCGTCAACCTCGCGCACGGCGCCTTCGCCATGGCTGGCGGCTATGTCTGCATGGTGCTGGTCAACCGGATGGGCTGGCCGTTCTTCGCGGCATTGCCGCTCGCCTTCGTCTCGTCGGCGGCGATCGGCATCGTGCTCGAACGCAGCCTCTATCGCCACCTCTATGCGCGCAGCCATCTCGACCAGGTGCTCTTCACCATCGGTCTGACGTTCATGTCGGTCGCGGCCGTGGACTACATCCAGGGCTCTTCGCGCGTCTTCATCAATTTGCCGGCCGCGCTTCAGGGGCAGTTCGACCTGTTCGGCGTCGGCATCGGCCGTTATCGCCTGATGATCATCGTGATCTGCGGCCTGCTCACCATCGGCCTGCAGATGGTGCTGGCCAAGACCCGCTTCGGCAGCCGCCTGCGCGCCGCGGTCGACGATCCCCGTGCCGCGAGCGGCCTCGGCATCAACGTGCCGCAGGTGTTCGCCTTCACCTTTGCCTTCGGATGCGGCCTCGCCGGCCTTGGTGGCGCGCTGAGCGCCGAGATCCTGGGCCTCGATCCGTATTTCCCGCTGAAGTTCATGATCTACTTCCTGATCGTGGTCACCGTCGGCGGCTCCTCTTCGATCACAGGTCCGTTCCTGGCCTCGCTCCTGCTCGGCATTGGCGACGTCGCTGGTAAATATTACGTGCCGAAGATGGGCCCCTTCGTGATCTACACCATGATGATCGTGATCCTGATCTGGCGCCCGAACGGTCTGTTCGGCCGCACGGCTGCGCGTTGAGTTCGCCGATGAGCGCTGCCTCCGACGTCGGATTTCACGCCCAGCGCCAGGCGCGCTGGCACTATGGCGAAGTCGTCTTCTGGCTCGTCGTGCTGGCCTGCGGCTTCGCATTTCCGTCGCGCTATCTGATCATGACCGACATCCTGCGGCTGGCGCTGTTTGCGATGTCGCTCGATCTCATCCTCGGCTATGCCGGCATCGTCTCGCTCGGCCACGCCGCCTTCTTCGGCGTCGGCGCCTATGCCGCGGGGCTTCTCGCGCTGCATGGTATCGTCAACGAACCCGTGCTCGCTTTGATCGTCGCTGGCCTTGCCGCGATGGTGCTCGGTTTTGCCACCAGCTTCCTGGTGATCCGCGGCGTCGACCTCACGCGCCTGATGGTGACGCTCGGTATCGCGCTGCTGCTGGAAGCGCTCGCCGAACGCTTCTCCAACATCACCGGTGGCACCGACGGCCTGCAGGGCATCGAGATGCAGCCGATCCTGGGCCGGATCCCGTTCGACATGTTCGGCAAGGCCGGCTTCTTCTATTCGCTGACGGTGCTGTTCCTGCTGTTCCTGTTCGCCCGACGCGTTGTGCATTCGCCGTTCGGGCTGTCGCTGCGTGCGATCAAGAACAATCCGCTGCGGGCTGCCGCGATCGGCATCCCCGTCAACCGCCGCCTGATCGCGATCTATACTCTGGCGGCGTTCTATGCCGGCATTGCCGGCGCGCTGTTCACCCAGACCACCGCGATCGCTTCGCTCGACGTGTTCGCCTTCGAGCGCTCGGCCGACCTCATGCTGGTCCTCGTCATCGGCGGCACTGGCTACCTCTATGGCGGGCTGATCGGCGCGGTGATCTTCCGCATGCTCCAGGAATTGTTCTCCACCATCACCCCGCAATACTGGCAGTTCTGGATCGGCCTGGTGCTGGTCGTGATCGTGTTGGTCGGCCGGCAGCGGCTGCATCGCTGGGTGCTGTATGTGCCCAATCTGGTGGTCAAGCAGGTTGCCGGCCGCAAGGCGGTCGTCGCCGTGCCGGAGAGCGATTCATGACCATCGCGCTCGAAACCCAGAATCTCGAAAAGCAGTTCGGCGGCCTGCGCGTTACCCGCGATCTCTCGCTGAGGGTGGAGCAGGGCGCACGCCATGCGCTGATCGGCCCGAACGGCGCCGGCAAGACCACGGTGATCAACCAGCTCACCGGCGTGCTCAAGCCGAATTCGGGCCGCATCCTGCTCGAAGGTCAGGACATCACCGATCTGCCCGTGGACAAGCGCGTGCTACGCGGACTGTCGCGGACGTTCCAGATCAACCAGCTCTATCCGGATCTCACGCCGCTCGAAACCATTGGCCTTGCCGTCTCCGAGCGCCTCGGCCATGGCGGCGACTGGTGGCGGCGGATGGGCACGCGCAGCGACGTCAATGGCGAGATTGCCGATCTCTTGACGCGCTTCCACCTGCTCGACGTCATGAACGAGCAGACCGTGACGCTGCCCTACGGCAAGCAGCGCCTGCTCGAGATCGCGGTCGCGATCGCGGCCAAGCCGCGCGTACTGCTGCTCGACGAGCCCGCCGCCGGCGTGCCCGAGAGCGAGCGCCACGACATCCTCGCCGTGGTCGGCAGCCTGCCGCGCGACGTCACCGTGCTCTTGATCGAGCACGACATGGATCTCGTGTTTTCCTTCGCCGACCGCATCTCGGTGCTGGTCTCCGGCGCGCTGCTGACTGAAGGTCCGCCCGAGCAGGTCGCGCGCGATCCGCAGGTCAAGGCGGTCTATCTCGGCGAGGAGGCGGTCAATGTCTGACCTGCTCGCGATCGACCAGTTGCGCGCCGGCTACGGCGAGGCCGTGGTGCTGCCGAAGATGAGCTTACGCCTCGCCGAAGGGCAGGTGTTGGCGCTGCTGGGGCGCAATGGCACCGGCAAGACCACGCTGATCAACTCCATCGTCGGCGTCACCCGCCGCTTCGCCGGCACCGTCGCGCTCGCCGGCACCGATGTCACCTCGCTCCGGCCCGACCAGCGCGCCCGTGCCGGCATCGGCTGGGTGCCGCAGGAGCGCAACATCTTCCGCTCGCTCACGGTGGAAGAGAACATGACCGCGGTGGCCCAGCCGGGTCCCTGGACAGTCGAGAAGGTCTACGAGATGTTCCCGCGGCTGAAGGAGCGGCGGAGCAATTTCGGCAACCAGCTCTCCGGCGGCGAGCAGCAGATGCTGGCGATCGGCCGCGCGCTCACCCTCAATCCGAAAGTGCTGCTGCTGGACGAGCCGACCGAGGGTCTTGCGCCCATCATCGTCGAGGAGCTCTTGAAGGCGATCGGCACCATCACCCGGGCGGGTGGCATCTGCTCGATCATCGTCGAGCAGAATGCCCAAAAGATTCTGGGGCTCGCCGACCGTGTTGTGATATTGGAGCGCGGAACGATCGTCCACGACGCCCCGAGCGCCGCACTGAAAGCCGACCCGTCGGTCCTGGAGCGCCACCTCGGCGTCGCAGGGGCGGCGGCCCACTAGAAGTATCGGGAGAAACAAGAATGCAGCGAACCAAAGCCCCCTTCCGCGCCGACGAGGTCGGCAGTCTCCTGCGTCCGGCCAAGATCAAGGAAGCCCGCACCCGGCTCGAGAAGGGCGAGATCTCGGCCGACGATCTGCGCAAGATCGAGGACATGGAGATCGAGAAGGTCGTGCACAAGCAGGCCTCGATCGGCCTGAAGCTCGCGACCGATGGCGAATTTCGCCGCTCCTGGTGGCATTTCGATTTTCTGGCCAAGCTCACCGGCTGCGAGCTGTTCCACCCCGACGCCGGCATCCAGTTCGCGGGCGTGCAGACCCGTCACGACGCGGTACGCGTGATCGACAAGCTCGACTTCCCCGCCGATCACCCGATGCTCGACCACTTCCGCTTCCTGAAGAAGGTCGCCGATCAGGCCCACGTCACGGCCAAGATGACGATCCCGTCGCCCGCGGTGCTGCACTTCCGCGGCGGCCGCAAGTCGATCTCCAAGGACGTCTATCCCGATCTCGAGGCGTTTTACGAAGACCTCGGCAAGACCTATCGCAAGGCGGTGAAGGCGTTCTACGACGCCGGCTGCCGTTATCTGCAGTTCGACGACACCGTGTGGGCATACCTCTGCTCGCAGGAGGAATTGCAGAAGGCGCGCGAGCGCGGCGACAATCCGGACGGCCTGCAGCAGATCTATGCGCGCATCATCAACTACGCGCTGGCCGAGAAGCCCGCCGACATGGTGGTGACGACCCATGTCTGCCGCGGCAATTTCCGCTCGACCTGGATTTCTTCGGGTGGCTACGAGCCGGTGGCCGAGACCATGCTCGCCGGCACCAATTACGACGGCTACTTCCTGGAATACGATTCTGACCGTGCCGGCGGCTTCGAGCCGCTGCGCTTCCTGCCCAAGGGCGACAAGGTCGTCGTGGTCGGCGTCATCACCTCGAAGTTCGGCGAGCTCGAGAAGAAGGACGACATCAAGCGCCGTCTCGAAGAGGCCTCGAAGTTCGCGCCGCTGGAGCAGCTCGCGCTCTCTCCGCAATGCGGCTTTGCCTCGACTGAAGAGGGCAACATCCTCTCCGAGGAAGAGCAATGGGCCAAGCTCAGCCTCGCGGTCGAGATCGCGAAGGAAGTATGGGGCAACTGAGGCTCAGTGTCATCCCGGGGCGCGCATAGCGCGAACCCGGGATCTCGAGATCCCCCGGTGCGCAATTGCGCACCTGAGGTCTGGTGCTTACGCACCATCCCGGGATGACGACGCGCATGCGCGTCGTCACTTCTCCGCCAGATAAACCTCGCCGAGCAGCGAGGAGTTCGACCACGGCACCTGCTTGTTCTTGGTGCTCGACACCACTTCCGCCCGGACCCGCGTCAGCATCTGCTGCACCTCCAGCCCCGGCGTGCCGATATGACGGGACAGCGCGGCGGAGAACGGCGAGTTGGCGCCTTCGCCATCGAGCGCGACCTGACCCGGCGCGGTGGCGAACGCGATCAGCGTGCCTGCTCCTAACGTCGCACCGCTACCGAGGCTCGTCGGCGCGGCGAGGCCGGAGGCGCCTTCGATGCCGCGATTGGTGCCGGCGCTTGCCACTTGCTTTGCCATCGGATTGTTGCGGCAGGCATCGAAGATCAGAATGTTGGTGCGAACCTGGTCGTCGAGGCCGGCCATGATCGTGTCCATGTCGATCATCGCGTCCGTCATGTTTGCGCCCGGCTTGAGCGCAACGTCGACGGGGATGAGGTAGTTGCGGCCGTCGACCTGCACGCCATGCCCGGCATAGTAGACCACCGCGACCTGCGCCCGCGCTGCCTCGCGCAGGAAGTCGCGCGTCATCTTCTGCATCGCTGCACGGTCGAGATCGACGCCCTCCGACACGGTGAAGCCAATGTCGCGCAGGCTCTTGGCGACGGCACGCGCGTCGTTGGCCGGATTGGGCAGCGCCTTGACATGCGCATAGGCGCCGTTGCCGATGACCAGCGCCATGCGCCTGCCGCGAACGGCCGGAGCGGGCGAGGGAGCCGGCGCCGCGCCGGTCTGCTGCGAGGCGGGAGCGGTCGCCGGCTGCGTTGTGGGTGAGGGCGGATCGCGCGGGATTGGCGCGCTCGCGTCCGTCACCAGCGACAGTCGCACCTTGGCGGTGGCCTGGTTGGCCTTGCTGCCGGCGTCCGACGCCACGATCGCGAGGGTTGCCTGGTAGTCGTCGCGCGCGCGGGCGTAGTCGCCCTTGGCTTCATAGGCCAGCGCACGATGTGTGTAGCCGGAGATCAGCACGCTGTTCGGCGGCGTCATGATGTTGACCGGCGGCTTGTCCTTGGCGAGCCGGATCGCCTCGCTGCCATCGGCGATGGCGCGATCGAGATCGCCCTTGGCGCGCCAGATCGCGGTACGGTTGATCAGCGGCTGCGGCAACGACGGATCCAGCCGGATCGCCTGGTTGATGTCGGCGAGCGCACCGTCGAGATCGCCGAGCGCCTGTTTCGAGAAGCCGCGGTTCTGGAACGAGAAGGCCGACTTTGGATCGGCCTTGATCGCCATGTCGTAGTCGGCGATGGCCTTGGCGTAGTCGTGCTTGCCGCGCCAGGCGTTGCCGCGATTGTGGAAGATGGTGCCGCTGGGCGGTCCGAGCTTCAGCGCGTCGTCGAAATCGCTGATTGCGATCTCGTAGTCGCCCTTGTCGTAATAGGCCGATCCCCTGAGATTGTAGGCCGCCTGGCTCGGCTGGAGCCGGATCGCTTCGGTGGCATCCGTGATGACCTTGGAATAGTCGCCCTTCTTGTTCCAGCCCACCGCGCGCCAAAAGTAGATCGTCGCAAGCTGCTCGCCCCGAAACACCTTCAGCGCGATGATCTTGTTGCAGGCATTGATCATCTGGTCCGCCGGGGTCGTGTCGGTGGTGCAGAGCGGCCCAAGCTGGTTCCGCGCCTGCGCCAATGCGGGCGCGGACCACAGGATTGCGGCGAGCAGGCTGAGCGCGACGAACAAGCGGCGGCGCATGGCGAAAGTCCCCATCAAACGAAAGCGCTTGTTGGTTGCTCAGGCCGGCGCGGCGGTTCATGCCCCGCCGGAGGCGGATAACAGTGGGAGAGGCCTCATCCTCTGTTTCCTCAGTGGGCAGAATTTGCTAAGGGTCAGTTCCCAACTTTCCTGCCCACCGCGTCCCACCCATGAAAAACGACGAAATCCTGAGCCAGATCACGGAGTTCTGCCGCAAGGCGGACATGGCGGAATCGACGTTCGGCCGGCGCGCGGTGAACGATGGGAAGCTGGTGCATCGCCTGCGCGAGGGCAAGCGCATCACCATCGATACGCTGGAGCGGATCCAGGCTTATATGGCGGCGTCGATGGCCGGTGGCATGCCGCCGCCGCGGGGGCTTCAGGTGCCGCCCGAAAAGCGCGACCCACGCGGCAATTTCCGCTTCTTCGAGAACCGCCAGAAATACCTGTTGTTCGTCCACACCTGCAGCGAGAAGCGAGTGGTCGCAGACAGGGTTGCGCTGGAGCTCGCCTCCATCCACCCGCGCCCGCCGGCCCTGCGTCTGTTCGACGCCGGCGTCGGCGACGGCACGGTGCTGGCGCGGGTGCTGCGCGCAACCCATCAGCGCTTTCCCCACATGCCGTTCTACGTCGCCGGCAAGGAGCTCAGCCTCGAGGATTTGCGCCTGACGCTGGAGAAGGTGCCGGACCGCATTTTCGAGCACCCGGCGTCGGTATTCGTCTTCACCAACATGTTCTACTCGGAGGCGCCCTGGCTCACGCCGGCATCGCCCGCGGCGGCGGCTGCGACCGTGTGGCACGAGGTGCCGCTGCGGGGCGCCTCATCGGGCGAGTTCGAGCAGCAGATCGCCGAGCTCCGGCCGTTCCTGGAGCAGAACTGGCGCGCCGCCATCAGCCCGCGCACCGCCATGCCGCTGTATGAGCGGCCGGTCGTCCTGGTCCTGTATCGGGAGGACCACAGATTTCTGCTGGATTCGACCATTCCGCGGCCGGGCCAGACTGAAGCCAATTTCGACCTCGTGATCGCCTCCCAGCCCTATCGCGCCCTGTCCTCGGTCAATTTTCGCGCCAAGCGGATCATCGCACCTCTGGCGCGGGCGCTGCGGCCGGGCGGGCGCCTGATCGGCATCCACTCCCACGGCCAGGACCCGGGCATGGAAATGATCCAGGCGATCTGGCCCGGAGAAAATCCTTTCGCGGTGAGCCGTCATGAGCTATTGCGCGCCGTTAAGTATGAACTCGGATCGTTGGGCCGCGACTTAAATTTTAATGCTTATGCGGATAACCGCTCGATCTTCAGGTATGATATGGAAGCGCTGCCCAACGAGGTCACCGGGACAATCGGAACCTCGACGGCCTTTGCAGCCTGGAATGCGGCGGTGTATGTCGCTCAGATTGAGGACGACCGATTGACGGACATGACTCAAAACGGCCGCACTCTGGATGCCGCCAGGGACGTGCTGCGAAAGTACAATGGGCTCTGGTTTCTCGACGAATCCTACGTCATCTCGCGCCGGCGTGATTGACATCATCAAAAGTAAACATCGCAAACGCCCGCCGGCTTAGCGGCGGAACAAGGGGTTACTGATGCGCGCGTCCTATCTCTTTACCAGCGAGTCCGTGTCCGAAGGCCATCCGGACAAGGTCTGCGACCGCATTTCCGACGAGATCGTCGATCTGTTCTACCGCGAGGGGCCGAAGGCCGGCATCGACCCCTGGCAGATCCGCGCCGCCTGCGAGACGCTCGCGACCACCAACAAGGTGGTGATCGCCGGCGAGACCCGCGGCCCGGCGTCGGTGACCAACGAGCAGATCGAGGGCGTCGTCCGCGGCGCGATCAAGGACATCGGCTACGAACAGGAAGGCTTCCACTGGAAGACCTGCGACATCGAGATCCTCCTGCATCCGCAGTCGGCCGACATCGCCCAGGGCGTCGATGCGCTGCAGCCGGGCGAGGTCAAGGAAGAGGGCGCGGGCGACCAGGGCATCATGTTCGGTTACGCCACCAACGAGACGCCCGATCTGATGCCGGCGCCGATCTTCTACGCCCACAAGATCCTGCGCCTGATCTCCGAAGCCCGTCACTCCGGCAAGGAGAAGGTGCTCGGTCCGGATTCCAAGAGCCAGGTCACCGTGCAGTACGAGAACGGCAAGCCCGTCGGCGTGCGCGAGATCGTGGTGTCGCACCAGCATCTGGTCGAGGACATCTCGTCCAAGCAGATCCGCGACATCGTCGAGCCCTATGTCCGCGAGGCGCTGCCGAAGGACTGGATCACCCCGAAGACGATCTGGCACATCAACCCCACCGGCAAGTTCTTCATCGGCGGTCCCGATGGCGATACCGGCCTGACCGGCCGCAAGATCATCGTCGACACCTATGGTGGCGCGGCCCCGCATGGCGGCGGCGCGTTCTCCGGCAAGGATCCGACCAAGGTCGACCGTTCGGCGGCTTATGCCGCGCGTTACGTCGCCAAGAACATCGTCGCCGCCGGCCTTGCCGACCGCTGCACGCTGCAGCTCGCCTACGCCATCGGCGTGGCGCGTCCGCTGTCGATCTACATCGATACCCACGGCACCGGTAAGGTCTCGGAGGACCAGCTCGAGAAGGCGGCGGCGCAGGCGATGGATCTGACGCCGCGTGGCATCCGCAGCCATCTCGACCTCAACCGCCCGATCTACGCGCGCACTTCGGCCTACGGTCATTTCGGCCGCACGCCCGACAACGAGGGCGGCTTCTCCTGGGAGAAGACGGATCTCGTCGAGCAGCTCAAGCGCGCGCTCTAAGTCACTTGCGTCGTTCCGGGGCGCCGCGACCGCGGCGACCCCGGAATCTCGAACCTTTCGGATTCCAGGCTCGCTCGTTTCGCGATCGCCCCCGGAATGACGAGCCAAACAGACAGGAACCCCCCTATGAACGCGAAGCCCGGCTTCACCGATTACATCGTCAAGGACATTTCGCTCGCCGATTTCGGCCGCAAGGAGCTCTCGCTGGCCGAGACCGAGATGCCCGGCCTGATGGCCACCCGCGAGGAGTACGGCCCGAAGCAGCCGCTCAAGGGCGCCCGCATCGCCGGCTCGCTGCACATGACGATCCAGACCGGCGTGCTGATCGAGACGCTGGCCGCCCTTGGCGCCGACATCCGCTGGGTCTCCTGCAACATCTATTCGACGCAGGACCACGCTGCGGCTGCGATCGCGGCCGCCGGCATTCCCGTTTTCGCCGTCAAGGGCGAGACGCTGAAGGACTACTGG
Organism: Bradyrhizobiaceae bacterium; assembly: GCA_003963435.1. GTDB lineage: Bacteria > Pseudomonadota > Alphaproteobacteria > Rhizobiales > Xanthobacteraceae > Bradyrhizobium. The sequence continues at coordinate 154 of RXJC01000605.1, read as the reverse complement.
GACTACACCGCAAAGCTGTTCGACTGGCACGGCGGCGGTCACCCGAACATGATCCTCGACGACGGCGGTGACGCCACCATGTACGTCCATCTCGGTCTGCGCGCCGAGAACGGCGACGCCGCATTCCTCGACAAGCCCGGCTCCGAGGAAGAGG
>RXJC01000680.1:2008-4198 GCA_003963435.1 Bradyrhizobiaceae bacterium | reverse complement strand
AAGGAGTTCGGCTGGGTCATCACGCGCTTGGTGACGTCGTCGGTGGTCGCGGTGATGTATTCGATCTTGATGCCGGTGTCCTTCAGGCACTGCTTGGAGATGTCGTCGCCCTCGTTCACGGCGGTGCCGAGATAGCGCAGCACCTTGGCATCGGCCGACTTCACATAGGGAAAGCCGGTGATGGCGCCGGAGCCGGCGGCGAGGCCGGCGAGACTTGCGGTGCCCTTGAGCAGCGTGCGGCGGCTGACGCCGGTTGTTCTGGTCGTCTCGGTCATGTCACTCACTCCTCTGTGTTGCGCATTTTCTTTGGTGGACGGCGCTATTGCAGGCGTTGCGCCTTGGCGGGATCCCAGGTCGCCAGCACGCGATCGCCCGGACGGAACGGGTGGACGTCGAAGGTGGCTTCGGGAACGTGGGAGAACAGGGCGGTGCCGTCGTCGAGCGTGAGCGAGACGGCGATGTAGGAGCCCTGGTACTCGGTCTGGGTCAGCCGCGCCGGCGCGCCGAAGGCGCCGTCGGTGAACGGCGCGATGCCGAGCTGATCGGCGCGCACGGCGATGAGCCTGCCGGCGTCGCTGAGCACGTTGTGGCCGCCGATGAAGCGCGCCACGAACTCGGTGCGGGGGTGATGGAAGATCTCGCGCGCCGTGCCCTGCTGCTCGATCTTGCCGTGGTTCATCACCACGATGTGGTCGGCGAGCGCCATCGCCTCTTCCTGGCCGTGGGTGACCTGGATGAAGCTGATGCCAAGCTCGCGCTGCAGCCGCTTCAGCTCGCCGCGCATCTTCACGCGCAGAAACGGGTCGAGCGCCGACAGCGGCTCGTCGAGCAGGAGGATCTGCGGCTCGGTGATCAGCGCGCGCGCCAGCGCCACGCGCTGCTGCTGGCCGCCGGAGAGCTGCGCCGGCAGACGGCCCGCATATTGGGTCATCGCCACCAGCTCCAGCAATTCGCCGGCGCGCTTGTGGCGCGTCGGCTTGTCGATGCCGCGCATCTTCAGCGCGAAGGCGACGTTGTCGATCACGGAGAGATGCGGAAACAGCGCGTAGGACTGGAACATCATCGCCGTGCCGCGCTCGGCCGGCGGCAGGTCGGTGACGTTCTGGCTGCCCAGGATGATGTCGCCCTCGCTGACCGCCTCGTGACCCGCGATCATGCGCAGTGTCGACGTCTTGCCGCAGCCGGACGGGCCGAGCAGGCAGCAATAGGTGCCGGCCGGGATCTTCAGATTGACCGTGTCGACCGCCAGCGTCGTGTCATAGCGCTTGGTGACGGCGACCAGTTCGAGAGCGGCGGGAGTGGCCATGGCGTATCCGAGAGGAAAGCGGTCCTGCGGCTCTCTCCGCAAGGTCCGTGCCAACCGCCTCCGGTCCGCCGATCTCTCGAAACTGTGCAGCGGAGTCAGATCGTTAGATCGTATCCGGCCCATCCCGGCCGTCGAATCTGCGCGGAGTCGCCTGCACACAAAGCGGGCGACGATTGTATAAAGTTTCGCCTGTGATTGGATACAGCTGGTCGACTAACATCCGGCGCGAACGTCGTCGATCGAGCCCCTGCAACCATGGCCGCCAAGCCCCGCCCCAAATCCGACGCGCCAGACGCGAGTGATCGCGTCAGCCGCATCCGGGAGGGCGTGACCGCCGCGATCCTCGAGCATCGCCTGCTGCCGGGCACAAAGCTCGGCGAAGACGAGATCGGCGAGATCTACGGCGCGAGCCGCACGCTGGTCCGGACCGCGCTGCAGCAGCTCGCGCATGAGGGCATCGTCAACATCGAGAAGAACCGCGGCGCCTTCGTCGCGCGGCCGACGCCGGCCGATGCCCGCGAAGTGTTCGAGGCGCGCCGCCTGATCGAGCCCACCATCGTCGATCACGCCATTGATGCGGCATCACCGGACTGGCTCGATCGCCTGCAGCGGCATCTTGCCGAGGAACGCGCGGCCGAGCTGCGCGGCGACACGCGCGCCTCGGTCCGGCTCTCCGGCGAGTTTCACCGGCTCGTTGCCGAGATGAGCGGACACAGCATCTATCTCGGCTTCCTCAAGGAGCTGATCGCGCGCTCCTCGCTGATCATCCTGCTCTATCGCCGGCACGACACGCCGGCCTGCGGCACCGATCACCACGCCGGCATCGTGAGCGCGATCCGCAAGCGCGACAGAGAGGCCGCGCGCGCGCAGATGCTGTCGCATCT
>RXJC01000680.1:0-1958 GCA_003963435.1 Bradyrhizobiaceae bacterium | reverse complement strand
TGCTGTCGCATCTGGACGAGATCGAAGCCGAGCTGTTCCTGAAAGATCCTGCAGCCGACGAGCTGCGGCTTGCGGACGTGCTGGGTGCGTGAGCGCGTCCGGCGGTAAGATATGATCGCTGGGATCGACTGGTTCTAAATCGGTTCGTCGGGAACCGGCCCCTTGCTCCGTGAACCAGCCTCCGCCTCTGCGACCTCGGGGAGGTCCGTTGTGCGCGTCGTCACAACCGGGCTTGTCACAATCCGGTGTGCGTCATGGGATGCGTGACTTCTAAGCGTCTCCAAAACCAGAAAGAATTTCTCGGCTAGCATGAGTCAAGCTCGCTTGCTGCATTCATCTCGGTTTCGAGAACGACGAGATCCGCTATCAATTCGATCGCTCGCGAATCTCTGCGAAAGCTTAGTGCGCAACGGTGCGGCGAATTATGACAGTCGATGATCGTGCAGCGCGGCGTAACATGACTGTTCCCCGCGGGCCCGAGCAGCTATATGCTGGCGCTCTGTCATCAAACCGTCATGTCACCGGAAATGCTGAAATCAGACGCTACGCCGGCGCGCAAAACCGTCAGCGCGCCGGATGGGAGTCCTGTTGCAAAGGACAACAAGAGAGCGCAAGTCGTCGCTGGCTTCCTCAGGCAAGTTGAGCCGGCCGAGCCCGGCGCGGAATCCGCCAAGGGCCAGGGGGCTGTGATCGACCGGACGTCGTCGCAAGACGCAACGCCCGCGCCAACTCAGTCGACCGCCGCCGGACGGCCCGCCGGCGAAATCGAGCTCAAGCTCATCGTCGACGCCGATCGCATCGCGGATTTCAACGCCGCGCCCGTCGTCGCGGCCAACGCGCGCAACAAGGGCTCGCGAAAACATCTCAAGTCGGTCTACTACGACACGCCCGAACGCGCACTTCGGCGCAATGGCCTCAGCCTGCGCGTTCGCCAGAGCGGTGCACGCTTCGTGCAGACCGTGAAGACCGAGGCCGCTGACGATCCGCTGCGCCGCGGCGAGTGGGAGGCGAGCGTGCCGTCGTTCGCACCCGATCTCGCGCTGGCGATGCCCTTCATTCCGGAGAAGCTTCGCAGCGCGCTCGAAACGCATCCGCTCGAAGCCGTCTTCACCGCCGACATCCATCGCCATGCGCGGGTGATCGACCTGCCGACCGGCACGGTTGAAGTTGCGTTCGACCAGGGCGAGCTGACGGCCGGCGACCGCGCGCTGCCGGTGAGCGAGATCGAGCTCGAGCTCAAGAGCGGCAGCGCGAGCACGATCTATGAGATCGCCTTGCTGCTTGCGGAGCGGGGGTCGGTGAAGCCTTCGATCCGCAGCAAGTCGGCGCGCGGTTTCGACCTTGCCGCCAACCTGCCGCCTGAGGCGCGGCGGCCGCGAAAGCTTCGCCTCGATCCGTCGGTGACGCTCGACGAAGCCTTCGCGACGATCCTGCGCTCCTGCTTCCTGCATCTGCTGCAGTCGCTGCCGGCGGCCGAGGACGGACGCAATCCGGAAGGCGTGCACCAGCTGCGCGTCTCGCTGCGCCGGCTGCGATCGGCGCTCGATCTGATGCGATCGGTCGGCGCGCTCAGCGATCTCGAGGCGCTGCGGTCGGAAGCAAAATGGCTGGCGCAAGAGCTGTCCGCTGCGCGCGACTGGGATGTGTTCCGGCTCGAGACCTTGCCGACGATCGCAAAAGCCTGTCCTTCGGTCGCCGGCTTCGATGCGCTCGGACGCGCTGCGGCCGCGCGCCAGTCCGACGCCTATCGCAGGGCGCAACACGCGCTCGGGGATCGCCGCTGCGCCGTGTTCCTGATCGGCCTCGGTCATTGGATCGAGACGCGGGGATGGCGCAACGACGTTGCCGCCGAGGATCTCGGCCAGCTCGCCGAGCCCGCCGTCAACTTCGCGCAGCGGGTCCTGTCGGAGCAATATGCGAAGGTGCTCAAGCGCGGCCGCCGCTTCAAGTCGCTCACG
>RXJC01000365.1 GCA_003963435.1 Bradyrhizobiaceae bacterium | reverse complement strand
GACAGCGGCGGCTTCAGCGGCGGTGGCGGCAGTTTTGGCGGCGGCGGCGCCTCGGGGAGCTGGTAGCGGTCATGAGCATCAAGCGCATTGCCAGACATCTCGTGCAGCATCATTGGCGGGCGAAGCAGATCTTCCCGCCGGCCGTGCTCGACCGCATCGAGCAGGCGATCAAGCGCGGCGAAGCCACCCATGCGGGCCAGGTCCGCTTCGTCGTCGAAGGCGCGCTGGACGGCCGTCCCCTGTTCCGCAACCAGCCGGCGCGAGCGCGCGCGCTCGACGTATTCTCGCATTTGCGCATCTGGGACACCGCGCACAACAACGGCGTCCTGATCTATCTCCTGCTCGCCGACCGCGACGTCGAGATCATCGCCGACCGCGGCATCGACGCGAGGGTGGGCGCCGCGGGCTGGGAGAGCATCTGCCGCGCGATGGAGGCCGAGTTCGCCTCCGGCCGGTTCGAGCGCGGCGTCATCGGAGGCATCGAAGCGGTGTCGCGCGAATTGGCGCGGCATTTTCCGCCAGAGGGCCGGCACGCGAACGAGCTGCCGGATGCACCGGTCGTGATGTGACTGTGATGTGAGGGGGCCGCACTGCCCACTCCGTCATTGCGAGGAGCCCTTGCGACGAAGCAATCCAGACTGCCTCCGCGGAGGGACTCTGGATTGCTTCGCTTCGCTCGCAATGACGCTGTGAGATCGGCGTGCTCAACTCTCTCACCGTCACCCCCGCGCAACGGCGAAGCCGTTGTCGCTGGAGGTGCTCGCTTCTTCGGCGAGCCTCGAAGGGCGACGGCCCGGCTGGTGCAACTCGGCCGTTCATGCTTCGAGGCTCGCGGCGCGGTGCTACGCACCGCGCTGCTCGCACCTCAGCATGACGGGTCGAGGGGGCGCCGTGTTTCTCTCATTCCGCCGCCGTTCATCTTGGCCCGGTTACAAATTGTTTCACGCCCGCCACACCGGTTCCATGGTCCCGGCTCAATTCGGCCCCGGATGACTTCCTAAAATTTCGGTAAGCGGGTCCCAAGGTAAGGATTTCGCAAGCAATGAAAGTTACCAAAAGGTCAATCCAGAGCGGAGTATTTGAACTGTGAGCGAACCAATGGCTGAGCAGGCTGCCCAGGACAACAGCGTCGTCGAAGCCGGGACCACCGCGTCACAGGCTGTCGAGGCTGCCGGGATCGACGCCCCCTCGATCGCGCCCGACCACGAGGCGCCGCCGAAGCCCGATCCGGTGAAGGTCGAGCTGCCGAAGATCGAGGCGACCAAGATCGAGGTGCCCAGGATCGAGGTGCCGAAGGTCGAAGCCAAGGTCGAGCCGAAAGCCCAGACCAAGCCGACGCCCGGCAAGCTCATCGTCATGGCGCCCTCGGAGCGCAGCTGGGACCGCGAGGATTTCGCCCCGCATGTCAAGGCGGACGAGCCGCGCGAGGCCGCTGGCAAGCGGCGCCTCTCGGCCATGGCTGCGGTGGTGGCGATCGCCGCCGGCGTTGGCGCCATCAGCGGCGCGCTCGCGACCGCCGGCATGATGCATTTCGCAAGCCCGGCCCAGGCGCCGGTGCAGGTTGCCGACACCAGCGCGCTCGATGCTTCGGTCGCGCGGATCGATGCCGATCTCGTCGCGCTCAAGGCGAATGTCGAGCACAGCACGAAGACCGGCGTCAGCCAGTTCAATCGCACCAATGACCGTCTCGACAAGCTGGAGAAGGCCCAGGCCGAGCCGATGGCCAAGATCGCCAAGCTGTCCGAGACCGTCGACAAGCTCCGCGCCACGCCGCCCGCCGCGCCCGCGCAGGCCGCAGCAGCTCCGGCACCCGCGAAGGAGACCACCGGCTCGATCGCGCCGGCCCAGGTTGCGACCGCTGCCGCGCCCAAGCCCGAGGTCGGCCGTCTGCCGACGATCGAAGGCTGGAGGCTCCGCAACGCCGCCAATGGCGGTGCGTTGATCGAGGGCCGTGACGGGCTCTACGAGGTCTATCCCGGCGATCCCATCCCCGGCGTCGGCCGCGTCGATGCGATCCGCCGTCAGGACGGCCGCTGGGTCGTCGTGACCAGCAAGGGCCTGATCGTCGCACGCTGAGCGTTCGATATCCGACTTCGAAAGAGGCGCTTCACCACGATGTGAGGCGCCTTTTTGCTTGAATAGGCGTCCTCGCGCGGTGTTACCTAAGGCATGAGCCGCGCGCTACGAATTCTGGTTGCTGCCGCCGTGTTGTTTGGCGGGGCTGCCTCGCCATCAGCCGCGGAGACCGCGCTGCTGACGCGCGGCACGGCCATCACCGATCCCGATCTGCTGCGCGAGCTCGACCAAGGCGACGCCCTTACGATCTCGCGCCTGTTGGCGCCGGAGCGCAACGCGGATTTTTCGCTGACGACCGAGCGGTTGTTCGCGTCGCTGTCCCAGCTCAAGGACATTCCGCCCGCGATCGACGCGGAGTTCGAGCGCTACATCGCTAGGCAGAAGGCGGCCTGGCCGACCGAGACCATCGGCGTCGGCGAAGGCCTTGACGTGCAGCTGTTCGACCGCGCCAATCTGAAATCTCCCGACACGCGCTTCGTGCTGGCCGGCATCGTCAACCGCATGGACCGCGCCTATGTCGCCGAAGAATCCTGCGGCGAGATCCGGCTGATCTATCGTCTTGCACGTTTCGACAGCAA
>RXJC01000613.1:524-20631 GCA_003963435.1 Bradyrhizobiaceae bacterium | reverse complement strand
TTGATCATGGCGCGGAACCCTTTCATCGGCGGCAAGCAAACAGCGCACAATTCATGCCGCGTTTGCCGCGCATTCGCAACGCACTAGGCCTGGATAGAGGCCAACAAGCGTAAACGACATGTGGGTCAATGTTGTTTGGTGTCGCTCTGGCGCGTCGCTGATCGAAGTCGAAGCAAGAGCGGCAGCGTCTTGTCGAGGCTTTCCGCCAGCATGGCGCGCACGCCGTCGCGCAGTGCGGGATTGTCGGCGGCATCTTCAGGGCGCGTTGGAAACGATTCTGCGGGCAACTCGCGATAAGGTCCGCCGATGAGCTTGCCCAAAAACCTCTGCACCGCCAGCGAATGATCCAGGTTGATCAGCGCAGAGCTCTGTCTGACGATGGCAAAGTCGCGCCCGTCAAAGATACGGATAAACGCCAGGGCGTGGAGAAAGATGCGACGCCCGAGCACCACGTCCTGGTTGAGGATGCCGAAGCCACGGACCGTATAGCTTGATGACCCGATCGGACTGATTGCATTGAGGACCTGGATGTAGTGTCGGCACTTCGTTCCTTTCGCGGCCTCGCGCATGTATCCGGCCAGCTCCGCGTTGGGATCGCGGACCAACCTGTCTTTCAACGTGTCCTTCGACTCATCGCGGGGAGGCAATTTCGCCGGGTTGTAGGGGATTCTCAGAACGGACGCGCCGGCAGGGATCGCGGCGCGAGTCCGCGCGAAGATCAGATCACTCAGTCCCCAGCCTGGGATCGGGACCACGGTCTTCTTGTTCTGAAATATGGTCAGGCCGGTCGTCTGCACGGTGAACTCATCGCCGGTGGTGACGACGACACCGACGTCGCACGAGCCGCCGGCCAAGGGAACGGGCTTGCCCGTCGCCTCACGCCGCGTGGTTAGCTTGCCATTGGCTTGTTTGACGGCTGATTGTGCCGTCTCCGGTTGGGCTTGTGCCCGCGCCTGAGTTGAAAAACACAGGATGATCGTAATGACGAGCAGCCGGGCGATGATGCTGAATGCGGCTGTGTTCGCAGGCGCAGCCAAACTTGATCCTTTGGCGCGTCGTGTCGGCAAAGGCGCTTACTCTTCCTTTAGATAGCCGGGGAGGCTCCGGTCGAGCCTTTCTACGACGAGCGCACGCGTTCTCTCGCGCAACGCCGCGTTGATCGAAGCTGTCTCGGGCGGATCCGGGAACAGCGAATTGTCGAGCTTCGTGATCGGGTCTTCAAACAGACGCATGCTTGTGGCGAGGTTCGCGCCGATGTCCGTAAGGGGGCGTTTGATCTGTTCGTAGCTGCGGCCGTCAATCAGCGTGATCGCAACATTGGCGAAGAGGTGTGAGTGCCGAATCAAGCTGCCGAGCCCCTGGTTGTAGGTGCCGATGCCGTTCAGCGTCATGTTCGAGTTCGGCAGCTTCGTCTTGAAAGTGGTTGCGACGAGATAGCGGTCGCAATTCGCATTCACGGTGAACCCCTTCACGATCACCGGCAGAGTCTCTTTGGGGTCCGGGATGAAGATCGCCTTCGCATGATAGAAGGGGTCGAAGGCGCCCTTGGGATAAGCGATCCTGCGTATCGAGGAATCGTTGTTCGCTGCCGCGCGCACGCGCGCGAAAACGAGATCATCGAGGCCCCAGTCGATCGGGACCTCCTTTGCTTCCGCCTCGAAGATTGTCACGCCGAACTTCTGTACGGAGTAATGCTCGCCGATTGCCGAGATTACACCGAGACGGCACGGGCCGCTGCTCATCTGCTCGGCTGGTTTGACTGCCGCAGCTTTCGGCTTCATCGTCGCTTTCTTGACGGTCGGTTTTGAGGAAGGCTTGGGTAGCGCGGTGGTTGCAGGAGGAGCCTGAGCTGCTGCCAGATTTAGAGATGACAGCAAAACGATCGCGGAAGCAGCAAATCGAATCATGGATTCCAGGGCATCAGCAGCGGGAGAATATCGATCACGCCACCCTAGATTAGGACGGTGACAACCGCAAGCTGCACCCGCGTATTGCTGCCTATCCGGCCGGCCGTTGCCGCTTCCACCGATAATACTTCATCACGAAGCCGTTCGACGGCTCGAGCTCTTGCTTCTCGAACACAAAACCTTCGCGCTCGTACCAGCGCCAGGCTTTCTCGTTCTCGCGGACGCAACGAAGGTACATCTCATCAGGCATTTGCGTGCGGGTGAAGGCGAGCAATTGCCGGCCGAGCGATTGGCCCTGATAGGCGGGCGCGACGAACAGCATGTCGAGATAGAGTTTTGGCACATGCAGCGCCAGCATGGCGGCGATCGTGCCGTGATCGTCGGCGACGAACAGGCTCCAGCCGTCCGCGATTTCGCGCCGGATGCGCGCGCGCAGATTGGCCAGCAGGAAGTCGCTGGCCTCGCCGAGGCCGGTCGAGACCCAGCTCTCCATCCAGACCCGGCCGACCTCGTCGTATTCGTCGGTGCGGGCTGGGCGGATGACGGGATGCGGCATCGGAATCTAGGCCCTTTGGCTGCGCACGGATTGCCGGGCCCGCACCTTGCCGGCCGACAGGCACACCACCTCGGAGATCTGCAGGAGCTGGCGCGCCAGCGGGCTGGTCTTGCGCCAGACCATGCCGATGGTGCGCGACGGCTCGGGGGCGCGGAAGCGGGCGAGCGAGACCGACGCCGATCGCGTCTCCACCGGCACCGCCATCTCCGGGATCAGGGTGACGCCGATGCCGGCGCTGACCATCTGGACCAGCGTCGACAGCGAATTGGCATCCAGCATCTCGCGCGGCGGAGCCGACTGCATGTTGCAGAACGACAGCGCCTGATCGCGGAAGCAGTGACCTTCTTCGAGCAGCAACAGCCGCATCTCGCGCATCATCTCGCGTGACGGCACCGGTGTGCCCTCGTCCGCGCCCGGCCGCACCAGCAGGAATTTCTCCTCGAACAGCGCGACCTCGGTCAGCGAAGGCTCGGACACCGGCAGCGCCACGATGGCGGTGTCGAGCCGTCCCTCCACCAGCTCCTGGATCAGCCGCGGCGTCATGGTCTCGCGCACGCGGATGTCGAGCTCGGGGTGCATGCGCGTGAGGTTCTTGGTGATCTTCGGCAGCAGATAGGGCGCGATGGTCGGGATCATGCCGATGCGCAGGCGGCCCGAGAAGCGATCCTGCGAGGCGCGTGCGAAATCGCCGAGCTCATCGACCGAGCGCAAAATGTCGCGGACGCGTTGCGCGAGTTCCTCGCCGAACCGGGTCAGCGCCACTTGACGCGCGCTGCGTTCCAGCAGCAGGCCGCCCAGCGCTTCTTCCAACTCCTTGATCTGCATCGACAAGGCCGGCTGCGAGATGGAGCAGGACTCGGCCGCGCGGCCGAAATGGGCATGACGGGCCAGCGCATCGAAATACCGGAGCTGGCGCAGCGTGACGTTGAGCATCAGGAAATCTTATTGCAGCGATCACTAAAGTCAACTTCACCTGATCGAACGCGAAGCTTAGAGTGCTTCTACCTGGCCAAGGCGCGAGTTCGACGCCACCAGAGGAGGTATTCATGGACGACACTTCGAAGTGCCCGTTTTCGGGCGGAAAACCCACGCGCGTGAACCGCGACTGGTGGCCGACGCAGCTCGATATCGAGGTGCTGCACAAGAATTCGGACAAGTCTGACCCGATGGGGAAAGACTTCGATTACGCCAAGGAGTTCAAGTCGCTCGATCTGAACGCGGTCATCAAGGACCTGACCGCGCTGATGACCGATTCGCAGGAATGGTGGCCCGCCGACTTCGGTCACTATGGCGGCCTCATGATCCGCATGGCCTGGCACAGCGCGGGCACCTATCGCACCACCGACGGTCGCGGTGGCGCCGGCGCCGGTCAGCAGCGTTTCGCCCCGCTCAACAGCTGGCCCGACAATGCCAACCTCGACAAGGCGCGCCGTCTGCTCTGGCCGATCAAGCAGAAATACGGCCGCAAGATTTCCTGGGCCGACCTGATGGTGCTCGCCGGCAACGTCGCGCTGGAATCGATGGGCTTCAAGACCTTCGGTTTCGCCGGCGGCCGCGCCGACGTCTGGGAGCCGGAAGAGCTGTATTGGGGCCCCGAGGGCACCTGGCTCGGCGATGAGCGCTACAGCGGCGAACGCCAGCTCGCCGAGCCGCTCGGCGCGGTGCAGATGGGCCTCATCTACGTCAACCCGGAAGGCCCCAACGGCAAGCCGGATCCGGTCGCCGCGGCCAAGGACATCCGCGAGACCTTCGCCCGCATGGCGATGAACGACGAAGAGACCGTCGCGCTGATCGCCGGCGGCCACACCTTCGGCAAGACCCACGGCGCGGGCGATCCGTCGCTGGTCGGTCCGGAGCCGGAAGCGGGCGCACTGGAAGACCAGGGCCTCGGCTGGAAGAGCAAGCACGCTTCGGGTCTGGCGGGTGATGCCATCACCAGCGGCCTCGAAGTGACCTGGACGACGACGCCGACGAAGTGGAGCAACAACTTCTTCGAGAACCTGTTCAACTACGAATGGGAGCTGACCAAGAGCCCTGGCGGTGCGAACCAGTGGACCGCCAAGGGTGCCGACGCGATCATTCCCGATGCCTTCGACAAGTCGAAGAAGCACCGGCCGACCATGCTGACGACCGACCTCTCGCTGCGCTTCGACCCGGTCTATGAGAAGATCTCGCGGCGCTTCCTGGAAAACCCCGACCAGTTCGCGGACGCCTTCGCCCGCGCCTGGTTCAAGCTCACCCATCGCGACATGGGTCCGATCCAGCGCTATCTCGGCCCGCTGGTGCCGAAGGAGACGCTGATCTGGCAGGACCCGATTCCGGCCGTGAATCACGAGCTGGTCAGCGATCAGGACATTGCCGCGCTGAAGAGCAAGATCCTGGCTTCGGGCCTCTCGGTCCCCGAGCTGGTCTCGACCGCCTGGGCGTCGGCCTCGACGTTCCGCGGCTCGGACAAGCGCGGCGGCGCCAACGGTGCGCGCATTCGCCTGGCTCCGCAGAAGGACTGGGAAGTGAACGAGCCGGCCAAGCTTTCCAAGGTGCTCGGCAAGCTCGAAGCGATCCAGAAGGACTTCAACGCGTCCTCAGGCGCGAAGAAGGTCTCGCTCGCCGATCTCATCGTGCTCGGCGGCACCGCCGCGGTCGAGAAGGCGGCGAAGGATGGCGGCGTCGAGGTCAAGGTCGGCTTCACGCCGGGCCGCATGGATGCCTCGCAGGAGCAGACCGACGCGGAGTCCTTCGCGCCGCTCGAGCCGCGGGCTGACGGCTTCCGCAACTATGTCGGCAAGAGGCATCAGTTCATGCAGCAGGAAGAAGCCCTCGTCGATCGCGCCCAGCTGCTCAGACTGACCGGTCCGGAAATGACGGTCCTGGTCGGCGGTCTGCGCGTGCTCGGCGCCAACGCCAACGGCTCGAAGCACGGCGTGCTCACCTCCAAGGTGGGAACGCTGAGCAACGACTTCTTCGTCAACCTGCTCGACATGAGCGCGCAGTGGACGCCGGTTGCCGACGGCAGCTACGAGGCCCGCGACCGCAAGACCAACGCGGTGAAGTGGACCGGCACGCGTGCCGATCTCATCTTCGGCGCGCACTCGCAGCTCCGCGCCTTCGCCGAGGTCTATGCGACCTCGGATGCGAAGGAGAAGTTCGTGGCTGACTTCGCCAAGGCCTGGACCAAGGTGATGAACCTCGACCGCTACGACATCGTGGCGTGAGGCGGTTCACCTCTCCCGCGTGCGGGAGAGGTGTTCCTGTAGCCCGGATGGAGCGCAGCGCAATCCGGGACGCCGGTCCCCGCATTCCGCTTCGCTTCATGCGGGCTACGGTTGATCGACAAAACGGCGCAAACAAAAAGGGCGGCCTTTCGGGCCGCCCTTCGTGTTTCTGATGTCGCCGGGGCTTACTCGCCGGCGGCTTCGCGCGGGGCCTTCTCGCCCTCGCCGCCCTTGCCTTCGAGGTCTTCGCCGGTGACCTGATCGACCACCTTCATCGACAGGCGGGTCTTGCCGCGGTCGTCGAAGCCGAGCAGCTTGACCTTGACCTTGTCGCCTTCCTTGACGACGTCGGAGGTCTTCTGCACGCGGTTGGCTGCAAGCTGGCTGATGTGGACGAGACCGTCCTTGGAGCCGAAGAAGTTTACGAAGGCGCCGAACTCCATGACCTTGACGACGGTGCCGTCGTAGATCTGGCCGACTTCCGGATCGGATGCGATCGACTTGATCCACTTGATCGCGGCCTTCATCGCCTCGCCGTCGGAGGAGGCGACCTTCACGGTGCCGTCGTCCTCGATGTTGACCTTGGCACCGGTCTTCTCGACGATCTCGCGGATCACCTTGCCGCCGGTGCCGATCACTTCACGGATCTTGTCCGTGGCGATCTTGAAGGTCTCGATGCGCGGCGCGTATTCGCCGAGCTCGGCGCGCGCGTTGGTGAGCGCCTTCGCCATCTCGCCGAGGATGTGAATACGACCTTCCTTGGCCTGGCCGAGCGCCACCTTCATGATCTCTTCGGTGATGCCCTCGATCTTGATGTCCATCTGCAGCGAGGTGATGCCGGCTTCGGTGCCGGCCACCTTGAAGTCCATGTCGCCGAGATGGTCTTCGTCGCCGAGGATGTCCGAGAGAACCGCGAAGCGCTTGTCTTCGAGGATCAGGCCCATCGCGATGCCCGCGGTCGGCCGCTTCAACGGCACGCCGGCGTCCATCAGCGCGAGCGAGGCGCCGCAGACCGAAGCCATCGACGAGGAGCCGTTGGATTCGGTGATCTCCGAGACCACGCGGATCGTGTAGGGAAACTCGTGATGCGGCGGCAGCACCGGGTGGATCGCGCGCCAGGCCAGCTTGCCGTGGCCGATCTCGCGGCGCTTGGTGCCGCCGAGGCGGCCGGTCTCACCGACCGAGTAGGGCGGGAAGTTGTAGTGCAGCAGGAACGTCTCTTTGTAGGTTCCCGACAGCGCGTCGATGTACTGCTCGTCCTCGCCGGTGCCGAGGGTGGTGACGACCAGGCCCTGGGTCTCGCCGCGGGTGAACAGCGCCGAGCCGTGGGCGCGCGGCAGCACGCCGACTTCGGCGACGATGTTGCGCACGGTCTTGCTGTCGCGGCCGTCGATGCGCTTGCCGGTGTCGAGGATGTTCCAGCGAACGATCTTCGCCTCGAGCTCCTTGAACACGGCGCTGATGCGCAGCTTGTCGTATTTCGGCTCCTGCCCTTCGGGGAAGTAGTGGGCGATCACCTTTTCCTTGACCTTGCCGACCGCGGCGTAGCGATCCTGCTTGACCGGAATGGCGTAGGCGGCGCGCAGCTCCTGCTCGACGAGACCGAGCATCTCCTTCTCGAGCGCGGTATTGTCGATGACGGTGACTTCGCGCGGCTCCTTGGCGGCCTTCTCGGCCAGCTCGATGATGGCGTTGATCACGGGCTGGAAGTGGCGGTGACCGAACATCACCGCGCCGAGCATGATGTCTTCGTTCAGCTCCTTGGCTTCCGATTCCACCATCAGCACGGCGTCGGCGGTGCCGGCGACGACGAGGTCGAGCTGGGTGTCGACCATCTCGTCGAGCGTCGGGTTGAGGATGAACTCGTCATTGGCGAAGCCGACGCGGGCCGCGCCGATCGGGCCCTTGAACGGCGCGCCGGACAGGGTCAGCGCCGCGGACGAAGCCACCAGCGCGACGATGTCAGGGTCGTTCTCCATGTCGTGCGACAGCACGGTGGCGATCACCTGGGTCTCGTTGCGCCAGCCGTCGACGAACAGCGGACGGATCGGACGGTCGATCAGGCGGGAGACCAGCGTCTCCTTCTCGGTCGGACGGCCTTCGCGCTTGAAATAGCCGCCGGGAATGCGGCCTGCAGCGTAGGTCTTTTCCTGGTAGTCGACGGTCAGGGGCAGGAAGTCGACGCCTTCGCGCGGCGCCTTCGCCGCGACGACGGTGGCAAGCACCACGGTCTCGCCATAGGTGGCGACGACGGCGCCGTCGGCCTGACGGGCGATCTTGCCGGTTTCCAGCTTGAGAGTGCGTCCACCCCAGTCGATCTCGACTGAATGCTTATTGAACATAGATGTCTTCTTTCATGGGTTCTCGAAAGAAGGGACGGCTCTCGAAAAACAAAAACCATGCGCAAGATTGCGGGGCGCTGATCGGAGCGGATGATCAGCGTCCTGCGATCCTGCCATGGTTTTTGGATTTCGGATGGCGTCCATCCTTTCGGGTCATACGGGCGCCTTGCCCGTTGTGCCCAGCCGCCGGATTGCTGCTGGACTGTCAGTCGGCACGAATGCGAACACCGAACCTTCGGTCTTCGCCCAACATGCCCGGATGCTGGCCGTCAACGACCTGCATCCGACGTACGCGCAACCTCGATCAAAAAGCTTAAAACAGGCGCTTTCGTCCGAAACCGCGTGCGAAAACGCGCGCCAGTGGCGCGCGCAGGAACTCTTAACGACGAATATTGTGCTTCTCGAGCAGCGCCTTGTACCGCGCCTCGTCCCGCTTCTTGAGATAGTCGAGGAGCGAACGGCGGGTCGAGACCAGCTTCAAGAGGCCGCGACGCGAATGGTTGTCCTTCACGTGGGTCTTGAAATGGTTGGTGAGGTTGTTGATGCGTTCCGACAGGATCGCGACCTGAACCTCGGGCGAGCCGGTGTCGCCGGCTTTGGTGGCATTGGTCTTGATGACTTCCGCTTTGCGTTCCGCGGCAATCGACATCGTCAATTTCTCTCGTTGCGACCGGGGCTGGCAGTCAGGCCGGTCAGGTTGAACACACGCTTGGGGATGATTTCGCCATTGCCAACTTCAGCAAGCGCCAAAAGACGGCCTGCCACCGTGACATAGACTGTGCCGCTACAAGTGGGCGCATCCCGTCCGCGCAACAAAACGGCCTGGCCCCGATGGAGCCTTGCCGCATCAGCCCGAGTGACGGCCAGTGCCGGGATGTCGTCCAGCGCGGTCTCAACGGGCAAAAGCGCGTCGGCGAGGCTGCCCTCGCCGGACGCGGCTCTATCGCACAAAGCCTCCAACTGATCCAGCGGAATCATGTCGTTTTCGCCAAATGGGCCGACCAGGGTCCGCCTGAGCGCGCAGATATGGCCATAAGTGCCGAGAATCCGGCCCATATCGCGGGCCAGCGCGCGGACATAGGTGCCCTTGCCGCACTCGGCCTCGAACACGGCGTGGTCGTTATCGGGTTGATTGACAAGGGTTAATTGGTGAATCTCGACCGGGCGAGGGGCCAATTCCACGACCTCGCCGTCGCGGGCGAGGTCATAGGCGCGCTCGCCCTGGACCTTGATCGCCGAATAGCGCGGCGGGATCTGCTCGATCACCCCGGTGAAGCGGGGCAGGAGAGCCAGGATCGCCTCCCGGGTCGGGCGCTGGTCGGAGGTCGCGGTCGGCCGGCCCTCGATGTCGTCGGTGTCGCGCTCCTCGCCCCAGCACACCGTGAACTGGTAGCGCTTGCGGCCGTCCATGACGAAGGGAACGGTCTTGGTCGCCTCCCCGAGCGCGATCGGCAGGCCGCCCGAGGCGAGGGGATCGAGCGTGCCGGCGTGGCCGGCGCGTTTGGCGTTGAACAGGCGCTTGAGCACCGCGACCGCCTGCGTCGAGGTCATCCCGATCGGCTTGTCGAGCACGACCCAGCCGTGGACGTCGCGCCGGTCGCGGCGGACCTGGTTGCCCTTCTGTTGCCTGGCGCGCGGATCGTTGTTGACGCGGCGCGGCTCCTGGTGCGGCTGAGAGCTGCCCATCTCCGCAAAATTATTTGTCTGCACGTCGCGCTGGTCGGCCTGGTCGCCGCTGATCGTGTCGTGAGCCGGGTCCATCGTCATCGTTCTTCTTCCCGATCCGTCTCCGGATCCTGTTCCAAGTCGTGTTCGAGATCCTTCTGCACCGCGGGTGTTCGCAAAAGCTTCTCGATCCGTTCCGCTTCGTCGAATCGTTCGTCGACGCGGAAGCGAATGTCGGGTGCAAATTTCAGGTTAACGCGCCGCGCGACCTCGCCGCGCAGGAACTTCTTGTTGCGCTCGAGCGCAGCGATGACGATCTCGGTGTCGCGGCCACCGAGCGGCATCACGTAGACCGTCGCGAGCTTCAGGTCGGGCGACATCCGCACCTCCGGCACGGTGATGATGTGACCTTCGAGGTCCGCATCATGCACATTGCCTTGCGCCAGAATATCGGCCATCGCGTGGCGAACCTGCTCGCCGACGCGCAACTGACGTTGCGAGCCTCCGCCGGGTGCGGAACTCTTCTTCTGATGATGGCGTGGCATGCTCGAAAATCACCTCGTCATGCCCGTGTTGGAGCCACGGGCATTGTCATGTGTCCTGTTGAAACGAAGAGGGGTGGATGGCCGGAAAAATCCGGCCATCGCACTCCCGCAATTTCAGTTCAAAATGATCCGAACGCTTCGGTAAGATTTGGACTTACAGGGAGCGCTGGATCGTCTCCACGCGATAACACTCGATGACATCGCCTGCGCGCATGTCGTGGTAGTTCTCGAAGGCCATGCCGCATTCCTGACCGGACTGGACTTCCTTCACTTCGTCCTTGAAGCGCTTCAGCGTCGACAGCTTGCCCTCGTGCACGACGACGTTGTCGCGGATCAGGCGCACATTGGCGCCGCGTTCCACGGTGCCGTCGGTGACGCGGCAGCCGGCGACCTTGCCGACCTTGGAGATATTGAAGATCTCCAGGATCTCGGCATTGCCCAGCATGGTCTCGCGCAAGGTCGGCGCGAGCAGGCCGCTCATCGCCTTCTTCACGTCGTCCACGAGGTCGTAGATGATGTTGTAGTAGCGGATCTCGATGCCGTTGCGCTTGGCGGCCGCAGCGGCCTCCTTGTTGGCACGCACCGAGAAGCCGATGATCGCGGCGTTGAAGCCTTCGGCCAGCGTCACGTCGGATTCCGAGATGCCGCCGACGCCGGCATGCAGGATGCGGGCTGCGACTTCGTCGGTGCCGAGCTTCTCCAGCGAGCCGAGGATCGCTTCCAGCGAGCCCTGCACGTCGGCCTTGATGATCAGCGGGAATTCCTTGCGGCCCGCCGTCTTCAATTGCGACATCATCTGCTCGAGCGAGCCGCGCATGCCGGAGATCGAGGCAGCCGCGTTCTCGCGCTTCTGGTGCGCGCGGTAGCTGGTGACCTGACGGGCGCGGGCTTCGTTCTCGACCACGGCGAGACGATCGCCGGCTTCCGGCGGACCGTTGAAGCCGAGCACTTCGACCGGCACCGAGGGACCGGCTTCCTGCACCGTCTCGCCCTGATCGGAGATCAGCGCGCGGACACGGCCCATCTCGGCGCCGGCGACGATGATGTCGCCGACACGGAGCGTGCCACGCTGGACCAGCACGGTCGCGACCGGACCACGGCCGCGATCGAGCTTGGCTTCGATCACGGTGCCCTCGGCCGGCCGTTCCGAATTGGTCTTGAGGTCGAGGATTTCGGCCTGGAGCGCGATCATCTCGAGCAGCTTGTCGAGATTGGTCTTGTTCTTGGCGGAAACTTCGACGTCGACGACGTCGCCGCCGAACGATTCGACCTGCACCTCGTGCTGGAGCAGCTCGGTGCGAACGCGTTCGGGCTTGGCGTCGGGCTTGTCGATCTTGTTGATGGCAACGATGATCGGCACCCGCGCCGCCTTGGCGTGGTTGATGGCTTCGACCGTCTGCGGCATCACGCCGTCATCGGCCGCGACCACCAGCACGACGATGTCGGTGACCTTGGCGCCGCGGGCCCGCATCGCGGTGAACGCGGCATGGCCGGGCGTGTCGATGAAGGTGATCTTCTTGCCGCTCTCGGGCGACACCACCTGATAGGCGCCGATATGCTGGGTGATGCCGCCGGCTTCCCCGGAGACCACGTTGGCATGACGGAGCGCATCGAGCAGCGAGGTCTTGCCGTGGTCGACGTGACCCATCACGGTCACCACGGGCGAACGCGTCTCGGTGTCGGTGGAATCGTCGACCTGGTCGAACAGACCCTCTTCGACGTCGGAGGCGGCGACGCGCTTGACGGTGTGGCCGAGCTCTTCGGCGATCAGCTGCGCGGTGTCGGCGTCGATCACGTCGGTGATCTTGTGCATCGCGCCCTGCTTCATCAGCATGCGGATGACGTCGACCGCGCGTTCGGCCATGCGGTTGGCGAGTTCCTGGATGGTGATCGCCTCCGGAATGACCACCTCGCGGATCAGCTTTTCCTTGGGCTCGTTCGAGGCGTGGCCCTTCAGGCGCTGGGTGCGGCGGCGGAACGAGGCGATCGAGCGCTCGCGGACCTCGTCGGCATTGAGCGCGGTGACGACCGTCAGCCGGCCGCGCTCCTTCTGCGGGCCGGGCTTGTGGGTGGTCTTGGGAGCTGCCGCAGGACGCGCGGCGCCGCCGGGACCACGGCGGATCTGGCGCGGACCATCGTCATCGTCCGGTCCGGCCGCGACCGCGGACGGGCGACCCACCGGCCCGCCGGCCGGTCGCTGCGTGGCGGTTCCGGGGCGCGCTGTCGTTCCCGGTCGTGGCGTGGTTGTGGTGCCGGGGCGTGCTGCGGGCGCGCCGGGACGCGGCGCTGGCGCGGCCGGAGCCGCCGCCGCGGGGCGCGGCGCGGATTGCGGCTGCTCGCCTTCGCCAAAGCGCTTCTTGGCTTCGGTCTCGGCCTTGCGCTTGGCCTCGTCCTCGTGGCGGTGGCGCTCTTCCTCGGCCTTGCGGCGCGATTCGGCGGCCTCGCGCTCGGCGCGTTCGGCGGCTTCGCGGACAGCGCGGCGCTGGGCCTCTTCCTCGGCCTGGCGGCGCTCTTCGACTTCGCGCAACTTGGCATCGGCCAGCGCGCTGGCGCGGGCGGAACGCTCGTCTTCGGTCAGGGTGCGCAGCACCACGCCGGAACCGGCGTTGCGCGGCGGGGCGGGCGGCGCCGGGCGCGAGGGTGCGGGCGCGGCTGGTGCCGGCTTCGCCACCTCGGCGGCCTGCGGCTCAGGAGCGCCGGCGGCGCGGCGCTTGCCGCGCGTCTCGACCAGCACCTGCTTGCTGCGGCCATGGGGGAAGCTTTGGCGCACAGTGCCCGTTTCGACGCGCGGCTTGAGCGATAGCGTCTTGCTCGGAACGCTCAGCTTCTTGTCGCCAGGGGTCTTGGTATCAACCATTCAGCAGTCCTAATCCTGATTTATCAGTGTTGTGCGTTGCCGCACCGTCCAATTGGGTCGTCGTTGTCTCTCAGAAATCCTGGCCGTGCTTTTCGGCAGTCTTGTCATCGTCCGCCATCCGGTATCGGACCAGCATCTGGCTACGTGACAGGAATGACTTGCTCGCCGGGCCCGCGAGCAGGGCAGCATGTATCACATTTGACCGGGTCAGTGCCAAATCCAATTCTACCGATTTCAGTGCGGTGACGACGGGAATCTGCGGCTTGGCGCCGCGATTCCCGGTATTTTGACGTACCAGCATGTCCAATTTGCGGATTCCGTCCGCGGCCCCGTCGCTGGCGTGGATCAGGACCTCGACCGTGCCTTCCCGAAGGGCGCTTTCGACCTTGCCGAAGCCGGCCACGACCTGACCGGCCTTGGCAGCGATCCCAAGGGCTTCCGTCACGCTCCGGACCAGGAGCGTCTCGATGTCGGCAGGAAGCGTCTGAGGGGGGCGCAGCTCGCGCTTGAAGGCCTTGCTAAATTGGTGACGCCGCACGGCTTCCGCAACCACCTCGCGAGAGGCCGTGAGCCACATGCCGCGTCCGGGCAGCTTGCGCTTGAGATCCGGAACCACGTCGCCTTGCGGCGAAATGACGAAGCGGATCAGCTCGTCGATCGGCCGGACCTGCCGACTGACCGCGCACATGCGCATGGTCGCGGACCTCTGGGTCCGCGGGCCATGGTCAAGTTCGAGGTCCGTGTCTGCAAGCATCCGGGCGACATTCTCCTTTGCCCTTAAGCAGGTTGATCTTCGGTCGCCTCGGCCTCTTCGGCGGGCTTGGCGAGATCGGCCTCGGTGATCCAGCCGGCCTTGACGCGGGCCTGCATGATCATCGCTTCGGCATCGTCACGGGAGATGTCGATGCCGTCGAGCGCACCGGCGTGCTTGGTCGGCTCGCCGCCTTCCTTGCGCTCGGTCCAGCCGACGAGGTCGTCGGTGGCGCAGCCAGCGAGATCCTCGACCGTCTTGATGTCGTTCTCGCCGAACTTCACCAGCATCTTGGAGGTGACGCCGGGCACGTCCTTGACGGCGTCCTCGACGCCGAGCTCCTTGCGCCTAGCCTCGATCTCGGCTTCCTGCTGCTCGAGATATTCGCGGGCCCGGCTCTGCAGTTCCTGCGCGGTGTCCTCGTCGAAGCCCTCGATGGTGGCGAGTTCTTTGAGATCCACCATGGCGAGTTCCTCGACCGAGGTGAAGCCTTCGGACGCCAGCAATTGGCCGACCACCTCGTCGACGTTGAGCGATTCCATGAAGACACGGGTGGAGTTCTCGAAGTCGGCCTGGCGGCGCTCCGATTCCTCCTGCTCGGTCAGGATGTCGATGTCCCAGCCGGTGAGCTGCGAGGCCAGGCGCACGTTCTGGCCACGGCGGCCGATCGCCAGCGAAAGCTGGTTGTTGGTGTCGGGCACGACGACCTCGATGCGCTCGCGGTCTTCGTCGATGACGACCTTGGAGACTTCGGCCGGCGCCAGCGCGTTGACGACAAAGGTCGCGATATCGGGCGACCAGGGGATGATGTCGATCTTCTCGCCCTGCAATTCGTTGACCACGGCCTGCACGCGCGAACCGCGCATACCGACGCAGGCGCCGACCGGATCGACCGAGGAATCACGGGAAATCACGCCGATTTTCGCGCGCGAGCCCGGATCGCGGGCGACCGCCTTGATCTCGACGATGCCGTCGTAGATCTCCGGCACCTCCTGCGCGAACAGCTTCGCCATGAACTGCGGATGGGTGCGGGAGAGGAAGATCTGGGGACCGCGGGTCTCGCGGCGGACGTCGAAGATGTAGGCGCGGACGCGGTCGCCGTTGCGGAACACTTCGCGCGGCAGCATCTCGTCGCGGCGGATGATGGCTTCGCCGCGGCCGAGATCGACGATTACGCTGCCATATTCGACGCGCTTGACGACGCCGTTGACGATGTCGCCGATGCGGTCCTTGAATTCCTGATATTGCCGGTCGCGCTCGGCCTCGCGCACCTTCTGCACGATCACCTGCTTGGCCGACTGCGCGGCGATGCGGCCATATTCCAGCGGCGGCAGGGTGTCGGCGATGGTGTCGCCGACCTGGGCGCCGGGATTGGCGCGTTGCGCGTCCACCAGCGAGATCTGGTTGGAATGGTTCTCGACCTTGTCGACGACCAGCATGTGGCGCGACAGCCGCAGCTCGCCCTTCTTCGGGTCGATCTCGGCGTGAACGTCAGTCTCGCTGCCGTAACGGGCCCGCGCCGCCTTGGCGATGGCGTCCTCCATCGCCGCGATGACGATGCCGCGGTCGATCGATTTCTCGCGCGCAACGGCATCGGCGATCTGGAGCAACTCAAGTCGATTGGCGCTGACTGCCATGGCTAGTCTCCTTCGTCAGGCTCGATCTCGCCACGCCGCGCGCGTTCGGCGGCCAGGCGATGCTTCTTCGTGTTGGTCGGGGCCGGCTTCTTCTTCGGCCTGGTGTTCTTGGTGATCTTCGCGCTGATCTCAGCGTGCGGTGCAGCCGGCGGCTCCAGGCCGAGATCCCTGCGCATCTTGCGCTCCTCGGCCTTGCCGCGGCGCATGGATTCGGCGATCAGCTCGTCGGTCAGCACCAGCCGAGCCTCGCCGATGTCCTCCATTGTCAGGAGCACGTCGGGATTGTCACCAGGCTTGGCGTCGTCGCGATGCAGGTGCACGCGGTCGCCCTCGACGGCACCGAGCGTGCCGCGGAACCGCTTGCGTCCCTCGTGGGCGACCGCCATCTCGATCTTGACCAGATGGCCGGAATAGCGCTCGAAATCAGAGCGGCGCACCAGCGGCCGGTCGATCCCCGGCGAGGAGATTTCCAGGCGGTAGGCGCGATCGATGGGGTCGGCGACGTCGAGCACGGGCGACAGCGCCCGCGAGATCGCCTCGCAATCCTCGAGCTGCATCGAACCGTCCGGCCGTTCGGCCATGATCTGCACCGTGCAGCCGGCTTCGCCGGAAATCCGGATCCGCACCAGGCGGTAGCCCATGCCTTCCAGCACCGGCGCTGCCACCGCGGACACCCGTGCCGCCACGCCGGGCTCGACCACGAGTCTCGGCTCGGCCAGCAATTCGGCATCCGTGGAACCAGGGTTCGGTTCGGTCATGTCCAGGATCAGGCGCTCGATGGTTAAGGCTTGGTTACGATTTCAAAGCCAGTTCGAAACTCTCCCGACACGCCGCCGGGCCGCATCTTCCGCCAAGCCGCGTTCAGGTAACAAAAAAGAGCGGGTCCTTTCGGGCCCACTCTCACTACGCGGATCGTATGAGAAGATGAATTGGCGCTGATATAGCGCTTTCTGTCCGCCCGGACAAGGCCCATCGCGGGTCAAACCAGGCTTTTTGCGCCCGATTCGCGGCGCCCCCGGCCTAACGCTTCTTTCACCTCGGGAAGCTAGATTCCCCAATTGTGGGGCGGCTTCGACCAAGGGCGCACCCGCGGCGTGCCCTGCTCGAGTTTGCGTTTTCATGACCGTTGCCACGTCGCTCATTCCTGGACTGGACGATATCGTCAAGCGCGGCGATCCGCGGCGACGCGGCGAGATCGCGCGCGCGATCTCCGAATTGTTCTTCCATGATGCGGCCAATCTTCGTCCCGAGGTCATCGACCTCTTCGACAATCTCCTGATCGACCTCGTGCCGCATGCCGAGCTGGCCTCGCGCGTCGACCTGGCCGAGCGCTTCTCGCACCTGAACAACGCGCCGCCGCATCTGGTCAATCAGCTCGCGCGCGAAAACGAGATCATGGTGGCCGGCCCCGTGCTGCGCCGCTCGCCCGTGCTCGGCGATTCCGCTCTGGTCGAGATCGCACGGCTGAAGGGCCAGGGCCATCTGCTGGCGATGACGGAGCGCCCCGCATTGTCGACGGAGATCACCGACGTGCTGATCGAGCGCGGCGATCGTGACGTGGTGCGTCGCGCCGCGGCCAATTCCGGCGCGGCGTTCTCTCCCGGCAGCTATTCCGAGCTCATCAAGCGAGCCGCGCAGGACGGCGTGCTGACGCTCAAGATCGGTCAGCGCGCCGATCTGTCGGGTGAGAACCTGAAACAGCTTCTCGACGGCACGCTCGACGTCATCCGCCGCCGCCTCTCCACCGTGGTCAATCCCGCGCGCCAGGTCGAGATCAAGCGCGCGATGGCGGCGATCGAGGAAGCAAAGCTACCGCCGGGGCCGCGGCGCGATTTCTCGGCGGCCCAGCGCACAGTGCTGTCCTTGCATCGCGGGGGCAATCTTGGCGAGAGCGCGCTGCTGGGCTTTGCCAAGGCGAACAAATACGAGGAATCGATCGCCTCGCTCTCGGCGATGTCCGGCGTCCGCCTCTCGGTTCTCGATCGCCTGATCTCAGGCGACCGCTATGATCCGCTTCTCATCATCGGGCGCGTGCTGAATCTGGGTTGGCCCACGGTGCGGGCGCTCATCCTGCTCTGGTACGGTCCTCACCGCACGCCGGCTGACGCCGACATCGAGGCCGCGCGCGTGAACTTCACGCGCCTGATGCCCTCGACGGCCGAGCGTGTCGTGAATTTCTGGCGCAACCGGCAGACGATCTAAACTCGCTTGAACCGCAAGTAAGCCGCCTTGCGCCCCTCGCGGGTGGCTTTGCGGCCGTAGCGCGTCATGGTGTAGCCGTCCCACGGCAGCCGGAAATCGTCGGCGCGCTCCGCGAGCCAGACGAAGTCCTGCGAGCGCGCAAGATGCGACAGCGTCCAGGCACAGTAATCGTCGATGTCGCAGACGAAGCGGAACTCGCCGCCGCTCCTGAGCACGCGGGCCATCGCGGCGATCGTGCGGTCCTGGACGAAGCGCCGCTTCCAGTGTCGTCGTTTCGGCCAGGGATCGGGATGGATCAGGTCGATCCGCGAGAGCGAGGCCTTCGGCAGCCAGGCCAGCAGCTCGGCCGCATCGCCCGCGAACAGGCGGATGTTGCCGATATTGGCGGCCTCGATCTGCGCGAGGATTTTGGCCATGCCGTTGACGTAAGGCTCGCAGCCGATGAAGCCGGTGGTGGGGAATTCCTGTGCTTCGGCCGCAAGATGCTCGCCGCCGCCGAAACCGATCTCGAGTCGGAGATCTTCGGCCTCGCCGCCAAAGATCTCGCGGGCGTCTGCCGGTGTCTCCCCGTCGATGTCGAGCGCAAGATGCGGCAGCAGATGATCGATGAGCTCGGCCTGGTGCTGCCTGAGCTTGTGGCCCTTGCGGCGCCCGAAGAAGGCGCGCTCGCTGTCGTCGCGATCGGGATCTGAATTGCGCTCGTTCATCGCAGCGTCTGATACAGGCGATGCAGCAGCCGCGCGCGCGGCGCCAGCGAGGAGATGTAGAGCTGCTCATAATGGGTGTGCGCGCCCTTGCCGTCGACGCCGAGCCCGTCGAGCGTTGCGGTATGCGGGGCGGTGAAATTGCCGTCCGAGCCGCCGCCTGTGTGGGTGTCGATCAGCTCGAAGCCGATCTCGCCGGCAAGCGCCTTCGCGTGCTCGAACAACGAGGCGCCTGCATTGCTCTTCTCGTAGGGCGGGCGGTTGAGCTCGCCCGTGACCGTGACCGTGACGCCGTCGGTCTTCGAGGTCAAAGCGAGGATCCTGCCGACGAACTCGTCGGCGTCGTTGAGGCTCACGACGCGCAGATCGACTTCGGCATAGGCCTCCTCCGGGGTGACGTTGGGGCGCGTGCCGCCCCGCACCACACCGACATTGACGGTGACGCCGCGCTTCAGGTCGTTCATCCCTTCCAGCGCCAGGATGACATTGGCGAGCTCGCGGACGGCGCTGCGGCCGTCCTCGGGCCGCGAGCCGGCGTGCGCGGGCACGCCCTTGACGAACACCCGGAAGCGTCCGACGCCCTTGCGTCCGGTGACGATCTTGCCGCCGTCGCGCGCCGGCTCCGTCACCAGCACGTATTTGGCCTTGCGCCCTTCCTGCTCGATCAGCGCGCGCGAGGTCGGGCTGCCGATCTCCTCGTCGGAGGTGAACAGGTGGGTGATGCCGAGCGGCGAACGATCTCCGCTCGCGCAGAGCGCAGCAAACGCGTGATGGGCGATGTAGGCGCCGCCCTTCATGTCGTAGATGCCGGGACCGTACGCGACGTCGCCTTCGACCTTGAACGGCAGGCGCTCGATGAAGCCGAGGGGATGGACGGTATCGAGGTGGCTCAGCACCAGAATGCCGGGCCGGTCCTGGCCCCAGCTCGAGCGCGCCATGAGATGATCGCCGCAGCCATCGACGCCGGCGACGCGCTCGAGCGTGACGGGCAGATCGCGGTATTGCTCCGCGACCAATGCGACCAGCTTGTTGACCTGTGCAGGCGCTTCCGTCGGTGTCTCGATCTCCACCCAGCTACGGATGCCGTCGAGAATAGTTTGAGAATCGAACCAATTGGAGCTGGCCATGGGCGCATCTGTGCCTTTGAATCGCATCATCGGAGCGGGCGCGCGTCAAGCCGCGGCCACAAATGACGGCATAGGCCAGATTTCACGCAGTCTCAAATCGCCATTGCGACGGCGGCTCAGCGCTTGTCGGGGCCTTCGCGGGCCGCGATCTGCTCGACCAGATCGACGATCGAGCGGCGCATCTTCGAATCGGTGATTCGCGTGAACGCCTTGGTCAAGGCCAGGCCTTCGGAGGTCGCGAGAAAATCCGAGACGTAGGATGGCGAGGCGCCTTCGCTGAAGCCGTCCGGCCCCGGCACGCCGCTCGGGCCGCCCTCGAACAGGAACGACACCGGCACCTGCAGAATCTCGGCGATCTGCTGGATGCGGCTCGCGCCAACCCGATTGGTGCCCTTCTCGTATTTCTGAATCTGCTGGAAGGTCAGGCCCAAAGCTTCACCGAGCTTTTCCTGGCTCATGCCCAACATGATGCGGCGCATGCGCACGCGACTGCCGACATATTTGTCAACAGGGTTGGGCGCTTTCGACATTTCCTCAGCCCTCCAAACACCACCTTAAGCGCAATCAACTGGAGTGCCTCAGGTGCAAGCAACGTCAAATCA
>RXJC01000613.1:0-474 GCA_003963435.1 Bradyrhizobiaceae bacterium | reverse complement strand
CCACCTTAAGCGCAATCAACTGGAGTGCCTCAGGTGCAAGCAACGTCAAATCAAACCCTGTTATTGGGAAACATTGCGGAGAAATTTAGCAATGCCACTGTCTTTTGCAGCGGGTGCAGAATGGGGAGCCTGCGTGCAGTCTGTCAACCGTGAGACTACGGTTGTCAAAAGCTTCCGGCCGCGGTGGCGGCGAAGCCGAGATCAGCGCCACGGCTTGGCGACGCGCCGGCGGACGGCCAGAAACACGGCGAGCGCGACGAGCATGGCGGCGGGCACATCGCCCACCCGCGCATAGACCGTCGGCGGGATCGCGGTCGGCAGGTTTGCATCCAAAATGCCTTCGATCCCGAGTCCGAGGCTGGCGACGGTGCGGCCCAGGGGATCGATCACCGCGGAGACGCCCGTGTTGGCAGAGCGGACCAGCGGCAATCCGAGTTCGATCGCGCGCATCCGCGATTGCTCCAGATGCTGATA
>RXJC01000489.1 GCA_003963435.1 Bradyrhizobiaceae bacterium | reverse complement strand
GCGAGACGCTCGCCGGCCTCTCCGGTCTCGGTGATCTCATTCTGACCTGCGCGAGTCCGCAATCGCGCAATTTCGCGCTTGGCCTCGCGCTCGGCCGCGGCGAGCAGCCGCCCGCCGGCAAACTCGCCGAGGGCGAGTTCACCGCGCCGGTGCTGATCGAACTCGCGGCTTCGCAAGGCATCGAGATGCCGGTATCAGAAGCGGTCGCTTCGATCCTGAGCGGCCGAAGCACGATCGACGCGGCGATCTCGGGGCTGCTGACGCGTCCCTTCAAGTCTGAGGAATGATATCTTCCCGTCATGCCCGCGCTTGTCGCGGGCATCCACGTCTTGATATTGAATTGATGGCAGAGACGTGGATGGCCGGGACAAGCCCGGCCATGACGAATGGATAGGGCGCGCGCTATGAACTACTGGCTGGTGAAGTCCGAACCATCGGTGTGGTCCTGGGACCAGCAGGTCGCGAAGGGCGCCAAGGGCGAGGCCTGGACCGGCGTGCGCAATTACACCGCGCGCCAGAACCTCGTCGCCATGAAGAAGGGCGACAAGGCTTTCTATTATCATTCCAACGAGGGCAAGGAGATCGTCGGCATCGCGGAGATCATCAAGGAGGCCTATCCCGATCCGACCGACAAGACCGGCAAATTCGTCTGCGTCGACATCAAGGCCGACAAGCCCTTGAAGACTCCGGTGACGATGGCCGCGATCAAGGCCGAGACGAAGCTCAAGGACATGGCGCTGGTGAAATATTCGCGCCTGTCGGTGCAGCCGGTGACGGCGGAGGAGTGGAAGCTCGTCTGCAAGATGGGCGGGATGTAGCAGGTGCCGTAGCCCGGATGGAGCGAAGCGCAATCCGGGAAAGTCTCCATGCGGCACGATCCCGGATTTCGCTTCGCTCCATCCGGGCTACAAGACTACGGCACTGCCATCACACCGCCGCGGTCGCCACCACTTGCGCCAACAGCTGCTCGCGCCGCGCCTGCGAGCGCTGGCCCTTCATGGTCGCGGCGAAGCGCTCGAGGATGCCTTCCTCGAACGCGGTGACGATGGTGTCGTGGACGTAGCTCTTGCGGCAGATCGCGGGCGTGTTGGAGAGCTTGTCGGCGGCGGCGCGGATCGCATCCAGCACCTGCTTCTTGCGGCCGCGCTGGCTCGTCGCCGGCGTGATCCGCGACAAGGATTCCACCACCACGGCGGACGCCATCAGCGTGCGGAAATCCTTCAGCGAGATCTTGATGCCGGCGATCTCGCGCAGGAACGCATTGACCTGCGTGGTGCTGACCGCGCGCACGATGCCGTAGGCATCGCGATACTGGAACATGCGCTTGCCCGGAACGCCCTGCAAAATGCCGATGGCGCGCACCAGCTTGGCCGCGTCGCACTCCTTGCGCACCGCCTTGCCGCCCTTCGCCTTGAAGGTCAGCACGAAGCAATCGTCTTCGAGCGTGACGTTGGACTTGAGCAACGTGGTGGCGCCGCGGGTGCCGTTGAGGCGGGCGTAGGATTCGTTGCCGGGGCGGATCGCGGTGCGCGCGATCAGCTCGATCACGGCCGAGAGCGCAAATTCGCGCGTCGGCTCGTCGCCCGACAGGAACGCCGAGACCTTGCGCCGGATCTTGGGCAGCGCGCCGACGAGCTTTTCCAGGCGATGCGCCTTGCGGTGCTCGCGGACCTTCTCCCAGTCGGCGTGATAGCGATATTGCAGCCGGCCCGCGGCATCGCGGCCCACGGCCTGCAGATGCGAGCTCGGATCGGCCGAGTAGCGCACCTCGCGATAGGCCGGCGGCACCGCCATGGCGTGCAGCCGTCGGATGGTGCGGGCGTCGCGGATATGGGCGCCGTTCGGGCGGACGAAGGAATAGCCCTTGCCGCGCTTGATGCGGCGGATGGTCAGCTCGTTCTGGTCACCGAGCCGCAAGCCGAGCTCCTTGGCGAGCGCCTCGACGGTCGCCGGCGCGGTATCATAAGTCTTTTTGGGGCTGGGACGCCGGAAACCGCCCGGTTTCGGCCATTGTCCCAGGGCCTTGGCGAGGGCAATGGGCGCAGGATCGGCTGAAGCGGGCCGTATCGTCCCGAGATTCTGCTGATCCATCATGGTGTTAAGCCTTGACCCTGTCTATTACCGTTCAATGCCGCTGTTCTGCTGATTGTTCCAAGGGGACTCTTCGGACCCGGGTTGGCCATTTAGGGTGTTCCGAACCGCATTGCGAGTCCCGAATCAGTGAGGGACGGTTTCAAGATACCGCCAGCGTCGCATGGGCGCTCTGCACGGACCTCTTCCGGAGGGTTGCGTAAAGACGGCAGAGCGGGCGCCTCGCCTGTTTCAGATCTGCGACAGTCGCGTCAGGCGGCCTTGATCTTCCGCATGGCTGGCGGCCCGCCGAAGGTCCAGCTTGTGCTCCTTGTCGGGTCCGGTTAGCCCGACG
The DNA here is from genome assembly GCA_003963435.1 of Bradyrhizobiaceae bacterium. GTDB lineage: Bacteria > Pseudomonadota > Alphaproteobacteria > Rhizobiales > Xanthobacteraceae > Bradyrhizobium. The sequence continues at coordinate 822 of RXJC01000489.1, read as the reverse complement.
CATAATCAGTCAATGATCAAGTCGGCTCGCCAGGCGCTAGCATTCGGCCTGCCGTATGTGGAGGGAAAGCATGTCCGAGAAGATCTACGACGTCCCTGGGGAGTGGGCGAAGCGCGCCTGGGTCGACCAGGCCAAGTACAAGGAGATGTACGCCCGCTCGATCTCGGACCCGAACGGTTTCTGGGCGGAGCAGGCCAAGCGCATCGACTGGATGCACGCGCCGACCAAAATCGAGAACGTTTCGTTCGCACCCGGCAACATCTCGATCAAATGGTTCGAGGACGGCATCCTCAACGTCGCCTACAACTGCATCGACCGGCATCTCGCCAAGCGCGGCAACCAGACCGCGATCATCTGGGAAGGCGACGATCCCTCACAGTCTAAGCACATCACCTATCAGGAGCTGCACGACGAGGTCTGCCGGATGGCCAACATCCTGCGCACCCGCAACGTCAAGAAGGGTGACCGCGTCACCATCTACCTGCCGATGATTCCGGAAGCGGCTTACGCGATGCTCGCGTGCGCGCGCATCGGCGCGATTCACTCCGTGGTGTTCGCGGGCTTCTCGCCCGACAGCCTCGCCCAGCGCATCAACGACTGCAAATCCAAGGTGATCATCACCGCGGACGAAGGCCTGCGCGGCGGCAAGAAGGTGCCGCTGAAGGCCAATGTCGATGCTGCGCTCGCCAAGGCCGACGACGTCGACTGGGTCGTCGTGGTCAAGCGCACTGGCGGCAAGGTCGACATGAACCCGACGCGCGACCTCTGGTATCACGAGGCGGCGGCAATGGTGACGACGGAATGCCCGGTCGAGCACATGCA
>RXJC01000515.1 GCA_003963435.1 Bradyrhizobiaceae bacterium | reverse complement strand
TGCAGCAGCGGCAGGTCGAGCAGCCATTCGCCGGGATAGTCGACGATGTCGAGCGTCAACGTGCGGTCAGCGCCGTTCGGGCGCTGATAGTCGATGACGAGCCGGAGTTCGCTGATGTCGACGGTCGAGCTCGGCCAGCGCCGCTCCTCCAGCAGCGCGCGCAGATGGCTCTCATAGGCAAAGCGCGGCACGGCGTCGTCGGGCTGAGGGGCCAGATGTGCCCGCGCAATCCGGCCCGAGGCATAGGCATCGAACACCGGAAACCGGCCGCCGCGGGTGAGGCCATGGATCAGCGCGGTGATGAACACGGTCTTACCGGCCCGCGACAGGCCGGTGACCCCGAGCCTTACCGTCGGATTGAAGAAGTGCTCGCCATAGTCGATCAGCGCCTGCGCGGACAGCCGCGCTTCTTCGACCATATCCTGGAAACTGAATGCCATATGAACGTTAATGGATCGGGGGCGGGCGGGATGTGTGTCCGTTCACAAAAGTGGCAATTGCGTAAGGAAAATCAAGCTCCATACTTCCACCGCCTTTATCGGGAAATCAGCCGTTTGAACGACGCGCCGATCTCGATAGACCGATAGAAGAGGGCATTACCTGATCTTGCGGATTGCCATGACCGTCTTCCAACTGAAACAGCTTGCATCGACCTCCGTTCATGCTGCAGCCGACGCAATCGGCTGGCATTACGACCGCGCCGAGCTTATCGCCGACGGCATCATCCACGCGATCGGCGTGCTCTCCGGCCTCATTGCCGCGACCGTGCTGGTGGTGCTGACGGCGATCTATGCCGATGCGACCGACATCGTCGGCGTCTCGATCTATGTCGCCGGCCTGCTCTCGATGCTGGTGCTGTCGGCAACCTATAATCTCTGGCCGGTGTCGCCGGCCAAATGGCTGCTGCGGCGGTTCGACCATTCCGCGATCTATCTGTTGATCGCGGCGACCTACACGCCGTTCATCCTGGAAGTGAAGGACAGCGGGTTCGCGCTGGTGCTGCTTGCCGGCGTCTGGTGCGTCGCCATTCTCGGCATCGTGCTGAAGCTGGTCTATCCCGGCCGGTTCGACCGCGTCGCGGTCGGCATCTATCTCGCCATGGGCTGGAGCGGCGTGATGCTTTACGACGCCGTGGTCAGAGCGCTGCCCGCGCTGGTGCTGGGCTTCATCCTGGCCGGCGGCCTGCTCTACAGCTTCGGCGTAATCTTCCACGCCTGGCGGCGGCTGCGCTTCCAGAATGCGATCTGGCACGGCTTTGTCTTGGCCGGCGCGGCATGCCATTATACCGCCGTGCTCGACCTCGTGTTGAGCTGAGCAAGCTCCGCGCCGTGGAATAAGCGGCGGGATCTCAAGCGGTATAAGGCAAGAGGAGACGTCGCATGCAGGTGACCGGCAAGGTCGTGGTCGTCACTGGCGGCGCAAACGGCATCGGCAAGGCGCTGTGCGAGGCCTTTCACAACGCGGGCGCGGCCAAGGTCGTCGTCGCGGACATGGACGCCGCCAATGCCAGGGCGGTCGCCGCCATGGTGGACGGCGCGGCCTTCAAATGCGACGTCGCGCAGGAAAAGGACATTGCGCACGTGATCGAGGAGACCGAGCGGCAGTTCGGTCCCATTGATCTGTTTTGCTCGAACGCCGGCATCGGCGGCGGCTTCGATCCGATGTCGGAGAACGCCGGCGGCGCCTCGGACGAGCCGTGGCAGCGCAGCTGGGCGATCCACGTCATGGCCCATGTCTACGCGGCGCGGCATCTCGTCCCGCGCATGAAGGCGCGCGGCGGCGGCTATTTCCTCAACACCATCTCGGCGGCGGGCCTGTTGTCGCAGGTCGGCAGCCCCGCCTATTCCACCACCAAGCATGCCGCGGTCGGCTTTGCCGAGAACCTCGCGATCTCGCACAAGGCGCACAACATCAAGGTCTCGATCCTCTGCCCGCAGGGCGTCGACACCAACATGCTGCGCTCGATCCCGAAGGGCCCGCAATCCGGCGACGGCGACCTCACGCCGGAGCAGGTGGCCAAGGACGTGCTCGCCGGCCTCGAGCAGGAGACGTTTTTGATCCTGCCGCACCCCCAGGTGCTCGGCTACATGCGCAAGAAGACCGAGAATTACGACCGCTGGCTCGGCGGCATGGCCAAGATCCAGGCCAGGATGCGGGAAGAGTTCGGGAAGTGAGCGTTGGTCATCCCGGGGCGATGCAACGCATCGAACCCGGGATCTCGAGATTCCGGGTTCGATCCTGCGGACCGCCCCGGAATGACGAGGACTATCCGGGCTCCGAGACCTCCTCCACCCGGCTCGCCCGCAGCGCCCGCGCATAGAGCATCATGCCCTCGCGCACCTTGCGCTGCTCGGCCTCGGTCAGCGTCGCCAGCGCGCCGCGCACCTGCTGCCGGCCGAAGGCGTGCAGCGCCTCCAGCGTGCGGCGGCCCTTTGCGGTCAGCGACAGAAGCTTGCTGCGTGCATCATTCTCGTCCGGCGTCTCGCGCAGTTCGCCGCAATCGATCAGCTTGCGCACCAGGCGACTGACGCTGGATTTCTCCAGGCGCAGGAAATCGCCGAGCTCGCCTGACGTCATCGGGCCGCGGATGCCGATCTCCAGGATGGTGTGCACGGCCGAGGGCGGATAGTCCGAGGCTGCCACCGTCGCATCCATGAAGCCGAGCTCGCGCACCATCAACCGCGAGGCGGCGCGGATGTCGTCGATCAACGCAAGCTCGGCCATCTTGACTCCCGGCATATAGTTGTACCATACAACTATATGCGCGGCGCGGCGCATGCAAGCGTTTTGGAGTGGACCATGAGCGGAGCTTTGCCGACGGCGATGCGGATGGCGGGCA
>RXJC01000594.1 GCA_003963435.1 Bradyrhizobiaceae bacterium | reverse complement strand
CCGGCACAGTCTCGCGGAACAGCGTGTGCAGCGCAAACCAGATCGAGAGGTTGAGGATCACGCCGACGACCGCGGCGGTGATCGCGCCGAGCGCACCGGCCAATCCCGTGTTGCCGCGCAGGCGCTCGATATAGGGCGCGCCGACGAAGATCCAGAGGAAGCAGGGCGTGAAGGTGACCCAGGTCGCGAGCAGGCCGCCGAGCGTAGCCGCGAGCATCGGCGACAGCCCGCTGGGGTCGCGGTAGGCCGCCATGAAGCCCACGAACTGCAGCACCATGATCAAGGGGCCCGGCGTGGTCTCGGCCATGCCGAGGCCGTCCAGCATCTCGTGCGGCTTCAGCCAGTGATAATGCTCGACCGCCTGCTGGGCGACATAGGCCAGCACGGCATAGGCGCCGCCGAAGGTGACGAGCGCCATCTTGGAGAAGAACAGCGCGATCTGGCTGAAGACGTTGCCCTGCCCAAGAGCGAGCAACAACACCGCTACCGGCACCAGCCAGAGCGCCAGCCACAGCGCACCGACGCGGACCGCGCGCGCGGTGTCGGGGCGGACGTGCTCGGGCACGGCGTCGCCGAGCATGCTGTCGATCGCGGCGGCGCCGCCGCCATGGCCGTGACCGGCCGGCGCAAACTCCGGCCGTCCGCTGCGCGCCCCGGCATAGCCGATGATGGCGGCGGCGATGATGATGATCGGGAAGGGCATCGCGAAGAAGAAGATTGCGATGAAGGCCGCGGCTGCCAGCGCGACCATGATGCGGTTCTTCAGCGCGCGCTTGCCGACGCGCACCACGGCCTCGACGACGATGGCGAGCACGGCGGCCTTGAGGCCGAAGAACAGCGCCTCGACGAAGCTGACATTGCCGTAGGCCGCGTAGATGTAGCTGAGGCCCATGATGGCGATGATGCCGGGCAGGATGAACAGCCCGCCCGCCATCAGCCCGCCCTTGGTGCGGTGCATCAGCCAGCCGACATAGGTAGCAAGCTGCTGCGCCTCCGGGCCCGGCAGCAGCATGCAATAGTTCAGCGCATGCAGGAAACGGCCCTCGGAGATCCACTTCTTCTCCTCGACCAGGATGCGGTGCATCACCGCGATCTGGCCCGCGGGCCCGCCGAAGCTCAGGCATGCGACGCGAAGCCAGACGCGGAAGGCTTCGTTGAAGCTGATGCCGTGACCGGCATCAGCTCCTGCTTGGACGTTACGGGTATCCATTACGCCTTTACCTTGTTGGTCGGCCAGTTGTGGGTCTCGGCCGTAGCATCGCGGCACCAGCGGTAGAAGGCGTCGTACAGCAACATGCCGGCCTCGAGCTGTTCGAGGTCGTCGTCATACATCCGCGACAGCCCAAGCGCGGCCGCGAGCAGGCCGGGGGCTTCCGGTGCGAGCTCGGGCCGCGCGGTGTCGGCACCGCGCACCAGCGTCGCCAGCCGCAGCAGGGCCGGGGTGGCAATGCCGAACTCCTCGATCATGACGTCGAAGGTGCAGAGCTCGCCGCGGTGGCTCCAGAACACGTTCTCGATGTCGAAGGGCGCTGCGTTGAATCGCTCGCCGACGGCGACCACCTCGGACGGCGCCACGTAGAGGAACACCGCGTTGGGGTCGACGAAACGGCGGATCAGCCAGGGGCAGGCGATGCGGTCGACCTTGGGCCGCGCCCGCGTGACCCAGACGGTGCGCCCCCTGGCGTCGCGTGGCGGCAGTTTGCGCGTGTCGAGCAGCGGCAGCCTGGCTGCCTTCCAGCCCTCGAAACCGTCTTCCAGGGTTTCGGCGTCAACGCCGAACTGCCTCAGCCAGGCGGCCGTGCCTTGCGCCAGCTTGGCGCCGCGCAGGCAGGCGACGACGGCCGAACGGCCGGCGAAGTCGCCGCCCCATTCGGCGACGGTCTCGTGGCTGAGCTTGATCGAGCCGGGAATAAGCCGCGGGTCGGCGGCAAAGTCCTCTTCGGTGCGGACGTCGATCAGAACAGGCGCGTTGGCCGTGCCGATCAGCCGTGCCAATTTGTCGGATGAAATGGTCGTGAATGGTGACATGTTGCGTCCTCGCAAGAAACCAACGGGACGCGATGCTTGGGCCTGTCGCCTCGTGGGGAGATCGCTCAAATCCCCATGGCGCAGATTACAGCGAAACCAGGAAGCGCTGTCAATCCGAAGGGGCGATTGGAGCTTCGAAAAGTGCGGCCCGCCGGGCTATACTGACCTCAACAGACCGGAATCTCCTGGAGAATTCGATGCATTCCCATTCCATCGAGCAATGGACCCACGACCACGCTTTCCTGGGCGAGAAGCACGACGAGAACGAGCGGCGCACCTGGCTCGTCGTGGTCCTGACGCTGGTGATGATGGTCGGCGAGATCGTCGCCGGCTCGCTGTTCGGCTCGATGGCGCTGCTCGCGGACGGCTGGCACATGGGCACGCATGCGGCGGCGCTCGGCATCGCGGCGTTCGCCTATCGCTTCGCGCGGCGGCATCTGGGCAATGCGCATTTCACCTTCGGCACCGGCAAGTTCGGAGATCTCGCCGCCTTCGCCAGCGCCATCATCCTGGGGCTGATCGCGGTCGAGATCGCCTACGAGAGCGTGCTGCGGCTGATCAATCCGGTGCCGATCGTCTATGGCGAGGCGATCGCGGTCGCCACGCTCGGCCTGTGCGTCAACCTCGCCAGCGCCTGGCTGCTGCGCGACAGCCATGATCATCACCATCATGGGCACGCGCACGGCCATGAGCATGACGATCACGGGGATCATGACCACGATCATCACGGCCATCGCCACCATCATCACGACAACAATCTGCGCGCGGCCTATGTCCATGTCATGACCGATGCCGCGACCTCGGTGCTGGCGATCGCCGCGCTCGCGGTCGCCATGTCGTCGGGATGGACCTGGGCCGACCCCGCGGTCGGCTTGATCGGCAGTGCGGTGATCGCGAGCTGGGCGTTCGGCCTCGTCAAGTCGTCGGGCGCGGTGCTGCTCGACGTGCGCGCCGACGAGAAGCTGGAGCGGGTGATCCGCGCGCGCATGGAGGTCGGCGACGACCGCGTCACCGACCTGCATCTGTGGCAGGTCGGCCCCGGCCATTG
>RXJC01000465.1 GCA_003963435.1 Bradyrhizobiaceae bacterium | reverse complement strand
GCCCGGATAGATCCAGCCGTCCTGCGCCAGCATGAAGCGGAGCACGGTCTTGTCCTTCTCCGCTTCGGATTGACCTGACTTCAAGCCGAAATCGGAATGGCAGCCGACGCAATGCGGCTCGACGAGACCTTTGCGCAGTGTGGTCAGCCGGGCACTGTTCTGGGCATCTGCGGCAACGAAGGCCGCGAGCTGGTCGATCATCGCCTGGCTGCGGGTGTCGCAGGGCAGCGGCGCGGGCGCTTCGCCCGCGGCGCGATCGATGCGGATCACGCTCTGGTTCTTGTCCTCGACCAGCCAGATCGCGCCGTCCTCGGCGACCGTCATGCCGACCGGCGCACCTTGCGGCCGCACGCCGTTGACGCGGTGCCAGCCCACGATCAGCTCGTCGAACGGCGCGGCCGCGACCTCGCCGGCGTCGGTCCGAAAACTGCGCGTCGGCTCGGCCGCGCAGCTGACGTGATAGCGCACGGGCGCCGGGCTCGGCTTTGGGAAGCCGTGGTCATCGACGTCGTAGATCAGCAGGCGGCTGCCGGTCGGACGGTAGCCGTGCAGGCCGACCAGCAGCTTGCCGTCCAGCTCCGGGAATTTGCCGCCGTGATAATAGAGCATCGCCAGCGGGGCGCCGTGCGGCGGCAGCAGCGAGAGCGGCGGCTTGTAGAGCGCGCCTGCCGTGCAGAGCGACTTGTAGACTCCGGATTGCAGCACGGTCCTGAACTCGGGGCTCGGCGTCGACAAATCGTAGCAATAGGGCCAGCCGTAGTGCCTGCCCTGTTCGATCGCGTTGATCTCCTCGTTCGGCTTGAAGATGTCGGGCAGGTCGCGGGCGTTCTCGCCCTGCAGGAAGGCGTAGCCGGCATCGGGGAAATTCGGATGCAGCACCAGGGCCATCGAGTTGCGCAGGCCGCGCGCATAGACAATGTGCGGCGGATCGGAATCGTTCGGCTCCAACGCCGGGAAGATCCCGCCCGCAGGCGGCGCGAACAGCCAGATCGAGGCCATGGCGGAGGCGCCCTCGGCGGCCGCACAGGGCTTCGTGATCGGCGCCGGCGTGATGCAGTCATCGCTGTGCGAGCCGACATTGACGAACAGCCGCCCGTTCCTGTCGAAGACGAATGGCTTGAGCGGATGCGCGCTCTCCTCGACCCTTGTGCCGTCGGGCAGCGTGATCCGGCGCCCGGGCAAGTGACGGATGATGATCTCGACCGTGGCGCGTGGATCGTCGGCGAGCGGATCGAACCGGAAGATCGTCTCGGCGGTCGAGGCGTAGAGCTTCCTGTCCGGACCGATCGCGAGGCCGAACGGATATTCTACTCCGGTCAGAATCTCCCTGAGCCGCCCGCCCTGCGGCGCGCGCGGATCGAGCAGCAGCAGCCGTCCGTCGGCGCGACCCCAGCCGCCCATGTCGGCCACCACAAACAGATCGCGGCCCGGCAGCTGGACGATCGACCGCGGAAACTTGAGGCGATCCTCTTCGCTGGCAACGAGCCCGGCGCAAAATCCGGCCTTCATGTCGAGCTGGATCCTGGGAAAAGCGAGATCGCCGCTGCCGCAGGTGTCCGCGCCGACGGCATAGAAGCTGCGGCGGAGCGGGTCCGATGACGCCGCCGAAATGAGCCCGAGCACCACAACAAGCGCTCCTGCAAATGCGCGCAGCCTCCCAGATGTGAAGTAGCTCACTGCGGCCCCCCAGACTTCCCGCGAAAAGGTGTTCCATGACGCCCAAACGCAGTCCAGTCGAACATCACTCGCCTGTGATTAAACCTGTAACGATCCTCGTGCCGACCAATCTCCGTAGATTCCCTCACCGGGATCGACCCGAATGTTTCACGAAGGCTTCGGATGGTATCGGTTTGCCATCCCGATTGCTCCGCCAGGAGGCGCATATGGTCCAGGTCTATTTCCACTGCTCCAACACCGAGGGCACGCTGATCGACCGCTACGGCACCGCCGTCTCCAATCTCACCGAGGCGCGCGACCGTGCCTCTCAGATCATGCGGTCGATGATCCTGACGCCGAGCAACGAAGACTGGCGCGACTGGGTGATCCATGTCAGCGACGACGACGGCGAGGAGATTTTCGACCTCCCCTTCACCGCCATGCTCGGCAAGCCGCATTGAGGTGATGCCGTGTTGATTGCCTCATTGAGCCTTCTTCGCCACCCTCTGAGCTTCGTCGCCGCCAAGTGGCCGGCGACCCCTACCGCCCCGAGCTTCACTATATGCGCGGGCCCGGCCCGAAATGGCGCGCCAAGTATCAGTCCAGCCGGCTGAACCGCGGGCTCTGAGGGCTTCCTCGTAAAGCTCCCTCTTTCCTTCGTCATGCCCGGGCTTGTCCCGGGCATCCACGTCTTGGCTACCACGAAAGCACGTGGATGGCCGGGACAAGCCCGGCCATGACGGAGCTAGGGCAACCACCCCACCTCACTTCCCCGTAAACTTCGCCTTGCGCTTCTCGACGAAGGCGTTGCGCCCCTCGACAGCGTCGGCACTCTTGCGGATGGTGGCCTGCAGCTCGATCTCGCGGCGGAATTGAGCCTCATAGGTGGCGTGCTCGCTCTCCTCGACCAGCAGGCGCGTTGCCACCAGGGCCCGCGTCGGACCCTCGGCGAGGCGCCGCGCCAGGGCCAGCGCCTCGTCCATCAGCTTGGCGTCGTCGACGACTTGCCGCACCAGGCCGATCTCCTGGGCGCGCTCGGCCGTCAGCGGCTCGTTCAGCAGCATCAGCTCGAGCGCGCGCTGCCGGCCGATCAGCCGGGGCAACAGCCAGGTCGAGCCGAGATCCGGCACCAGCGCGATGCGGCTGAACACCTGGATGAAGCTCGCGGACCGCGCGGCGACGATCATGTCGCCGGCCATGGCCAGGCTGAAGCCGCCGCCGGCGGCGACACCGTTGACGGCGACGACCACCGGCACGCGGCACTCGCGCAAGGCCTTGAAGGCCGGCCAGTAGAACCGCATCACGCCGGCCGCGATGTCCTCGCCGAGCGCTTCCGATGCCTTCAAATTCTGTCCTGAGCAAAATCCGCGCCCGGCGCCGGTGAGGATCAGCGCGCGGATACCTTCATCCCCGGTCATCCCGGCGACAGCGGCGGCAAGCGCGCCGAGCAGGTCCGGCGTCATCGCGTTGAGGCTGGCGGGCTCGTCCAGCGTCAGAATCCCGACCGCGCCATCCCGCGCCTGTTTCACACCAGCCATGCCGCGCCTCCCTTTCGATGTTCTGGTTGGCCGCAATGTGCCATTGTCCGCCGGCTTCGCCAATCGCGGAGCTTCAACAAACCTCAGTGCAACGAAGCAACTGAATCCAGAGATCAAGACGACATCATGCCTCACCAGTTCAGCCTCAACCAAACCGTCCGCAAGCCCGCCGTCACGTCCAAGGGCGGCATCGTCGCCTCGCAATCGCGACGGGCGGCCGAAGTCGGGGCGCAGGTGTTGGCGGCGGGCGGCGACTGCGTCGATGCGATCGTGGCAACGACCATGGCGCTGAACGTGCTGGAGCCCTGGAATAGCGGCATCGGCGGCGGCGGCGCGATGGTGCTCTACCGCGCCAAGGAAAATCGCACCGAGGTGATCGATTATGGCATGTGCGCGCCGCAGAGCCTGCGCGCTGCCGACTATCCTCTCAGCGGCGAAGGCGCGGCCTCCGACCTGTTCCCGTGGCCGCGGGTGAAGGGTGATCGCAACATCCATGGCCCCGGCTCGATTGCCGTGCCCGGCGTCGTTGCCGGCATGGAAGAGGCGCATCGCCGCTACGCCAGGATGCCGTGGAAGGATCTGGTCGCCCCTGCAGCTCAGCTCGCCGGTGAAGGCCTGCTGGTCGATTGGTGGACCACGGTGACGATCTCCGGCTCGGCCGCCGATCTCAGGCGCTATCCCGCCAGCGCGGCGGCCTACTTGAAGGACGGCCTGCCGCCGACCGCGCCGTGGGGCATCAAGGCCGAGACGCGGCTGCCGCAGGACGCCCTGAAGGCGACGCTGTCGCATCTCGCCGAGGCCGGCCCCCGCGATTTCTA
>RXJC01000220.1 GCA_003963435.1 Bradyrhizobiaceae bacterium | reverse complement strand
AAAACGCCGCCCGCCACGCCAAAAGCCAGGTGCGCATTGGCGCGAATGCCGCGAACCCGACGATCACGGTCGAGGACGATGGCCCGGGCATCGCGCCTGCCGAACGTGCGCGCGTGCTCCAACGCGGCGCAAGGCTGGATGAGCGCGGCGAAGGGGCCGGCCTCGGTCTCGCGATCGTCCAGGACGTGCTCAGTGCCTATGGATGGCAGCTAAGTCTTGCCGAGTCCGAACTCGGCGGACTGAAAGCTATCGTCGCGCCGGAGGGCGGCCGCGATTGGACGGCAGCTGCGGGCTAATCGCTCGCTGACCCGCTGTTCCTGTTTATCAGCGCCGCACGATCGAACCGGCGCGACCGATGAGGCGGGCGAGCTGACGGAAGCGGCTGCCGACGCGATCGGCGACGAGGTCGCCGAGGCGGTGCTCGAACACCAGCATCAGCTTGCGGCCCTGGCTGCGGAAATGCGTGGCCGGCAGCACGCCCGGACGCGCCGCCGAGATCAGATGCGCGACACGGAACGCAGCGCCGAGCAGGCGCGCGCGTTCGAGCTGGGCCGGCGTCATCAGCTCCTGCATCGTGGCCGGCGGCTGGTTTTCCTCGCTGAGGCCGGCATAGCGATAGAACACGGACAGGCCGACGAAAGCGCGCTCGGTGTGGGTGATCGCGCCGAAATTGCCGTTGACGACGAGGCTCAGCGTCTGCTCGCCGCGGTGATCGGGATGCACGCGCCAGCCGATGTCGGACAGCAGGCACGCGGTGTGGCGCAGCCGCCGGTCCTCCTCGGTTTCGCGCAGCTTGACCACGCGCGCCAGGCGATCGGTCCAGGCGATCAGCTCGTGGGCGTGCTTGGCCGAACGCGACAGCAGCTGGTTCAGCTCTTCCGCGGCGCAGATCAGGCCGTCCTTGTTGCGTTCCGCCTCCGCCAGCTTCTCGTGCAGCAGGCCCTCGCGCACGCCGAAGGTCGAGAACACGATGGTCTTGGGCTTCGCCACCCGGATGATGTGCTCGAGCACCAGGGCCGCGTAGGTGAGGAGCGGGCGACGCGCATCGGCAACGCTCTCGATGTCGGCGAGCATGTCCGCGGCCGCGAGGCGCCGCAGCCGGCGGGAGAAGTCGAGCGCCTCCGCCGCGGACAGCGAATAGCCGTGCATCACCTGGAGCGGATAGCCGCTCTGGATGATGTGAATGCGCGCGAGCGCGCGCCAGGTGCCGCCGACCGCGTAGAAGGTGCGGCCGCGGCCTGCGGTGAGCTGCGGCACCTCGTCGAGCTCCTCGCGCACGATGCGATCGGCGCGCTTGAGCGATTTGTGCGCGAGATCCTGCAGCGCGAGCCCGCCGAGCGGCAGCGTCACGCCGCTGCGCACGCTGTTCCTGCGCACGTCGATCAATTCGAGCGAGCCGCCGCCGAGGTCGCCGACGATGCCGTCGGGGTGGTGGATTCCGGAAATCACGCCGAGCGCCGACAGCCGCGCCTCGCGCGGGCCCGACAGGATCTCGATCTCAACGGCGCAGATGCGCTCGGCCTTGGCGATGAAGTCGGGCCCGTTGGAGGCGTCGCGGCAGGCCGCGGTCGCGATCGCGAACACGCGCCCGACCTGCATCACGCGGCATAACGCGCGAAAGCGCTTGAGCGAGGTCAGCGCCTTGTCGACGGCGTCGGGGGCGAGCAGGCCGGTGCTCTGCACCTCGCGCCCGAGTCCGCACAGCGTCTTCTCGTTGAAGATCGGAATAAGGCTCCGTGCCAACGCCTCGTAGACGACGAGACGGACCGAGTTGGAGCCGATGTCGATGACCGCGACGCTCGAGCCGCGCTTGCGCGGCCGCTTCACGTCGAACATCCCCGATCAGGATTGATGGCGTTCGTTCCGGCGCGTGAGACGACGCGGCGAGGATTCCTTGAGCGACTTTCCACGGCCAGACAGACTCGGATTTGTCATGAAGTAGTTGTGGACGTTGAAAGGCTCCTCGCCCTTCGCGGCCTTCATACGCGTTGAGGACCCGTCCGGCAACAACTGCCAGCTCTGCTCGTTGTCCTTCAGGTTCGCGACCATGATCTGTTCGAGAACCTGCTGATGCACCGTCGGATTTTGCAGCGGACACAGCACCTCGACGCGACGGTCGAGGTTGCGGGGCATCATGTCGGCGGAGGAGATATACACAGCCGCTTTGGCACTCGGCAGACCCTGGCCCATGCCGAAGCAATAGATTCGGCCGTGTTCCAGGAAGCGTCCGATGATCGACTTGACGCGGATGTTCTCGGACAGGCCGGGGATGCCGGGGCGCAGGCAGCAGATACCGCGCACCACGAGCTCGACCTGCACGCCGGCCTGGGAGGCCTCGTAGAGCGCGTCGATGATGTCAGGGTCGACCAGCGCATTCATCTTCATCCAGACCGAACCGTGCCGGCCGTGCTTGGCGTGCGCGGTCTCGCCCTGGATGTGCTCGATGATGCGCTTGCGCAGGGTCAGCGGCGACACCGCCATCTTTTCCAGATCGCTCGGCGCGGCATAGCCGGTGATGAAATTGAACACGCGCGCGGCGTCGCGACCGATGGTCGGATCGGAGGTGAAATAGGAGAGGTCGGTGTAGATGCGCGCGGTGACCGGGTGATAGTTGCCGGTGCCGGTGTGAACGTAGGTGGTGAGGCTGCCGCCCTCGCGGCGCACCACCAT
>RXJC01000081.1 GCA_003963435.1 Bradyrhizobiaceae bacterium | reverse complement strand
TGGATGCGCGGCCGCAACAGCGCCAGGTCGGCGATCTCGAACCGCTGCAGCAGCAGCGGCAGCAGCCGCAGATTGGCGGTGAGCACGTCGACATGGAGCGCGGAATCGCTGCTGCCGCCGCCTTTGAGGCGAACGTCGTGGAAGGAGATGTAGCTCGCCGGGAGCACCGAGATGTCGATGTTGCCTGCGACACTGAGATCGAGCCCGGTGACGTCGCGGATCTGCGCCTCGACCGCCATGCGCAGCGCGTCGCGATTGATGAGCCATGAGGTCGCGATCAGGGCGATCAGCGCGAGGGCGAGCAGCGCCGCGATCGGCGTCCCGAGGCGCTTCATTCCTTGGGCCATGGTCAATGGCATGTCCTGATCGGGTTGGTCGTTGGAGCCGGTAGGGCGGGTCGGGAAACCCGCGCGCCCACACCCAACCCCCGCAACTTGATGGGTTTTCTTGACGCTTTCAAGGCCGCGGCGCGGTTATGCCCACGGTGTGGGCAGCTTCTATCACCCGGGGGCGGAGCGGAGAACCCCGTATCATTGACGGCTTTGGAGGATTTCGCCTAATAATCGCCGCCAATAGGGCGCGACGCCTCCAAGCCGAAGGTTCAGTCGAAGGTTATTTGCATGAACAAGGTCTATCCCGACGCAAAGTCGGCTCTGTCAGGCATTTTGAAAGACAACATGATGATCATGTCGGGAGGCTTCGGCCTCTGCGGCATCGCCGAGGAGCTGTCGGACGCGATCCGCGAATCCGGTGTCAAGGGGCTGACCGTCGTCTCCAACAATGCCGGCGTCGACGGCATCGGGCTCAGCCGCCTGCTCGAAACCCGTCAGATCAAGAAGATGATCTCGTCCTATGTCGGCGAGAACAAGCTGTTCGCCCAGCAGTTCCTCGCCGGCGAGCTGGAACTCGAATTCAATCCGCAAGGCACGCTGGCCGAGCGCATCCGCGCCGGCGGCGCCGGCATCCCGGCCTTCTACACCAAGACCGGCGTCGGCACGCTGATCGCCGAAGGCAAGGAAGTAAAGGAATTCGACGGCGAGAAATATCTGATGGAGCGCGGCCTGTTCGCCGACCTCGCCATCGTGCACGCCTGGAAGGGCGACACCGCCGGCAACCTGATCTACCGCAAGACCGCGCGCAATTTTAACCCGATGATGGCGACCGCCGCCAAGATCACGGTGGCCGAGGTCGAGCATCTGGTTCCGGCCGGTGAACTCAATCCCGACCACATTCACACGCCCGGCATCTTCGTGAAGCGCATCGTCGAGGTCGGCACGGCCAAAAAGCGCATCGAATTCCGCAACACTCGCCCGCGTCCGACCAATGCGGCGCCGGCCGGCACTGGAGTTGAAATCTGATGGCCTGGACCCGTGAACAGATGGCCGCGCGCGCCGCGAAGGAATTGCGCGACGGCTATTACGTCAATCTCGGCATCGGCATCCCGACGCTGGTTTCGAACTACATTCCCGACGGTATGGACGTCAGTTTGCAGAGCGAGAACGGCATGCTTGGCATGGGTCCGTTCCCCTATGAGGGCGAGGAAGACCCCGATCTCATCAACGCCGGCAAGCAGACGGTGAGCGAGCTGCCCTCGACCTCCTATTTCTCGAGCGCGGACTCCTTCGGCATGATCCGCGGCGGCCACATGGACCTGTCGATCCTCGGCGCCATGCAGGTGGCCCAGAACGGCGATCTCGCCAACTGGATGATCCCCGGCAAGATGGTCAAGGGCATGGGCGGCGCGATGGACCTCGTCGCCGGCGTCAAGCGCGTCATCGTGGTGATGGAGCATTCGGCCAAGGACGGCGCAAAGCTCCTGAAGAAGTGCAATCTGCCGCTGACCGGCGAGCGCGTGGTCGACATGGTCGTCACCGATCTCGCCGTCTTCACCATCGACAAGCACGGTGACGGCGGCATGGCCCTGATCGAGCTCGCCGACGGCGTCACGCTCGACGAGGTCAAGTCCAAGACCGAAGCCGAATTCCGCGTCGCGCTGAAGAACACGTAGCGTAGTAGGTTTGTCATGAATGCAAATGGCCGGGCTTCGTCCCGGCCATTTTATTTTGGGTGAGGGGACGCACGCCGTCGCGACACCGTCATTGCGAGGAGCCCTTGCGACGAAGCAATCCAGGCTGTCACCTCGGAAGGATTCCGGATTGCCTCGCTCCATCCGGGCTACATGGCGATGGTTCTGCCTACGACCTCGCCGCCCACACCTTGCCCCATCTTGCCGACACGCTCGCCACCCACGACGTCTCCTCGCGCACCAGGCGGAAGCCGAGATTGGCGGGCGGCACGCCCTGGGCGCAGCCGCCGGCGCGGGCATCGCGAATGAAATCGGTGACATAGGCGCGGTGCGCGCCCTCGGCGACGCGCACGCCGCAGTTCACGGTCGGGCGGCCGGCATGGCCGGCCTCGTCGACGCGCGAGCGCACGAAGCAGGTCGAGGTCCACTCCCAGACATTGCCGGCGAGATCTTCGACGCCGTGCTCGTTCGGGCCGAACTTGCCGAACGGATAGGCCGTGGTGTCGGAGAGGTCGCGTTCGGATTCGCGCTCATAGCGGCTGATCCAGCGCTTTGAAGGATCGTTTACATCGACCGCGACACCATCGTCCTTGAAACGCGAGCCGGCGGCAAAGGCCCATTCCGCATCGCTCGGCAGGCGGTAATGGCGGCCCGTCTTGCGCGACAGCCAGCCCGCATAGGCCTCGGCGTCGTGCCAGTTCACTTGCACCGCGGGGCGATCGGGCGCGACCGCGACGTCGCGATCGAGCGCGCGGCAGGCGCCGTCCTGCACGCAAAGCTGATAGTCGGAGGACGAGACCTGATTGCGCATGATGTGCAGCGGCCGGTCGACATGGATCGCGTGCAGCGGCGCTTCCGCCTGCTGCCCGCCGCGTGTGAAGTCGCCGGCCTCGCGGTAGGACACGCTGCCCGGCGCGATTCTGACGATCGCTGGCTCCCCGGCCGTGCCGCGGACCGCCATGGTCGAGACCAGCGGCGCGACCGCGAGCGGACCTGCGAGCCCGGCGGCACAGGCGAATGCCAGTTTGAGCTTGAATGCGATCAGCATTGTCATTCCCCAAGGGAAGAAGGGGCCGGTGATGACCGGCCCCTCGTCGCGTTTAGTTGGTCTTGGCAGCCGGTATGTCGGCAGGTGCCTTCACCTGGGTCATCAGATCGTCGTTCCACTTGCCTTCGACCTTGAAGTGCGCGGTGGCGCCGAGGTCTGCGGCCTCGATCAGATTGTGCGTGACGTAGGCGTAGATGCCGGGCTGCTGGAACTTGTACAGCGCAGCTCCCGCCGAGCCGCCACGGATGAACCAGGTCTCGAGCCCGACCTCGGGTGCATTGCCGAACTTGCCGGTCTCCCAGACATAGTCGCCGTGGCCGCCGATCAGATGCGGGCGGCTGTCGCGATTGGCCTGCGAATGCACGATCAGCACGTTCTCGCCGACATTGGCGGTCAGGGCATTCTTGCCGGTGAGCGCGCCGACCTTGCCGTTGAACACGACGTGAGTGGGGATCAGCTTCTTCATCACCTCTTCGGTGTCGGTGAAGGCTTCACCCGGCGAGTCGTAGGACTTGAAGTTGCCCTTCTCGTCGCGCGGCACGTACATGTCCTGCTCGCCGATATAGTAGATCTTGTCGTATTTCAGCGCGTGGCCCTTGCCGTCGTTCAGTCCGTCGCGCGGCAGCACCATCACGGCGCCGTTCATGCCGGAGACGACGTGCCAGGGAATCATCGGGCCGCCCGGGGCGCAATGGTAGACGAACACGCCGGTCTTGGTCGCCTTCCAGCGCAGCACGACCTGCTCTCCGGGATTGACCAGCGTCAGCGCGGCGCCGCCGAGCGCGCCGGTCGCCGAATGGAAGTCGATGTTGTGCGGCATGGTGTTGGTCGCGGGATTGACCAGCGTCACTTCGACGTAGTCGCCCTCATGCGCGACCATCAGCGGGCCCGGCATCGAGCCGTTGAAGGTCATCGCCTGGAAGGTGGTGCCCTTCTCGTCGATCACGACCTTCTTCTCCTCGATCGTGAGCGTGAATTCGAGGATCTTCGGTCCCTGCTTGGTGGCCTGCTCGTGCGCATGCACGAAGGGCGGCGCGACCAGCTCGATCTTCTGACGCGGCAGTTTGAGATCGTCGGCAGCCAATGCGGGGGTCGCCAACATCAGAGCGGTTGCGGCGGCGCCGATCAATGCGGCTCTGCGGGTGAACATCGTAAGCATCCTTCATCT
>RXJC01000676.1 GCA_003963435.1 Bradyrhizobiaceae bacterium | reverse complement strand
CCTGCCGGACCAGGACATCCGGGCGATGGCGGTCTATCTCAGCTCGTTCGGTGAGGCCGCGGCCGATGCGCCTGTTCTCGCAGCGAAACTCGAGAGCGCAACCCAGGTTAGCGTCGCCTCCTCCACCGGGGCGCGCCTTTACCAGGGCGCCTGCGCCGTCTGCCACGAGGTCGGCGGCCTGCCGCTGTTCGGCAGCCGGCCCTCGCTCGCGCTCAACAGCAATATTCACAGCGCCAAGGCGGACAATCTCGTGCAGGTGATCCTGCACGGCATTGCCGAGCCAGTCTCCAGCGACCTTGGCTATATGCCGGCATTCAGGAACAGCATGAGCGATGCGCAGGTCGAGGAGCTTATTGGCTTCCTGCGCAAGCAGTTCGCGCCGGACAAGCCGGCGTGGACCGGCGTGCGCGAAACCATTGCACGCGTGCGCAGCTCAACCCACTAGTCATTTCGGGGCGATGCGAAGCGGCGAGCCCGGAATGACGCTGAATGAAACGTCAGGAGCCACAAGGTTAGCCGTGCTGCTTCACCTCCACCGGCGGCGTGCCGTGGGTGTGGAAGGACTCGATCGTCTTCAGGCCCCAGGCCTGGCCCTTCTTGCGCTCCTCCTCGGTCCACACGATCGGCTTCCAGTCGGGCGCGAGGATGAGGCGCGCGCCGGCGTTGGCAACCTCGACGCGGTTGCCGCCGGGCTCGTAGACGTAGAGGAAGAAGGTCTGCTGGATCGCGTGCTTGTGCGGGCCCGTCTCGATGTGGATCCCGTTCTCCAGGAAGATATCCGCCGCGCGCAGGATTTCCTCGCGGCTGTCGAGTGCGTAGGTGACGTGATGGAAGCGGCCCGGCACGCCGGAATGGTCGAGCGAATAGGCGAAGTCGTAGCTCTTGTTCGACATCGTCAGCCACATCGCCGCTTCCCGGCCGTCATTAAGCACGATCTGCTCGGTGAGCCGGCAGCCGAGATAATTCTCGAAGAACTCGCGGTTGGCCTTGATGTCGACGGCGAGGCAGTTGAGGTGATCGAGCCGCCGGACATTGACGCCGCGCGCGGGAAAACGCTGCGCCTGGTTCTTCAGCGCGGGCTTGAGCTCCGGCGGAGCCTGATACCATTCGGTCTCGTAATAGAGCTCGACGATGTGCCCATCGGGATCGCGGCAGCGGAAGGTCGGGCCCTGCCCCATGTCACCGTCGATCCAGCCGATGTCGAAACCGGAGCCCTTCAGCGCCGCGACGCGCCGCTCCAGCGCCTGCTGGCTGCGCGCGCGCAGCGCCATGTGCTCCATGCCCGAGGTCTTCGAGGCCGTCAGCTTGAGCGAATAGCGCTCGTAATCGTCCCAGCCGCGCAAGTACACCGACTCGCCCTTTTGCCCGCTGACGGTCATGCCCATGACGTCGACGAAGAATTTCAGGCTTTCGTCGGGCTTGGGCGTCAGCAGCTCCATATGCCCGAGATGGGCGAGATCGAGGATCGGTTCGGGCTGCATGTTTTCCTCCTGGAGGTGACTGCGATCCACCTGACGGGACGGCGCGGTGGGACGCAGGCCACAAAGTCGCGCCCGTCAGCGCGGCGCCAACGGCGACGAGTTCATTTGTACTAATGTACAAATGATTAGGTCCCGTCAACAAATCCACCGCCCCGTCTGCGGCCAGCGGCGCCCCGGCCGGCGCGACCGCCCCCTTCGAACGGAGGGCAAGCCTGACCGGATGGTAAAGTATTCCTTAACTGCTCTTGGCTCCAACCGCCTGGAACTGCAGCATTTTCCTGCCAATTTTGCCCGCAAAGGTGCATTGGCGACAAAGCTCCTGACCGAATTACCGCGGATTTAACGGAGCGAGCGCGCTTGCCGCTTAACCGTTTGTCCAGCGACCGCCCCGCATAGTCGGGAGCAAATCTCTTGCTCTTGCCAGGTTCAATCATCGTGACATCCTTTGGACGCGTGATTTCGGTTCGCGGATCGCTCGCCCGGGTCGGGCTGCTGGCGGAAAGCCAGATGCCGATCTCGGAAGTTCGGGCGACCGTCGGTCGCTTCGTCAGCATTCGCAGCTCGAGCTCGGTCATCGTCGCGATGATCACCGAGGTGTCCTGCGAGAACCTGTCGAGCAGCGACAATTATATCGCGGTCGCCTCGGTCGACCTGCTCGGCGAGATCCTCAACGCCGCCGACAAGCCGAAATTCCAACGTGGCGTCACCAACTATCCGACCATCGGCGACGCGGTCGATCTGATCACCAGCCAGGAGCTGCGCACGATCTACGCGCCGACCGGCTCGGACCAGATCAATGTCGGTTTCCTCCAACAGGACCGCTCGGTCATCGCCTATGTCGATGTCGAGGAAATGCTGTCCAAGCATTTTGCGGTGCTGGGATCGACCGGCGTCGGCAAATCCACCGGCGTGTCGCTGCTGCTCAACGAGATCCTGAAGGCGCGGCCGAACCTGCGCATCTTCCTGCTCGACGTACACAACGAATATGGCCGCTGCTTCGGCGACCGCGCGCTGGTGCTCAACCCGCGGAACCTGAAGCTGCCGTTCTGGCTGTTCAATTTCGAGGAAATTGTCGACGTGCTGTTCGGCGGCCGCGCCGGCGTGCCCGAGGAGCTCGACATCCTCGCCGAGGTGATCCCGCTCGCCAAGGGCGTCTACACCCAGTACCAGAATGCCGACCGCATCGGCCTCAAGCGCATCGATCCCAAGCAGATCGGCTACACCGTCGACACGCCGGTGCCCTATCGCCTGGTCGACCTGATGTCGCTGATCGACGAGCGCATGGGCAAGCTGGAAAACCGCTCCTCGCGCATCATCTATCACAAGCTGATCTCGCGCATCGAGGCCGTGCGCAACGACCCGCGCTACGCCTTCATGTTCGACAACGCCAATGTCGGCGGCGACACCATGGCCGAGGTCATCAGCCATCTGTTCCGCCTGCCCGCGAACGGCAAGCCGATGACGGTGATGCAGCTCGCCGGCTTTCCGGCGGAAGTCATCGATTCCGTCGTCTCGGTGCTGTGCCGCATGGCCTTCGACTTCGGCCTGTGGAGCGACGGCGTCTCGCCGCTGCTGTTCGTGTGCGAGGAAGCGCATCGTTACGCCTCCGCCGACCGCAACATCGGCTTCGGGCCGACCCGCAAGGCAGTGTCGCGCATCGCCAAGGAAGGCCGCAAATACGGCGTCTATCTCGGCCTCATCACCCAGCGTCCGGCCGAGCTCGACGCCACCATCATCTCCCAGTGCAACACGCTGTTCACGATGCGTCTTGCCAACGAGCGCGACCAGGCGCTGCTGCGCGCTGCGGTGTCGGACGCCGCAGCGAACCTGCTCTCCTTCGTGCCCTCGCTCGGCACGCGTGAGGTGCTGGCCTTCGGCGAAGGCGTCGCGCTGCCGACGCGCTTGCGCTTCAAGGAGGTGCCGCCGCATCAATTGCCGCGCGGCGAAGCCACCATCTCGAGCGTGCCGTCCGTCACGTCCGGCCACGACATGCATTTCGTCAGTGCGGTGCTCGAGCGCTGGCGCGGCGCCACCTCGCAGCGCGACGTCCCGAACGACCCGGTATTCTCGGCCCCGCCCGCCAAGACGCTCTCCAGCGTCGAGGCCCCGATGCTGCAGCCCTCGATGGGGCTCGATCCCGACCGCTTCTCGCTCTTGAAGAAGCCGCTGCGGTAAACCGCATCCAACGCTGAAGAAGCACCGCGCTGCGTCGGGGGACGCGATCTTCCGGCGCCTCTGGAGCGTCTCGCGCGCATGGACTATGCTTTGCCGGCTCGAAGCCGGCTTTCCGACCCTTGACGATCTCATGGGACGCGGGCCGACGAAGCGACGGACGCGACATGACCGAACTGGATTGGCCCGAAATTCTGCTGCGCCTTGGAAGCGCGACGCTCGCCGGCAGTGCGATCGGCCTGAACCGCGACCTCCACGGCAAGCCGATCGGGCTGAAGACGCTCGGCATCGTCGGGCTCTCCACCGCAACCGTCGTGCTGCTCGCGGTCGAGTTCGCCGAGCCGGGCAAGCTTACCGATGCGGCGAGCCGTGTGATCCAGGGCATCCTGACTGGCATCGGTTTCCTCGGAGCCGGCGTCATCGTCCACGAGAGCGACCGTCTCCGCGTGCGCGGCCTGACCAGCGCGGCGTGCACCTTTCTCGCCGCCTGCCTCGGCATTGCC
>RXJC01000121.1 GCA_003963435.1 Bradyrhizobiaceae bacterium | reverse complement strand
TTCGCGTCGGTGCTGCCGGCGAGCAGCCGCCGCGAGCCCTTCATGTAGTTGCTGATCGCAGCCAGCGGCTGGTTGAGCTCGTGGGCGAGCGCTGAGGCCATTTCGCCCATCGCGGTCAGCCGCGAAACGTGGACGAGCTCGGACTGCAATTCCTGGAGCCGGGCCTGGGTCTGCTGGTGCTCGGTGAGATCGCGGACGAACCCCGTGAAATAGGGCTCGCCGCCGGATTCCATCTCTCCGATCGACAGGTGCATCGGAAACGTCGTGCCATCGCGGCGCCTGCCGGTGACGATACGGCCGATACCGATGATATGGGGATCGTTCGTGCTGCGGTAGCGGGCGATGTAGCTGTCGTGGCGGGTGCGATCCGGCTCCGGCATCAGGATGCTGACGTTCTGGCCGATCGCCTCGTCCTCGGACCAGCCGAACAGGCGCTCCGCGGCCGTGCTGAACAACTGCATGACGCCGTGGCCGTCGATCACGATCATGGCGTCGGGAATGGTCTGGAGAATGGAGCGGAGGTGGGTCTCGCGCGTGCGCAGTGCTTCCTCGACCTGCTTTTCCTCGTCGACGTCGAGAAAGATGCCGGTGAGATGACGAGCCGCGCCGGCTTCGTCCCGAATGAGCCCGGCCCGGGCGCGAATCCACTGCCCGCTGCCGGAGGCATTCGCGACCCGGAAAGACACGTCGAAGCTGCCGCCGCGCTCGGAGACACGCTTGACTGCGCTCTCGACCCGCTCTCTGTCCGCAGGTTGAAGGCGCGACAGGAAGAGCTCGTAGCTCGCCGGCTGACCGGGTTCGACGCCGAGCAGGGCCCTGGCGGTATCGGACCAGTCCAACTCCCGCGTGGCAAGGTCGAGATCCCACGTGCCGACGCCAAACCCTTCGATCGGAACGCGAAAACGTTCGCCCCGACCGTCGTCCTGCGAGTGCGTTACGCGGGTCGGCGACAAATGATGCTCCTATCCTGATGGCGGCGGCTCCGGACGCCGTTACCGCTCCCCTAATGTCGCCCAAGGCCGGGTCGGTGGCAAGTTCTGTCGCTGGCCGATTGGCGGCAAGCCGGGCGCCGGCGGCCTCCTTGATCTATCTCATCCCCAAGTGCGGAGGCAGGCGTAGATTTCACCAGAGTTTCTGCACTGGAGAATTCCGATGACATACGCGACGGTGATGGTCTGCCTGGCGCTCGACCAGTCCAACGAGGCGCGCCTCCAGGTGGCCGGCGAGCTCGCCGAGCGATTCGAGGCGGCCATCGTCGGGGTCGCCGCGGCACAGTTCGCACCGCCGCTCTATTTCACCGACGGCGCCGAGGCGCAAGCTCTGATCGACGAGGGTGAAGCTTCCGTCAAGCGGCGGCTGGCCGGCCTCGAGGCGCAATTCCGTGCCGCGACCAAGAATCGCGGCGGACATGTGGAGTGGCGGAGCGCCATGGACTTTCCGGCCCGATTCGCCCTGGCGCAGGTGCGCTGCGCCGATATCGTCGTCAGCGGCGGGCAGAGCCCGGCCTTCTCCGACGCTTTCGCGCTCGCAAGCCCGAAGGACCTGGTGATGCAGGCGGGCCGACCGCTCCTCGTCGTCCCCGACCGGGTCAATTGGCTCGACCTGCGCAGCGTGCTGGTGGCGTGGAAGGACACGCCGGAGGCGCGGCGGGCGGTGGCCGATGCGCTGCCGATGCTGCGCAAGGCGAGGGACGTCACCATCGCCACGATTCCCGAGCGCGACGAGGACCGCGCGGTCGTGACGGCCGGCGTCACCGACGTTGCCGCCTGGCTCGCCCGACATGGCGTCACCGCGACGGCGCGCGTCTGCGAAGGCGGCCGGAACGAGACCGCCGCCGCGCAGTTGGAGAAGGTCGCGGGCGACGTCGATGCCGGCCTGATCGTGGCGGGCGCCTACGGTCATTCGAGATTTCGTGAACTGATCCTGGGCGGCGTAACCCAATATCTGGTCACGCAGACTGCCCGCAGCGTGCTGCTGTCGCGCTGACGGCCGGCCGGAATCGAATCGAGGAGGACGCGCCGTGTACAAATTTCTTGAACAGACCGTCGACGGCTACATGACGCGCAACGTCAAGACGGTGCAGCGCGAGCGCGACTTGCTCGAGCTCAGTGCGATGTTCGAGACCGACGATTTCAACTCCTATCCGGTCGAGGACGACGGGCAGGTGGTCGGCATCGTCACCAAGTTCGACATCTTGAAGTGCTTCGCCTTCTCGCCGACCCAGATGCTGCCCCGCTATCACGACCTGATGAGCCGCAAGATCGGCGACGTCATGACGCCTGAGTTCATCTATGTCAGCCCCGACACGCGGCTGACGCGCGTGCTCCAGATCATGGTCGAGCACCGCATCAGGAGCATCATCGTGCTCGACGGCGCGCAGAAGCTGGTTGGAATCATCGCCCGCGAGGACGTCATCGCGGCACTGAAGGCGACCGCGCGCGACTGAGGGACCATCTCTGATCGAGAGTTCATCGGCGCCTCCGTGATTGTACGGAGGCGCTCCGCTTGCGCGTCACGCCCGACCCGCCTGTGCGCCGAGAATTTGCAGGAAACCAGCAAGATATTCGTCGGTCGCGGCGAACTTAAGTGCTGCTCTTGATTTCAATCAATTCCCGGTGAGGGGGGATGTGGTTTCTGGCGCTGTGTTCTTTCAGAGAGAATCCGCATGAGCCAGCCCTCCATTTCCAAATCCATGACCATCGGTGAAAGCGGCTTGGCTGTCGTGTTCGCAGTCACCGCTTTCCTCTGCGTGATCGCTTCGGCCAAGGCGCTGGACGCGCCCTTCGCCTTCCATGCCGCGCTCAGCGCGGCGGCGAGCCTTGCCGCGGTGTTCGTCATCATCAACCGCTACCTCGATCGCCCGGCGGCGCTGCCGCCGCAGGAGATCAACGGGCGCCCCAACTACAACATGGGCCCGATCAAGTTCTCCTCCTTCATGGCGATGTTCTGGGGCATTGCCGGCTTCCTCGTCGGCCTCATCATCGCCTCGCAGCTGGCCTGGCCGGCGCTGAATTTCGATCTGCCCTGGATCCAGTTCGGCCGCCTGCGGCCGCTGCACACCTCGGCCGTGATCTTCGCTTTCGGCGGCAACGTGCTGATCGCGACCTCCTTCTACGTGGTGCAGAAGTCCTGCCGCGCGCGCCTCGCCGGCGACCTCGCGCCCTGGTTCGTCGTGCTCGGCTACAATTTCTTCATCCTGATCGCAGGCACCGGCTATCTGCTCGGTGTCACCCAGTCGAAGGAATATGCCGAGCCGGAATGGTATGCCGATTTGTGGCTGACCATCGTCTGGGTCGCTTATCTGCTCGTCTTCCTTGCCACCATCATCAAGCGCAAGGAGCCGCATATCTTCGTCGCGAACTGGTTCTATCTCGCCTTCATCGTGACGATCGCGGTGCTGCATCTCGGCAACAACCCGGCGCTGCCCGTCTCGGTGTTCGGCTCCAAGTCATACATCGCCTGGGGCGGCATCCAGGACGCCATGTTCCAGTGGTGGTACGGCCACAACGCGGTCGGCTTCTTCCTGACCGCCGGCTTCCTCGCCATCATGTACTACTTCATCCCCAAGCGCGCCGAGCGGCCGATCTATTCCTATCGGCTCTCGATCATCCACTTCTGGGCGCTGATCTTCCTCTACATTTGGGCCGGCCCGCACCATCTGCACTACACGGCGCTGCCTGACTGGACGCAGACGCTCGGCATGACCTTCTCCATCATGCTGTGGATGCCCTCCTGGGGCGGCATGATCAACGGCCTGATGACGCTGTCGGGGGCGTGGGACAAGCTGCGCACCGATCCCGTGCTGCGCATGCTGGTGGTCTCCGTCGCCTTCTACGGCATGTCGACCTTCGAAGGCCCGATGATGTCGATCAAGGTGGTCAACTCGCTCAGCCACTACACCGACTGGACCATCGGCCACGTGCACTCCGGCGCGCTCGGCTGGGTCGGCTTCGTGTCCTTCGGCGCGCTGTACTGCCTGGTGCCGTGGGCCTGGAATCGCAAGGGCCTCTACAGCCTGAAGCTCGTCAACTGGCACTTCTGGGTCGCGACCCTTGGCATCGTCCTCTACATCTCGGCGATGTGGGTGTCCGGCATCCTGCAGGGCCTGATGTGGCGCGCCTACACTTCGCTCGGCTTCCTCGAATATTCCTTCATCGAGACCGTCGAGGCGATGCATCCCTTCTACATCATCCGCGCGGCCGGCGGCGGCCTGTTCCTGATCGGCGCGCTGATCATGGCCTACAATCTCTGGATGACCGTTCGCGTCGGCGAGGCGGAAGTCCAGATGCCCGTCGCTCTTCAGCCGGCGGAATGAGGAGCTAAAGCAATGTCGTTCTGGACACGCCACCAAGTCTTCGAAAAGAACTCGATCATCCTGGTCGTCGGCATCCTCCTCGTGGTTGCGATCGGCGGTCTCGTCGAGATCACCCCGTTGTTCTACCTCAAGAGCACGATCGAGAAGGTCGACGGGGTCAGGCCCTACACGCCGCTGGAGCTCGCCGGGCGCAACGTCTACGTCCGCGAGGGCTGCTATCTCTGCCATTCGCAGATGATCCGGCCGCTGCGCGACGAGGTCGAGCGCTACGGCCACTTCTCGCTCGCCGCCGAGAGCATGTTCGACCACCCGTTCCAGTGGGGCTCGAAGCGCACCGGTCCTGACCTTGCCCGCGTCGGCGCCAAGTACTCCGACGACTGGCACGTGACCCACCTGACCAACCCGCGCGCGATCGTGCCGCAGTCGGTGATGCCGGGCTATCCGTTCCTCAGCCACAACGAGGTCGACCCGGACACGATCGCCGACCACATGCGCACGCTGCGGACCGTCGGCGTGCCCTACACGGACGACCAGATCGCGAACGCCAGCGCCGATCTGAAGGCCCAGGCCGATCCGGAAAACGCCGGCACCGACGCCTTCAACAAGCGTTACGCCAAGGCCGTCGTGCGCAATTTCGACGGCAAGACCGGCACGCCGACCGAGATGGACGCGCTGATCGCGTACCTGCAGATGCTCGGCACCCTGGTCGACTTCAAGATCTACAACGAGAAAGCCAATCTTCGCTGAGAAGGCATCAACGATGAAAGCCATTCTGACACTCGACAATCTCGCGTCCGGTCTGGTGACCACGATCTGGACGCCGGTGTTCGTCGCGATCTTTCTCGCGATCGTCGCCTACGCATTTTGGCCCCGTAACAAGGCTGCGTTCGACGAAGCAGCGCACCTGCCCTTGCGGGAGGAGTAGAGAACCATGACCGATCATTCTAGCGACATCGATTCCGTCTCCGGCAAGTCCACGACCGGGCACGAGTGGGACGGCATCAAGGAGCTGAACACGCCGCTGCCGCGATGGTGGGTGATCACCTTCTACCTCACCATCGTCTGGGCGATCGGCTACTGGGTCGTCTATCCGGCCTGGCCGCTGATCTCCAGCAACACCACGGGCATGTTCGGCTATTCCTCGCGTGCCGACGTCGCGGTCGAGCTCGCCAATCTCGAGAAGATCCGCGGTGACAAGATGGTGGCGCTGGGCGCGGCCTCGCTCGCCGACATCGAGAAGGACCCGGCCTTGCTGGCGCTCGCACGCGCCAAGGGCAAGACCGTGTTCGGCGACAATTGCGCACCGTGCCACGGCTCCGGCGCGGCCGGCGCCAAGGGCTATCCGAACCTGAACGACGACGACTGGCTGTGGGGCGGCACGCTCGACCAGATCATGCAGACCATCCAGTTCGGCGCGCGTTCCGGTCATGCCAAGACGCATGAGGGCCAGATGCTCGCCTTCGGCAAGGACGGCGTGCTGAAGCCGGACGAGATCGTCACGGTCGCCAATTACGTGCGGTCGCTGTCGGGCCTGTCGACCCGCAACGGCTTCGATGCCGCCAAGGGTGCGAAGATCTTCGCCGAGAACTGCGCCGCCTGTCACGGCGACGCCGGCAAGGGCAACCAGGAGCTCGGTGCACCGAACCTGACCGACAAGATCTGGCTCTACGGCTCTGACGAAGCCACCCTGATCGAGACCATCAGTCAGGGCCGCGCCGGCGTGATGCCGGCCTGGGAAGGGCGGCTTGATCCCGCCACCATCAAGGCGATGGCGGTCTATGTCCACTCGTTGGGCGGTGGAAAATAGCAGATCCGCGGCTCAAAGGCTCGAGCGGGGGTGAACAAAACTGCCCCCGTTTGAGCTGGATCAACTGCCGCGGCGGTGGCGGGTCTAGGTTCAATCGCACCTCTTCGAGAAATTCCAGGCGATGAACAAGACCGTCAACCCGAACGAACTCAAGCCTGCCGACGACGTCGGGCCGCTCTATGCGGCCCGCAAGAAGGTCTACCCGCAGAGCGTCTCCGGCACGTTCCGCCGGATCAAGTGGGGCCTGATGGCGATCTGCCTCGGCGTCTACTACTTCCTGCCGTTCGTGCGCTGGAACCGCGGCCTCGGCGCCCCCAGCCAGGCGGTGCTGATCGATCTTCCCAACAGCCGCTTCTACTTCTTCTTCATCGAGCTGTGGCCGCAGGAGGTCTACTACTTTACCGGCCTGTTGATCGTGGCCGCGGTGGCGTTGTTCCTGATGAACTCGGTCGGCGGCCGCATCTGGTGCGGCTATCTCTGTCCGCAGACGGTGTGGACCGACGTGTTCTATGCCGTCGAGCGTCTGATCGAGGGGGACCGGCGCGAGCGGATGAAGAAGGACAAATCGTCCGATCCCCTCAAGCTCGAGCGGATCTCCGAGATCGTGCTCAAGCATTCGATCTGGCTCATGATCGCCTGGTGGACCGGCGGCGCCTGGGTGCTGTACTTCAACGACGCGCCGACCCTGGTGAAGGAGCTCGTCACCTTCCAGGGGCCGATGATCGCTTATATCTGGATCGGCATCCTCACCGCGACGACCTACGTCCTCGCCGGCTACATGCGCGAGCAGGTCTGCACCTATATGTGCCCGTGGCCGCGCATCCAGGCCGCGCTCACCGACGAATGGGCCCTCAACGTCACTTACCGCTACGACCGCGGCGAGAAGCGCACCTCGGTCAAGAAGGCCGCCGAGCTGCGCGCGCTCGGCGAGCAGGTCGGCGATTGCGTTGATTGCTATCAATGCGTCGCGGTCTGCCCGACCGGCATCGACATCCGCAACGGACCGCAGATGGAATGCATCCAGTGCGGCCTTTGCATCGATGCCTGCGACAACGTGATGGCCAAGATCGGCCGGCCGAAGCGGCTGATCGGCTACGACAACGACATCAACATCCACCGCCGCCAGGAAGGCAAGCCGCCGATCTACCGGATCGTCCGGCCTCGCACCGTCGTCTACAGCGCGATCATCGCGGGGATCGGCGGCTTCATGATCTATATGCTCGCGACCCGCAGCCTGCTCGACGTCAACGTGCTGCACGACCGCAATCCGGTCGCCGTCAAGCTCAGCGACGGCTCGATCCGCAACGCCTACACGGTGCGGCTGCTGAACAAGAGCGGCTACGACCGCGCCATCGCCATCGACGTCGAGGGACCGGTCAATCCCACCATGCACGTCGTCGGCGCCGATTCGGTGACGCCGGACCGGCCGATCATCGTCATCCCGCGCGACTCCACCAGCGAGCTGCGGCTGCTGGTCACCGCGCCGGCCGAAAACAATCCAGAGAAGTCGATTCCGGTCCGCTTCCACGTCATGGATATCGGCCTCGGCGTCGCCGCGAGCGCCACCGACAATTTCGTCGCGCCGTAAGTTCAGGAGACCGTCATGTCATCCAAGCCGCTGACCGGAACCAAGGTCTTTCTGATGCTGGTCGCCTTCTTCGGCGTCGTGATCGGCGTCAACGTCACCATGATGAAGCTCGCGATCGCGACGCTGCCGGGCACCGACGTCGACAGCCCCTATGCCGCAGGCCTGACCTACGACCGCGAGATCTCGGCGGCGCACGACCAGGCCGCGCGCAAGTGGAAGGTCAACGCCCATATCGAGCGCCGCAACGACGGCGCCGCCGTGGTCCAGGTCGAAGCGCGCGATGCCGGCGGCCAGCCGATCTCCGGGCTGAAATTCGGCGGCCGCCTGGAGCGGCCGACCGACAAGCGCGCCGATCTCGCCGTCGAGCTCACCGAAACGGGCATCGGCGTCTACCGCGGCAAGGCCGCCGCCGTCGCGCCCGGCCAGTGGGACCTCGTAATCGAGGGCGATGCGCGCGGCGAGCGCGTCTTCTTGTCGCGCAACCGCGTGATCCTGAACTGAAGGACTGCATCATGCACGTCACGCGCGATTTCTCGCACTACGTCCGCACCGCGGGCGAGGGCGTCAAGCACATAGATCTCGCGGTCGAAGGCGTTCACTGCGCCGGCTGCATGGCCAAGATCGAGCGTGGCCTGTCCGCCATCCCCGACGTCACGCTGGCGCGGGTCAATCTCACCGACCGGCGCGTCGCGCTGGAATGGAAGGCGGGCACGCTCGACCCCGGCCGCTTCATCGACCGGCTCGAAGAGCTCGGCTACAAGGCCTACCCGTTCGAGACCGAGAGCGCGGAGGTGGCGGAGGTCGCCGAATCCCGCTTCCTGCTGCGCTGCCTCGGCGTCGCCGCGTTCGCCACCATGAACGTGATGATGCTGTCGATTCCGGTGTGGTCGGGCAACGTCTCGGACATGCTGCCCGAGCAGCGCGACTTCTTCCATTGGCTGTCGGCGTTGATCGCGCTGCCGGCGGCGGCCTATGCCGGCCAGCCGTTCTTCCGATCGGCCTGGCGCGCGCTGTCGGCGAAGACCACCAATATGGACGTGCCGATCTCGATCGGCGTGATCCTCGCGCTCGGCATGTCCGTCGTCGAGACCATCCACCACGCCGAGCACGCCTATTTCGACGCGGCGATCATGCTGCTGACCTTCCTCTTGGTCGGCCGCTTCCTCGACCAGAACATGCGGCGGCGGACCCGCGCAGTCGCCGGCAATCTTGCCGCGCTGAAGGCGGAGACGGCCGCCAAGTTCATCGGCGCCGACGAGATCTCGCAGGTGCCGGTGGCCGCGATCCATCCGGGCGACATCGTGCTGCTCAGGCCCGGCGAGCGTTGCGCGGTCGACGGTACCGTGATCGAGGGCCGATCCGAGATCGACCAGAGCCTGATCACCGGCGAGACGCTCTTTGTCACGGCCGAGCAGGGCACGCCGGTCTATGCGGGCTCGATGAACATTTCCGGCACGCTGCGGGTGCGGGTCTCGGCCGCGTCCGAGGCGACGCTGCTCGCCGAGATCACGCGGCTGCTCGACAACGCGCTGCAGGCGCGCTCGCGCTATATGCGCCTCGCCGACCGCGCCTCGCGGCTGTACGCGCCGGTGGTGCATGCGACCGCGCTTCTGACCGTCCTCGGCTGGGTCATCGCCGGCGCGTCCTGGCATGATGCGATCGTGACCGGCGTTGCCGTGCTGATCATCACCTGTCCCTGTGCGCTGGGCCTTGCGATTCCGACCGTGCAGACCATCGCCTCAGGCGCGATGTTCAAGTCCGGCGTGCTGCTGAATTCCGGCGACGCGATCGAGCGGCTGGCCGAGGCGGACCATGTCATCTTCGACAAGACCGGCACGCTGACGCTGCCTGATCTCGAAGTGATGAATGCCGCCGACATTCCCGCCGACATCTTCGAGCTCGCCGGCCGGCTCGCGCTGTCGAGCCATCATCCGGTCGCCGCCGCCGTGGCGCAGGCGGCCGACGCCAAATCGCCTGTTGTCGGTGCGGTCGAAGAAGCCGGGCAGGGCGTCCGTGCGACCGTCGACGGCGTCGAGCTTCGCCTCGGCCGCCCCTCCTTCTGCGGTGCCGAGGCGCTGGTCGGTAGCACCGTCGTCGATCCCGGAGCCTCCATCGTGGCGTTCAGCAAGGGCAACGAGAGGTTCGTCCTCTCGGTCCGCCAGGGCCTGCGTCCGGATGCGAAGGCCGTCATCGCGGCGCTGAAGGCTCGCAATATCGGCATCGAGATTCTCTCCGGCGACCGCGAGCCGGCTGTAAAGGCGGCGGCCAATGCGCTCGACATTGCCGAATGGCGCGCGGGCGTCACGCCCGCCGACAAGATCGCGCGGATCGAGGAATTGAAGCAGCGCGGCGCCAAGGTGCTGATGGTCGGCGACGGCATGAACGACGCGCCGTCGCTCGCCGCCGCCCATGTCTCGATGTCGCCGATCTCGGCCGCGCATCTGAGCCAGGCTACTGCCGATCTTGTCTTCCTCGGCCGGCCGCTGGCCCCCGTGGTCGCCGCGATCGACGCCTCGCGCAAGGCGCTGCGCTTGATGCGGCAGAACCTCTGGCTCGCGATCGGCTACAACGTGCTTGCCGTGCCTGTCGCGATCAGCGGCGTCGTGACACCCTTGATCGCAGCGGCGGCCATGAGCGGATCGTCGATCCTGGTGATGCTGAATTCGCTGCGCGCGCGCAGCACTTCGCGGGAGATCGTGTAATGGAGATTTTGGTCATCCTGGTCCCCTTGGCGCTGATGCTGGGAGGCGCCGGCCTCGTCGCCTTCCTGTGGTCGCTGAAGAGCGGCCAGTACGACGATCTCGACGGTGCCGCCTGGCGCGCCATCGCCGACGACGACCCGCCGCAGCAGGCCCCAGCCAAGCACTAGCGCCTCAGGGCGAAGGTGAGCAGGGCTGCGGCGCCGAGGGCCACCCCCACGCCGAACACGCAGGCGTGCCATCCGAACACGTCGAACAGGCGCCCGAGCACGGCCGTGCCGATCAGCCCGCCGCCAAAATAGCACGCAAGATACGTCCCGCTGGCGATGCCGCGGTTGTCGGCAGCCGCCTGTCCGACAAAGCCCGTGGCGGCGGCCTGCGCGAAGAAGGTGCCGACGCCGACCAGAACCATGCCGGTGAGGACCTCGCCCAGATGAGGCGTGAGCATCAAGGGCAGACCCAGACCGGCGATGGCGAGCGCGCCCCAGATCGTCGGACGCGTTCCAAGCCTTGATACCACCTTGCCGGCCAGAAGCGTGGTGACGACCGACGGCAGGAAGACGAAATAGACCAGGCCCAGATCCATCATGCCGAGCGCGAGCGGCGGCCGCACCAGCACGAAATTGACGAAGGTGAAGGTGCCGATGAAGGCGAACAGGATGCAGAAGCCGATGCCGAAGGCCGCGCGCAGGGGCGGATTGCGCCAATGGGCGATGGCGGCGGCAAGCGGTGATGCCGCCGGCGTCATCGCATGCATCGGTTGCACGCGTCGGATCGTGAAATAGACCAGCACTGCGCCGGCAAGGTTGAGCGCAGCGAACAGATAGAAATTCCAGGCGAGGCCGAGCCCGTCGGCAATGGCGGCCGAGATCAGGCGGCCGACGAGATTGCTCGCGACGTTCCCGGTGATGTAGGCGGCAAAGGCGCCGCCGGCGTCCATCGCGCTGCATTGCTCGCCGAGATAGGCGAGGGTGAGCGCGAAGGCGGACGCCATGCAGAGGCCCTGCGCGACCCGCAAGGCGGTGAAGACGGCAAGGTTTGGCGCCGAGGCGAGCAGGCTGGTGGGAATCGCCAGCAGCGCCAGGCTGAGCAGGATGCCGGTCCGCCGGTTGATGTGCGGGCTGAAGAAGCCGACGACAAGGCTGGCTGCGGCCATGCCGAAGGTGCTGGCGTTGACGGCAAAGCCCATCGCCGCGGGCGTGACGCCGTAATGCCGCGTCAGCGAGGGCAGGATCGCTTGCGTCGCGAAGAGATCGACGACGGTCAGGAAAGCGGTGAGGCCGATCACGAGCGAGCGCAGCCAAAGGCCCGGCGAGTGCGCCTCCATCGTCATCGCGGCCGGTTTGATTGGCGCGGAAAGATCGGTCATGGCGATTGTCCTGTAAGGATGCGGCGCCCGGGGTGGGGCATCCCGGGCGCCACATCTCGTAACGAGTGCGCTGGGGCTGGAGGCGCTCGTTACATGTGGTGGTCGTTGGGATCCTTGCGGACGTCGCCGACATAGAGAACGACGGTCTCCTTGCCGAGGTTCTTCCACCAATGCGAGGTGCCGTTGACTTCGGGGCGGATGTCGCCGGCCTTGTGCACGATCGGATCGACGCAGTTGGAGGCGTATTCGACGATCTCGCCCTGTTGCACGAAGATCAGCGCCGGACGGTCGTCATGGCTGTGCCAGGGCACGATGCCGCCGGGCTCGATGGTCAGCTTGCGAAAGCGCAGCTCGCGTCCCTCGATATGGGCCGGCTGCTTGCCGAGATCGATCGCTCCGAGCGTGACGTCGGTGACGCCGACGGGTTTGTAGTCGACCATCTGCTGGGCATTCGGCTTGACCTTGCCGGCCGGGCATTCGCCGGCAACGACCGGCTGCGCCGAGAGCGTGAACGCGACGGCGGCGGCAAGGCCGGGCCAGATCAAACGCGACAAGGCATGGCTATTGGAATGGCTCCTGGACATGGATGAGTCTCCCGTGTTGGCCGCGACCCCGCTGGTCGCCGGCTATGACGGGAGCTTCGTCGAGATCGCGTCGATGCAGAAATGCCGGCTCGCTCTCGATGCGATAGCGGCGCGCTATCTCGATGCGCGGCGGCTATCGATCCGATTGGGCAATTGCATTTCCGCTTTTGCGGCATTCGGCGTCCGATGACGGGGCGCCCGATTGGCGGGCGTTCATGTCAATCGGGAGGAGCACCCCATGCCGAAATTGTCCAAGACCCTGATCGCCACCGCCGCGTTTGCGGTCATCGCCACCTCGGCCTTCTCGGAGGCCGCCTGGGATTTCAAGGCCGGTATGGCCTATGTCTATGGCGGCCCCGGCAAGATGTCGGCGATGGCCATGGCCCCGGCCGAGAAGAACCACGAGGCGATGATGAAGAACGCCAAGAAG
>RXJC01000714.1:638-2915 GCA_003963435.1 Bradyrhizobiaceae bacterium | reverse complement strand
ATTGTCTCCAGGTTGAATGGATGCAACCTCAGTCTGGTCTCAGGCTGGCTCGCTATCCACTCCCCATGGAATCTTCGCTGCGCTCGCAATGACAGTGAACTACACCACCTTTACGCCGTCGATCGCCACGACGCGCAAGCTCGGCTTTAACGTCTCGTCGAGCTGCGTCTTCAATTCGTGAACGCGCGGGTCGCTCGATCGCGCGGCGCAGACGCCGTATTGGTGGACCGATTGCGCCAAAGCGCGGCGCGCTTCCGGTGTCCGCGTCAGTTCGGGCTTTGACAGCCGCAACACGATCGCCGCGAGATTGACCAGCATCTCGTCCAGCGCGACGTCGATGGTCGCCAGATTCCGCATCGCTCAGTCTCCCTGAGAGGGCAACAGCCGGTCCAGACATGCGTTCCTGGCAAAGGCGGACATGGTGAACGCTTCGTAAACGGCTTGTTCTCGCCGCCTGGCGCGCGAGGCCGGCGGCGACATAAGAAAATCATGGGAGGGCACCATCATGGATCGACGCGATCTCTTGCGCGCCGCTGCGGCACTGCCGTTGTTGCGGGCCGAGGTACCGGATACGGCCTTCGCGCAATTCGTCGCCACCGACAGTGCGCGGCTGATCGCCGCGGTGAGGAAGATCGGCAAGGTGGAGTAGGTTCCAGCTCCGTTTTCACATTTTTTTGTTGGTCCAGAACCG
Organism: Bradyrhizobiaceae bacterium; assembly: GCA_003963435.1. Classification (GTDB taxonomy): domain Bacteria; phylum Pseudomonadota; class Alphaproteobacteria; order Rhizobiales; family Xanthobacteraceae; genus Bradyrhizobium. The sequence goes on along the minus strand of RXJC01000714.1, from coordinate 2,224 downwards.
GCTCCCGCCTCATTGATTGATGAGAATTCGAAGGGATTGGGAAGGATCGGGACATGCGAACAGAGCGCATTGCGCTGGGTGTCGTGCTCGCGATCGGCGGCATCGTCGCGCCGGGCGCAGCATTCGCCGAAGAATATCGCGGCACCATGGAACAGCAGATGGCCTGCACACCGGATGTGTGGCGGCTGTGCAGCGACCAGATTCCGGACGTGAGCCGCATCACGGCGTGCCTGCAGCAGAACACGCCGCAGCTCTCGAGCGGCTGCCGTGCGGTGTTCCAGTCCAACAACCAGATGCCGCCGCAGCAGCAGGTGCCCCGCAATCGCGCCGCGCCGCCGCCGCGCTACAATAATGCGCTGCCGCCACCTCCCCAGGCGCAACCGAGTCCCTATGACGACAACGACGACTAGGCTCTCTTGAAAGGGTGAACGGGAAAGACGCGCAGCCTTGGGGGCGAAGATGAGGCGCGAAGATGCGGTCGCGCGGCCTCGTTCAGCGCTCTCCCCTGCTGTCCGACTCAGGCCGGTTTCCGAGCACCATCCGCATGACCACGCCGAACAGAATGGCTGCGACCGGCCAATGGAACCAGATCCTCTGGCTGGTGAGCAGATTGATCACGATCAGGAAGGCCGACACCGTGAGGGCGGCTGCGACCGGGCGGGGCAGCCTTGTGAGCCAATCCGAGAGGGCATTCATCGACGAAGATGGCGCGCGCCTGTCGTCCATCCGCGGAGCGCGCGCTCTCTCTGACGGAGTTGCGCTCGCCTGCATCGGGAAGCTCCCTGGTCCGGCGGCCTGGCTACCCAGGGTCAGCCGATAACTGGTCAGGGGGGCGATGTTCTTCAACGGGCGCTGGCCGAGGCAGTCGAACCCGACGGACAGTTTGTTGTGCACCTGATCGTAGACAGAGCTCGAGATCACCACGCCGCCGGGCTCGGCAAGCTCCTGCAGGCGCGATGCGATATTGACGCCGTCGCCATAGATGTCGGAGCCGTCGACCATGACGTCGCCGAGGTTGATGCCGATGCGAAACTGCATCGGGCTCGCCTGGGACGAAGCCTGGCTGGAGATTTCATGCTGAATCTCGACCGCGCATTGCACGGCCTCGACGACGCTGGCGAACTCGGCGATGACGGCATCGCCCCAGGTGTTGACGATGCGGCCGTCATGGCGCTCGACCAATCCCGCAATGGCCGTGCGGTAGCGGCGGAGCGTCTCCAACGTTCCGGTCTCGTCCGCTTCCATGAGACGAGAATAGCCGTACACGTCAGCGCACAGCACGGTCGTCAGTCGTCGTTTCACCTTGTCGTCGGCCATGGTCGCCATGCTAGCCTCCCTGATCGGCAAATGCATCAGGCATCGTATCCGGCCCGCCCTACGGCCTGACCTCGCAGACATCGACCCATTCGGCCGCGGTCAGCTCGGCCATCCGTTGCGGCGTGATGCGCACCGCGCTGTGGGTCGAGCCCGCGGCGGGCACCACGACGTCGAATGCTTTCAGCGACACGTCGCAATAGACCGGCAGCGGCGATTTCAGCCCGAACGGGCAGACGCCGCCGACCTCGTGGCCGGTGATCTCGGCGACC
>RXJC01000714.1:325-588 GCA_003963435.1 Bradyrhizobiaceae bacterium | reverse complement strand
CGCCGACGCGCAGGCTCAGCGTCTTGGCGATCATTCCGGGCTCGACGCCATAGGCTTCGGCGGCCAGGGTCACGGTCGCTGAGCTGATCGGGGATTCGATGACGGAGATGTCGGGGGCTTTCTCGGCGAAGAAGGCGCGAACGGATTCCAGGCTCATTCACAACTCACGGGCAGGCAAGGATCTCTAGGCAATCCCCGGGTCATCCCTTGATGATCCCTGGCAGCTCGGAGAGCGCGCGGACGCGGTGGTCCGGCGTAAAGCC
>RXJC01000714.1:0-275 GCA_003963435.1 Bradyrhizobiaceae bacterium | reverse complement strand
ATCTGGGTGCGGATCGCCTTGAACATGGTGAGCGGTGCCACGAGTTCGTTCTCGACGCAAGCCAGCGCCATCGCTTCCGGCGTCACCCGCTCGATCCAGGCGACGTTCAGCCCGAACGATTTTGCTCCCGCCACGTCCCAGGGATTGGAGGACACGAACAGAACCTCGTCCGGCCCGGTGCCGAGCTCCTCGCCGATCAGCTCATAGGCCGCGGGGCTCGGCTTGAAGATCTTCTTGGCATCGACGCTGATGACCGCGTCGAGCATGCGGTCGAA
>RXJC01000458.1:642-3400 GCA_003963435.1 Bradyrhizobiaceae bacterium | reverse complement strand
GGCGCCGACCGCATCGTCGGCGCGCTGCGCCTCGATGAACAGGCCGCGCAGGCCGAGCAGCCGCGTGTCCTCGCGCTCGGCCATGGCGCGGAAGACGCGCTGCGCCTCGTCGCGATTGCCCTCGAGCTGGGCCGACTGCGCGTGCAGGAGCAGCGCGAGCGGATCGTTCGGCGCGTGCCGCCGCGCCGCCTCGGCGTGACGGCGGGCGAGCGCCGTGTCGCCATGACCGATCGCGAGCAGGCCGTGGGTGATGGCGTGGCGGCCCCTTGCGTGGCGCTTCTCGTGGCGGCGTCGCCGCAGGCGCCCCGGCGTGCGCCAGATCGTCGTCAGGACGCTCCAGATCAGCACGACCGCGGCGGCAAAGAGGCCAAGCATGAACACGAATCGCGGAAGCGTCGTCGAGAGGCGGAAATGACCTGCATTCAGGACGAGATCGCCCGGCTGGTCGGCAACCCAGGCCGCGCCGGCTGCCGCCAGTGCGATCAGGACAAGGAAGAGAACGATGCGAAGCATGGCTATCCCTATTACGCGCCGATCGTTGCGCGAATCTTATTGAGCAGGCTTGACCGGATCAGATTTGGCGAGATCCGCCATCGCATCGTCAGCGAATTTGCGTGAGGCGGCGAGCGCAGCATCGCGGGCATCGGCCTTGTCGAGCCAGGCCTGCGCCGGCGCGCGATCGGCCTCCGCGAGTGTCTTGAGCTCGCGCCGCGCTTCCACGAAATCGTTGCGAAGCGCCGCCGCCGTCACGCGGGCGACGATGGCACCGCGATCGTTGCCGACCCCGTCGGTGCGCTCGATCCGCACGAGTTTTGACGCGCCCGCCTGAAGACGCTCGACGATGCCGGCATTCGCAGCCGGAGCTTCCGCCGGCGGCGACAGTTTCGGCACGATGGTGAGCAGCTCGCGGCTCAGCGCGACCGGGGTCGGGATGCCAGACGGCGCAAACCTATCGAGCGGCTTCAACATGTCAGGCTTGGCGGCAAGCGCGCGCGCCGCGGACAGCTGCGACTGATAGGGGTCGCCATGGCGAACGGCGACGTCGAGCAACGCCGCCGCCACGACGAAGCGCAGCGGCTTGTCATCCATCGCCTTTGCGTCGGCAATCTTCTCGCCCTGCTGCGCGAGCTCGGCCCGCTCCGTCTTGCTGGCGCGCTCGAGCTGCGCGACGCGCTCGCTGAGCGCGGCGATGTCGGGCGCGGCGGTGGGCGACGCGGATTTCGTATTGTTGAGCGCGCTCGCGGTCTTGTCGGACTGCGCGCGCAGACTGGCGATGTCGCTGCGCAGACTGGTTGCGGACTTCTCCAGCGCATCGATCCGCGCCGCCATGGCGGGATCGGCGACGGGCTTGCCGGCCCTGGCTTCGACCGCGGCAACGCGGCTGCTCAGCGTATCGACCGCCGCGCTGGTGACTTGCGGCGCGGCCGGCGGTGCCTGCACGGCGGGCCAGCCCAGCATCCAGCCGACTGCGATCACGACCGCCGCGGCAACGGCGCCGGAGAACGGCGCGACGACCCAGGGCGAAATCGGCCGCGAGGGGGGAACAACGGAAGGCTGCTCCTCAGCTGACCCAGGCCGGGGCTGGGGCTCGGGTTCGGTCTCCTCGACCTTGGCCTGCTCGTGCGCAGCCTGCTCGGCCGCTGGCGCGGTCTCTGCCTCGACCGCCACCTCCTGCGGCTGGGTCGAGACTTCGGTGGCTTCAAGGTCGATGGTGGGCGGAGTGCGCTTGGCACGAGCACTGTCGGGTGCCAATCCTGCGTCTTCCGGCTTGTCGTCGGCCATCGTGACGGTTCCTCACACTTCCATATCAGGGCGGACTTAATTGCGTCGGATTCGGCCCGACCTCTTACGCCAAACGGGTCCGCAAAGCACGCTCCAAGGTCGCAAATAGGGCTTTTTCGTCCGGGGTAGCCGCAACCAGAACCTGCGACGCGCCGGCCTCGCGCAACGCGCTCGCAACCGCCTCGGACAGGCAGCATTGCGGAATCGCCAGCGCCGAGATTTCGACGCCTTCGTCCCGGGCCGCATCCAGGAACGCCCGGGCGCTGCGCTTGGAGTAGTGCAGCACCGCCTCGACCCCATGAGCGGCAAAGCCCTCGCAGACCTCGCGCGGCAGATGCTTGACCGGCGCCATGCGATAGATGGTCCGCGTGACCACCGAAAAGCCCTCCGCGCCGAGCTCGCCCCCGAGGTCGCGCGACAGATCCGCGCCCGCAAGGTACAGCAGCGTGCTCTTCCTCTTCAGCACCTTGTCGCGCGCGCTCTGCACCACCTTGTCGCGCAAGGACGCGGCATCGCCGCCGGCGACGATCACCTCGGCAAAGCCGGCGTCGCGCGCCGCGGCGGCCGTATGCTCGCCGACCGCGAACAAGGGCAGATTCAGCAGACCCAACTCGCGCAATTGCGATGCGGCGGCACGGATCGCGTTCGCCGACGTGACGATGATTGCGGCATAGGGCGCTTCATTGTCGTCATAGAAGGCCACAGGCTCGAACTTGAGTGCCGGCGCAAGCAGCACCGCATGCCCCCGCGCGCGCAAACTTGCCGCCGTCGCCTCATTGTCGGGATGCGGCCGTGTGACAAGAATGGACATCGCTGGTGTTCCCGAACCAATGGCGGTGAGGCAGAACCAGGACGGCTGCGCGTGACGATTGCGCAATCTGGCCCCGGAATGCTACCGGACGTACCAGAACTCTGCTTTCCGGATGAGCGCAAGGGCGCAAATTGGATAACAATTCGCCAATGCTGGTGCTGGGCA
>RXJC01000458.1:356-592 GCA_003963435.1 Bradyrhizobiaceae bacterium | reverse complement strand
TGCTGGTGCTGGGCATCGAAACCACCTGCGACGAGACCGCCGCGGCCGTGATCGAGCGTGCGGGCGACGGCAGCGGCAAGATCCTGTCCAACATAGTGCGGTCACAGATCGAGGAGCACGCCCGCTTCGGCGGCGTGGTGCCGGAGATTGCCGCCCGCGCCCACGTCGATTTGCTCGACGGCATCGTCGATCGCGCCATGCGCGAGGCCGGCATCGGCTTCGACCAGCTCAGCGGC
>RXJC01000458.1:0-306 GCA_003963435.1 Bradyrhizobiaceae bacterium | reverse complement strand
GCCGGCATCGGCTTCGACCAGCTCAGCGGCGTCGCGGCTGCCGCGGGGCCGGGCCTGATCGGCGGCGTCATCGTCGGGCTCACCACCGCGAAGGCGATCGCGATGGTGCACGACACGCCGCTGGTCGCAGTGAACCATCTGGAGGCGCATGCGCTGACGCCGCGCCTCACTGATGGAATCGAATTTCCCTATTGCCTGTTTCTCGCCTCCGGCGGCCATACCCAGATCGTCGCAGTCACGGGCGTCGGCGAATATGTGCGGCTCGGCACCACCGTCGACGACGCGATCGGCGAGGCCTTCGACAAG
>RXJC01000287.1 GCA_003963435.1 Bradyrhizobiaceae bacterium | reverse complement strand
TTCCTCCAGGACGCGGCGGTTGAAATGCAGCCAGGACAGCTCGCGGTTGATGAATCGCTCGGGACTCGACGCGATCGCCGGCAGCCCTTCGGGCTCCGGGGCTTTGTCTTTAGTTTCAACAGCTTGCGCAGAGTCCATGAGAAGTCGGTCCATCCTGTCTCGCCTCACTTTGCGATCTATGCGCAAAACCCGCGGGAGCATGTGTTACAGCGATGACGTTTCGATGACATTGATGTTCCCAGGCTTCGCTGCGTCAAGCGGACTTCACGCCGCTCTGAATTTTGCGCCGCTTGGGGCGGCGAGGGCGCTTAGGCGTCACGGAGCAGCTCGGCGGCCAGCGCCCTTGTGACGGGACGGCCGAGCCGCAGGGCCTCGCTGTCGAGCAGTTCCACGGCTTGGCGGGCGGCGGCCGAGGACCGTTCCAGGCGGGTGGCGAGGTAGCCGACGACGCTTTCGTCCACGGCGAGCTGGCGGTCGGCGCAGAACTTGACGATCAGGCCGCGGAAGAGCTGGTCGTCGGGAGGCAGCAGCGTCACCACCGGCACGGCGCGCAGGCGCGAGCGCAGGTCGCGAAGCTCGATCTCCAGTGCGGCCGGGACATCGCGCCCCGTGAACAGGACATAGGCGCCGTCCTCGCGGGCCAGGTTCATCAGGTGGAAGAGGGCGCGTTCGTCGAAGTCCCCGGCCTTGAGGTCTTCGACCACCAGCGCGCCGGTGGCGAGCGCGCCCGGAACGCTTGCGGAGGTCAGGGCATTGGCCGTGGTCGAGCGGGCGCCGGATATTTCGGCCCAGATCGCGGCGAGGTGGCTCTTGCCGCTGCCTTCAGGGCCGGCCAGCCACATGATCCGGTTGGGCCATTCCGGCCAGCTCTCGATCAAGGCGAGGCCGGCTGCGTTGGCGGGGCCCTCGAGGAAGTTGTCCCGGCTGAGGCTCTCCGCATGCGGAAGCGAAAACGCCAATTGTCGGGGATGGACGCGGGCTGCCACGCTTGTTTTGCTCCATGCCGGCGCGCCGGCCCGTTTGAAGAGAATTCCGACTTGATCGAGCGCGAGTTGGCCTTTTGCGGGGCCGCCTTCCCTCATTTGGCCTCGATCGTACTCATGTGCCGCAGCCACTCGACCAGATAGAGCGACACCGAGGAGAGCGTGAAGACCGTGACGAGGCCCATCAGGATGATATCATAAGGGGCCGGCCTGAAGCCGAAGGCAAGCGCCGCCAGCACCAGGGCGGCGAACGCCACTTGGGCCACCGTGTTGAGCTTGGACACTTTCGACGGTTTCATCTCGACGGGCCGGTCGAACAGCCAGGACACGATTACGGCGGCGACGATCATGATGTCGCGCGAGACCACCAGGATCACGATCCAGCGCGGTATCGCGCCCCAGATGCCCAGCGCCATGTAGATCGAGACCAGCAGCGCCTTGTCCGCGAGCGGGTCGAGCAGGGCGCCGAGCTCGCTCGTCATGTTGAAGCGCTTGGCCAGGAAGCCGTCCACGGCATCGCTGATCCCGGCGATCAGGAAGACGGCGAACGCGATCTCCATTTGGCTCGACACGATGGCCCAAACGATGATCGGGACCAGCAGGATGCGGCCCAGGGTAATGATATTCGGAATACTCACGAAAGCGCTTCCCGGCACCCGGTCTGACCTCGAATCCGGCCCCTCGGGAGGCTGAACCGGTTGATATCTCTACATAGTATATGGCGCTGCGCCATGCGAGCCATTGCGCGTCCCCGGAATTCGACGTAACCAGCCGCAAACCCACTGGAAATCGGGCATGACCGACCGCAAAAACGGCCTCACATACGCCGATTCAGGCGTCGATATCGACGCGGGCAACCGCCTGGTCGACCTGATCAAGCCGATGGTGCGCGCCACCGCGCGGCCCGGCGCCGACGCCGAGATCGGCGGCTTCGGCGGCCTGTTCGACCTCAAGGCGGCCGGCTTCAAGGACCCTGTCCTGGTCGCCGCGACCGACGGTGTCGGCACCAAGGTCAAGATCGCGATCGAGACCGGCCTGCACGGCGGGATCGGCATCGACCTCGTCGCCATGAGCGTCAACGACCTCGTGGTGCAGGGCGCCGAGCCGCTGTTCTTTTTGGACTATTTCGCCTGCGGCAAGCTCGACCCCGAGGCCACGGCCTCGATCGTGGCGGGCGTCGCGGAAGGCTGCCGCGAATCCGGCTGCGCCCTGATCGGCGGCGAGACTGCGGAGATGCCGGGCCTCTACAAGGACGGCGATTACGACCTCGGCGGCTTTGCCGTCGGGGCGGCGGAGCGGGGCACGCTGTTGCCGCGCAAGGACATCGCCGCGGGCGACGCCGTGATCGGCCTCGCCTCGTCGGGCGTGCACTCCAACGGCTTCTCGCTGGTGCGCAAGATCGTGGAGCGATCCGGCCTCGGCTTCGAGGCGCAGGCGCCGTTCGCACCGGTGATGACGCTCGGCGGCGCGCTGCTGACGCCGACCAAGCTCTACGTCAAATCCTGCCTTCGCGCGATCCGCGAGACCGGCGCGGTGAAGGGCCTTGCCCACATCACCGGCGGCGGCTTCACCGACAACATTCCGCGCGTGCTGCCGAAGGGCCTTGGTGTCGGCATTGACCTTGCGCGCCTGCCGGTGCTGCCGGTGTTCAAATGGCTGGCGGCGCAGGCGGGCATTGCCGAGCTGGAGATGCTGCGCACCTTCAACTGCGGCATCGGCATGATCGCGATCGTCGAGCCCGACAAGGTCGACAAGGTGATCGAGGTGTTCAGCGATGCCGGTGAGACCGTGGCGCAGCTCGGCACCGTGATACCGGCCGA
>RXJC01000061.1 GCA_003963435.1 Bradyrhizobiaceae bacterium | reverse complement strand
GCGGCCGCGCGGCAGCGGCAGAAGATAGAGCGCAGCCGGCACCAGGAAGAACACCAGCTTGAACGACATCACGAGGCCGAGCAGCGCGGCGCCGGCCAGGCGCAGGGCAAAGCCCGGATCGTCCGACGCTCCGGCGACCGGCGCACGAAGCAGCAGCATCAATGCAATCGCGGTCAACACGCCGCTCAGGATCGCGAAATTGCCGGAGACGTGCACCCACTCGAAGCCGACGAAAGCGCCGAGCACGCACAGCACCTTCAGCGCAACGTCGCGCGCACGCGTGCGCGTCCGGCCGAGGCCGGGCAAGAGCAGCCCGCAGAGCACGGCGAGCACGAAATAGAGGCCCATGTAGTGATGGGCGAGAGAGCCGCCTGCGCAGAGCGGGCGGAACACGTCCAGCGTCATCGGGAGGTAGGGATAGGAGAGCGTGGTAACCTTCAGGTTCTTGACGTAGTACGGATCGAGCCCGGCGACATGCGCGTCGACCGCCGCGCAATTGACGTGAAGGTCCCAGCCATAGGCCAGATCGAGCCGGGCATAGTTGACGAGATTGCCGAGCACGAACAGCGCCGTCAGCGCGATCAGGCAGGACAGCCAGATCCCTCGCCGCGCAGCCGGGGCCGCCGAAGGTCCCAACCATCGTGCTGCATCGGTCACGTCGGACACTGCGAAACTACCTGTCTTCCTGGATTCCCGGAGCGCGCTGGGCGGCGCGGGTTCAGGCCACAATGGACAGGATGGGTTGCGGATTCATCTCCCCGACTCGCCGGGCCCGCTCATATGGTGAATCCTTGGTTGCCAGGCCGGCGAAAGATCCGGCCCGCCCCTACCGCGAGGCGCGGGCCGCCAACCAGCCATCGACGGCGTCGCTTGTCTCCTCCGCCGCGGCCGTGTGCGCACAATGCTCGCTTTGGCACGAAGCGCTGTGAAGCCCGGCTCGAAACGGCGACTTCACCAATTCTTGTCCGCCCGCCTGCCAGCCATCCCGAAACATGGGTTGTGCAATGCAACATGAACGAGAGATAAGATCGCTCGATTTCAAAAGGTGAGCTTCTTGTCCGACGTCAATGCCGACTCCTGGGTGTCCTCGGGACACCGTCCGATGCGTTTTCCAGAATTCGTCATCGTGATCGCGTCCATCATGGCGCTGAATCCGCTTGCGATGGACATGATGCTGCCGGCGCTGCCCAATATCGGGGCGGCTTTCCAGATTCCCGTCGCCAATCATCTCCAGCTGGTGCTGTCGACCTTCCTGATCGGCTTCGGCGCCGGCCAGTTCGTCATGGGCCCGCTGTCGGACCGCTTCGGCCGCCGGCCGGTGCTGCTCGGCGGCATGGCCGTCTATGCGGTGGCGAGCGTGCTGGCGGTCGCTGCGCCCTCGTTCGAGACGCTGCTGCTGGCGCGGGCGCTGCAAGGGCTCGGCACCTCGGCGACGCGGGTGATCGCGACCTCGATCGTCCGCGATTGCTATGTCGGACGCCGCATGGCGAGCGTGATGTCGCTCGCCATGATGGTGTTCATCGCGGTGCCTGTGATCGCCCCCTCGTTCGGACAGGCCGTGCTGATGGTGACCGCCTGGCGCGGCATCTTCGTGGTGCTGATGCTGTACGGCCTGCTTGCGCTCGCATGGTGCGTGCTGCGGCTGCCCGAGACCCTGCCCGAGTCCGAACGTCGGTCGCTGGCGCCAGCCGACGTGCTCGCCGCGTTCCGGCAGACCGTCACCAATCGCCAGACCATCGGCTATGCCACGGCCGCCGGCAGCGTCATCGGCGCGCTGTTTGCCTATGTCTTCTGCGCCCAGCAGGTCTTCACCGGCATCTATCATCTCGGCCATTATTTCCCGCTCGCCTTCGCCGCGATTGCGGCCGGCACCGCCGTCGCCGGCTTCCTCAATGCAAGGCTGGTCGGGCGGCTCGGCATGCGCGTGATCTCGCACGGGGCGCTGACGCTCTATACGGTCGTCGCCGCCGTGATGCTGCTGACGGAAATCCTCGGCGTGCTGCCGCTGAGCCTGTTCATGGTGCTGTCCGCCTTGATGATGTTCTCGTTCGGCATGATGGTCGCGAATTTCACCGCGCTCGCCATGGAGCCGCAGGGCCGCATCGCAGGCACGGCCTCCTCGCTCTACGGCTCGATCACGACGCTGATCGGGATCGCGGTCGGCATGGCGATCGGACAGAGCTTCGACGGCACGCTGTTGCCGTTCTCGGTCGGCTTCTTCCTGTCGACGATCGCCGCGCTTGCGATCGTGCTGGTGGTGGAGAAGGGACGGCTGTTCAGGCCGCATCATCGCCCGATCGCTTGAGGAACTTCGCGGCGGCCACGATGTTGTCGTGCAGCAATTTTAAAAGGCCGCTGCGATGGAACTGGAACACCGCGAAGATCACACCGACGTCGAGCCGCAGGCGACGGAACGTTCCGAGCCAGGCATCGGAGGGGCTGCGCTGACGACGCCTTTCGCGAGCGAGGGGCTGGAGCAGGTTCGCGACAGCCATTGTTGAGCGCAGCGTCTACTCGATCCCCCGCCGGTTGGCGCTGAAATCATCCGCGGCGCTGGCCGGCGCTTTGCTGTCGCTCGGCGGCACCATCAGCACGACCACCTCCCGCGCAAGACCCGGCCGGCCCCACAGCGACGCCCGCACGCTAAGCTCGCGCCTGACGACATGTCCGACACGGCGGGACACCCACGCCATCCACTGGATGCAGGTTTCCTGATCGCGGAAACAGAGCGCGGCCCAGCCTCGGTCGGGCGACGGCTTGCGCGGCAAGCCCCAACTATCCTCGAACTCGAATGGCCCCGCATTGCTCGGATGGTCCGGGCTGTAGAACGCCGTGGCGAAAGCCAGCGAACCATCGCCGCTCACGGCATCCAGGGGCTCGCCGGTCAGCTCTCGCCACTGGCGCGTCAATTCGCCGGCCGCCTGCGCGTAGAGATTCCGTCCCTCCTCGTAACCATGGTCGTTGCGATACAGGGCATGGATCGGGGCTGCGACCAGCACGGCGGCGAGCGCGACGCCGGCCACAATCACTGTGACGTTGACGGTGTAGAAGCGCTCGATCGGATAGCGCGCGCCACAGACGACGACGATGACGAAGAGGAACAGCCCCTGCAGCGCCCACAAGGACGGCAGATCCGTCCTCAGCGCAAGCGACGTCAACACCGGCAGCACGATCGTACCGATCGCAACATAGAACAGCAGCCGCAGGCCCGGGCTCATGGCCGCGTAGTCGGCCGGAATCTGCTTCAGCCGCGTGCCGGCGATCAACACCCACAGCACGCCCGAGACGCCCATGGCCGCAACCAGCCCCAACAGAAAGCTCCTGACTTCACCGAGCGAGTTCGCAGCGCTGCCGTGGGCGTGGGCCAGCGCATAAGTGAAGGACGAGGCGCCTGTCGTCGCCAGCCAGTGGAGGTGCGGCGCCAGCGCCACGAGCCCGGTCCCGACGGAGATCCAGGGCGAGGCGGAGGTGAAATAAGCGCGCCGCGCCGGATGCGCCAGCGCGGCAAAGGCGAAGCTCGCGACGAGGAAGATCGAGTAGTATTTGCCGACCATCGCCAGCGCCGTCGTGCATCCCACCGCAACCGCCCACACCGAGCCGCGGGTCTCGAACGCGCGCAGGAAGCACCAGGTCGCCAGCGGCCAGATCGCGAGCTGCACGGCGTTGGCGTTGAAGCGCTGGGCGTGGAATTGATAGGCGGGCGTCAGCATCAGCAGCAGCAGCACCAGGATGCGCTTGTGCCCGGTGACGAACTGCCGCGAGATCAGGTCGACGAAGACCAGCGCAAGCCCGGCATTGGCCATCGCCATCAATTGCAGCGACCAGTCGCTGGGCGGAAAGACCGAGGTCCACACCGCCGCAACCCACCCCATCAGCGGCGGGTGCTTGGCGTAGCCCCAGGCAAAATCCCGCCCGAGCGTCCAGGCCTCGAGCGTGTCGGGGTGCAGGCCGCCGCCGGCATAGGCGATGGCGAGATAGACCGTCCAGACCGCAACGAAGCAGGCGATGAGAAGCGGCACCGCCCAGCCCGCCTCAACGCCGTCGAGCCACCGGAGGAAAGGCCGGCGCCAGCGCGCCGGCGCGCGATCGGACCGTTCGGCCATCGCCTGGGATGCAAAATCGATCGGCACGGGATCAAATGGGACAAGAAAAGTGATGCGCGAGGACGGCACATCTATTTCAGGATTGAAACAAATAGCAATGATTGGAAACTGGAAGAGTTAAAAGCCGCACGCCTTTTCCACGGGCGTGGCGGTGCCAAACAAAACGGCGCCGCTGATGACAGCGGCGCCGCGTAGGCATGGCAGCGGAAGGCGGGAAAATCGCCTCCCCTACTCCGATTTGTCGACGTTCCAGAATACCGGCGTTGCGGGGCCGTCGAGCACGCCGGTCAGCGACTTGCGCCAGGCCGTCGGCACCTGATACTGGCCGAGCGGCATGTAGAGCACCTGATCGTAAGCCTCCTTCTGGATCTCGGTCGCGATCTTCTTTCGCTCCTCGAGCGAG
>RXJC01000702.1:1202-3465 GCA_003963435.1 Bradyrhizobiaceae bacterium | reverse complement strand
CGAGGAGACGGTGCCCTTGTTCATGTCGACGAAGGCGGAGTTCAGCCGCGCCTCGTAGCCGGTGGAGGTGCGCAGGAAGATGTCCTTGTGCAGATCGAGCTGCTGCTGCTTGTTGTCGAAGCGGCCGGTGCGGGCGTCGAGCAACAGGGTGGATCGATCCTCCATCAACACCTTCGCGCGCAAATCGTTGAGATCGACATGATCGGGGTCGGTGATGTCCTGGGTCGCGGTCTTGGCCCAGAGCTCATAGGGCCGCTGGTCCGGTGTGAAGCCGGACAAATGCGGCGATTCCATCGTGATCTTGGTGCCCGACACCACCACGTTTTCGACCGAGACCGGCAGCTCCGGAATCCTGAACTTGTTGAAGAACGCGATGTAGATGATCACGGCCATGGCCACGACCACCGTCGCCGGCACCGAGACGCGCAGCATCCGCACCAGGCGGCTGTGGCGCGCCGCGCTGGCGAACTTCGCCGCAAGCGCGGCGTCGTAGGTGGGATTCTGGGCCGAATTCACCTGGATTCCTGATTCACCTGGGTTCCTGAGGTGTCGCTCGCCTGGTCCGGTTGACGGGACGCCCCATTGTAGCCGGCGGCGCCCAAATATGCAGCCTTCGGCATATCAGACTTGGACAGGCTGTTACGAAAGTGTCCGAAACGGGGCGACACCTCCCTCCCAGCGGGGCTCAGGAGTGCGCGAAAATGTCCTCTTCCGCCCAGCCCTGGAGGTCGAGCAGGGCGCGGGTCGGCAGGAAGTCGAAACAGGCCTTGGCGAGCTGAGCGCGGCCCTCCCGCACCAGCATGGCGTCCAGCCGCTCGCGCAAGCCATGCAGATGCAGCACGTCCGAGGCGGCATAGGCGAGCTGCGGCTCGGTCAGGCTGTCGGCCCCCCAGTCGCTGGACTGCTGCTGCTTGGAGAGATCGACATTGAGCACCTCGCGCACCAGGTCCTTCAGGCCATGGCGATCGGTATAGGTGCGGGTCAGGCGCGAGGCGATCTTGGTGCAGTAGATCGGCCCGGTCATGACGCCCAAGGTCTGGTACAGCACCGCGACGTCGAACCGCGCGAAGTGGAAGATTTTCGTGATGGCGGGATTGGCCAGGAGCGCCTTGAGGTTCGGCGCATCGGTGTGGCCCTTGGGGATCTGCACCACGTCGGCGCTGCCGTCGCCGGGCGAGAGCTGCACCACGCAGAGCCGGTCACGGTGCGGGTTCAGCCCCATGGTCTCGGTGTCGATCGCCACCGCTCCGGTGTAGCGGGAGAGGTCGGGCAGGTCGCCGCGGTGCAGGCGTACGGTCATGGCGTTTCAAAACCTCGGGTCGAATCGGTGCGTCGGAACAATAGGCTCATTTCGAATTGCCCGCGATGTATCCACTTGGGACAGGCCACGCAAGCGCCCGCAGGCTCAGATCGCCGCCAGCATGATGCAGATCATCGCTGCGACCGTGGTGCGGCTGGGACCGTCGCGGAAGGCGTACAGGATCGGATCATCCGGCATCTCGCGGCGGTGCGCCATCATCAGCGCCCGGCCGAACCAGTAGAGCAGCAGAGGAGTGAGCAGCCACAGCATCCAGGGACGGCTGTAGAGCGGCGTCACCGCGGTCGAGGAAACGTAGAGCGAGAACACGGTCACCGCGTTCATCGCGCTCGCCGCCGCCATCGCGGCGATGATTTGCAGGTCGGTGACGCGATAGTCGCGGTTGGATGGATCGGCAAGGCCGGCGCTCTCGCGCATGCTGAGCTCGCTGAAGCGCTTGATCAGCGCCAGCGAGGTGAACACGAACAGCGAGAAGATCAACAGCCATTCCGACAGCACCACGCCGACGCCGACCGCACCGGCGACGATGCGAAGCGTGTAGAGGCCGGCGAGCGTGACGATGTCGACCAGCATCTTGCGCTTGAGCACCAGCGAATAGGCGATCGTGGTGGCGAGATAGCCGCCGAGCACGCCGAGAAACAGCGGCGAGATCGACAGGCCGGCGACAATCGCGAACAGCCACAGCGCGGGGATCGCCGACAGCGCCGCGGAGATCGGCAAGTCACCGGCCGCGAGCGCGCGATGGCGCTTGGTCGGATGCTGCCGGTCGGCGGCGAGATCGAGCAAATCGTTCATCAGATAGGCGCCCGACGCACAGGCCGAGAACGCCAGGAACGCCAAGAGCGCGGAGCCGAGCGAGGCAAGGTTCAGCTGATGCGCGGTGATCACAGGCACGAACACCAGCGTGTTCTTGGCGTATTGATAGACCCGCAGCGCCTTCGCCCA
>RXJC01000702.1:0-1152 GCA_003963435.1 Bradyrhizobiaceae bacterium | reverse complement strand
ATGCGCGCGACGAAGGCGCGATCGAAGGGAACATCGCCCGCGGCGAGATCCGCCGGCGCGACGACGCCGTCGAAACCGAGATGCGCGGCAATGCAAGCGGCATGATGGGCGAAGCGGTCGGCGACGAGGTAGATCTTCTCGCCCCGCGCGCGCGCCGCCAGCGCCTGGTTCAGCACGTCGGCATCGTAGGGCAGGTGGGCGTAGTCGATCTCGGCCTTCGCCAGGATCTCGGTGAGCGCCGCCATGCCCGGCCGTCCGCCCGCGCCGAAGCGCGCCAGCATGCGGCCGGGACTGGAGAACAGCGCCTCCATCAGCAGCTCGGACCGCAGCAGGCCGCCTTCGAGATCGATGACAAGCGTGCGTGCCTGCGCCGGGACTGCCGACGGGACAGGTGCGCCAGAATCGTACTGCCGGGCAGGCTGCTCCATCCGATAACGCTCTGTTGACCGCAAACTGACCGGCATCCGGGCCGGGGAGCAGGAAAATGGACGGCCGCGAGCCTAGGGGGCATTCGCTAAAGGCGGCTTAATCGAGGTGGAAGCAGCGTAAGCCGGTGGCGCGAGCCGTTCGGTCTGCCGGCCTGTTGCACGGATCCCACAACCTCGAACAACCCTGGTATTCCCGCGCAATCGGCGTCATGCGCCCGGTGGAAATCGTCCCCACCCACCCCATCTGCCAGATTCCCTCACCCCCCTTCACCCTGAATCAGGTGTCCATGACCGAACAGACGCTGGCTGCGCCGATCGACGACCAACGCCAACGCGGCTTCTCGCGCTACCAGGCGCTCCTCATCGCGCTGCTCGCGTTCACGCAGTTCACCATCATCCTCGATTTCATCATCATGTCGCCGCTCGGCGCCATCCTGATGCCCGCGCTCGACATCACGGCCACCCAATTCGGCGTCGCGGTGTCAGCCTACGCGTTCAGCGCGGGGATTTCGGGGGTGCTGGCCGCCGGCTTCGCCGATCGCTTCGACCGCAAGCGCCTGCTGCTGTTCTTCTATGTCGGCTTCACGCTCGGCACCATGCTCTGCGCTGCCGCGCAGAATTACCATGTGCTGCTGCTCGGCCGGATCGTGACCGGCCTGTTCGGCGGGGTGATCGGCTCGGTCGTGCTCGCCATCGTCACCGACTTGTTTCCGCTTAACCTGCG
>RXJC01000524.1 GCA_003963435.1 Bradyrhizobiaceae bacterium | reverse complement strand
ACCGGCGTATAGACCACGCCGTCCTTGGCCATGAACACGTTGGAATTGCCGAACTCGGCGACGTTGCCGAGCATGTCGAGCATCAGCGCGTTGTTGAAGCCGCGAGAGGCAGCTTCAGCGAGCGCGCGTGAATTGTTCGGATAAAGGCAGGCCGCTTTCGCCTCGACCGGCGCGCATTCGGCGGTGGGCCTGCGGAACGGCGACAGCGTGATGGCGTTGCCCACCGGCTTTGGCATCGGCGCCTCGTAGATGCACAGGCACCAATTGGTGGTCTCGGGATCGAACAGAACGCCGCCGCCCGCGCCGTTGTGCGCCCAGTACATCGGACGGACGTAGAGCTCGGCATTGGCCGCAAAGCGCGCAATGCCCTCGGTTGCGAGCCCGAGCCAGGTATCGGTGTCGACCACCGGCTTCAGGCCGAAATTGATCGCGGATTGATTGGCGCGCGCGACGTGACGGTCGAGATCGGGCGCCACCCCTTCGAACGCGCGTGCGCCGTCGAACACCACCGAGCCGAGCCAGGCCGCATGCGTGCGCGGGCCCATGATCGGCACGTTGCCGTCGTGCCATTTGCCCTCGAAGAAGGTCCAGCTCGGCGAATATTCGATCGGCTTCTTGATCTCGGCCATGTCAGGCCTCCCCTGAAGAATATCCGGGCACTATTGTCCCAATTTCTAAACGATTTGCTGCCGGATCAGCAGCCTCCCAGGAGGGTAAAACGGGCCAAACAGGCTATAATGAACGCCATGATACGGAGCTCGCCATGCCACTCGATCCGCTCGCAAAGCGCTTGTTGACCATGATGGCCGCGGCCGCGCCACCAGCGCGAAGCCGGCCGAGCGTGGAGGCGCGGCGACAATCGCTGGCCAAGCTGATGCAGTTCGCGCGCGCTGATGCGCCTGACGTGACGATGCGCGACGGCATGCTGCCCGGCCGCGCCGGCGAGCTGCCCTACCGCCTCTACACGCCCGCAAGTGCCGACGAGCTGGCGCCGGGCTTCGTGTTCTTTCACGGCGGCGGCCTCGTCGCCGGCAGCATTGCCACGCATGACCGCATCGCGGCGGCGCTGGCGCATGCTACCGGCTGCCGCCTCGTGTCGGTCGATTACCGCCTCGCGCCCGAGCACCAATTTCCGGCCGCCGTCGAGGACGCCGTCGCCGCCACTGAATGGGTTGCGCGCGAGGCCGCATCGCTCGGCATCGACGCCGGGCGTCTTGTGGTCGGCGGCGATTCCGCCGGCGCGACGCTCGCTGCGATCGTATGCCAGGAGGCGTCGCAGACCGCCGGCCTTGCCATCGCCGCGCAATGCCTGATTTGCCCGGTGCTGGACTTCGAGGAGACCTCGCCCTCACGCGAGGCCTTTGCCGAGGGCCATCTGATCGACCGCGTCACGATCGAGGCCGATCTGTCCGACTATCTGCCGGACGACATCGATCCGGCCGATCCCCGCGTGTCCCCCTTGCGCGCAACCCGGCTCGCCGGCCTGCCGACCGCAATCATCCACACCGCCGAATACGACCCGATGCGCGACGAAGGCAACGCCTACGCCCGCAAGCTGCTCGCCGCGGGCGTTGCCGTCGAGCATGTCTGCCACGACGGCATGGTTCACAATTTCCACGCCATGGGCGCGATTCTGCCGCAGGCGCAGCTCGTGCTGTCGCAGATCGGCGAGCAGGTGCGGCGGGCGGTGGAGAGGTAGCGCGGATCACGTCCGCGCGTCGAGCACGGCCCTGGCCGCCATGACATAGTCAGGCCAATGCGCGTCCGCGTAACGCTCCGCCTGATGGGCGCAGATGACGTCCGGTGCATGCGCCGCGGCGATCATGCGCGCAAAGCGTTCTTCGGCGACCGTCGTGTCATCGCGCACAGGCGAGGGTGCGGCAGCCACGGCGGCCGGAGCGACGGCGAGCCCTGCCAGGCCGGTGAGCAGGATGCGGCGTGACGTGGTCATGGCTGTCGTCCTCCATTGTCCGGCCGGCAGTCTGGCGGGCAAACGTGTCATGCGATCCCTCCAGAGTAGCCGCGGGCGTCCGTGTCGTCCATCGCTCGCGGTTATCGCTTGACCACACGAACGATCACGTTCCATCTAGTGCCGATTTCGCCCGCGCGTCGGATTGCCACGTGTCCACTCACCACCCATCGCATCGTCCGACATGGCGCGCCGTCGCGATGACAGTCGTCGGCTTGATGGTGTCGGCCAACACCGCCTTCGCCGCCGAGGATGAGGACGACGCACCGGCGAAACCTGCGGTCCCGAACCTCTATCTCGATCTGCGCACGATCTATGCGACGATCCCGGCCGGCACGCTCGGGCTCGGTTTCGGCACCACGTCGCTGTCGGCCGCGCTCGAAGCCCTGGCGGTGCGCAGAGGCGCAACGCCGTCGAACGGCCTGCCCGCCGCGAAATCGATCGCCGTCGACCTGCCGCTGACCGTCGACGTCAACGACCGCGTCTCGCTCTACGGCGGCGTGTCGGGCTCGACGACCGACATCGGCGGCGGCTGGTCGACCTTCGACGTCACGAGCTGGAACATTGGCGTGCAGGCCGATCTCTACCAGCAGAATGGCGGCGCGATCCCGACCATCACGCTGCAATCGACCCTGACGCAGTCGGTGCCGAACGATCAGGGCATGACGAATTCGTTCAACAACATCCTCGAATTCGACTACGCGCTCGATGAGGACGAGACGCGGGGCTGGCTGGCCGGCATGCAATACACCTACACCACCATCGCCAGTCCGTTCGCCAGCATCCGGCCGAACACCATCCTCTATGCCGGCGGCTATTACCAATGGCCCAGCAACTGGAAGTTCACCGGACGCCTCGGCGTGCAGTCGTTCGGCGGCGCGCAGCTCGCCGGCCGGACGCTGGCGGAATCCTTCACGCAGCCGATCCTGCGGCTCGACCTCGATCGCATGGACGACAACGACAACCGCCTGTTCGGCATCACCGCGCAAATCGCCTGGATGCCGAAGCCGTCCTACCAGGTGACGTTGCGAACGCCGCTCTACGCGGTGCGCAACTAATCCGGCACCGGCACGTCGAACGTGTTGAGCGTAACCGAGACCATGCAATAGACGCCGACGAGATAGGACAGCTCGGCCGCGCCGTGCTCGCCGAACTCCTTCACTGCCGCCCGCCAGGTCAACTCCGGCAGCACGCCGCCGCCGACCAGCGCGGACGCCACGTCATAGGCAACGGCCTCCTGCCTGGTGAGATCGACCGGCCGCTGTCCGGCGACGATGGTCGCGAGCTTCTCGTCGGAGAGGCCGCGCTGCTCGGCGACCAGCACATGGGCATAGAGCTCGTAGCCCGAACGGAAATGCGAACCGGTGACGAGGATCGCGACCTCGCGCACCGGCGCCGGCAGCAGCGGATTCGACGCGATCGCCTTGACCAGATCCCACACCGGCTTGCCGAAGCGCGGTTCGCGAATCCAGGGATTCCAGGGGCCGAGCAGCGCGCCGTCCTCGCGCATGTTCACGAAGCCCTTGAAATGGTCCGTGATGCCGGCTCGCATGTCGTCATAGAGCGGCTTCTGTTCGTCGGTCAGATCCTTGGGATTGAGAATCGGAAGGCGCACGGCGGGGTGTCTCCTCGTTGAGAAGAGAAGACCGTCGCGCGCGTTATCCCGCAAGGCAAGTGAAGTTGCCGTGACATCACGCTTCGGGCGGGTGAGTCGACGACATCGACCATATCACCTCGGATTTCTATCCGCTCTGCGGATTGACGACGTCGTCGAGCTCGAACGTCAACGGCTCGCCCGTCGCGAGGAACGACGACAGCGCCGCCTCGAACGGCGCCGGATCGAGGCCGCGCGCCTTCAGCCATTCCGCATCGTAATAGGTCTGCCGATAGCGCTCGCCGGAATCGCAGATCAGCGTCACCAGCGATCCCGCGACGTTCGCCTGGCGCATCTCCGAGGCGAGCCGGCACAGCGCCAGAAAATTGGTGCCGGTGGAGCCGCCTACCGGACGACGCAGCCGGCGCGACAACACGTTCATCGCCGCGATCGTCGCCGCATCCGGGATCTTCATCATGCGATCGACCACACCCGGCACGAAGGAGGGCTCGCAGCGCGGCCGGCCGACACCCTCGATCAGCGACGGGCGGTCGCAGACATGGGAACGGTCCTGCGAGCGGAAGCAATCGAAGAACGCGGAGTGCTCGACATCGGCGACACACAGCCGTGTCGGATATTGCCGATAGCGCAAGTATCGCCCGATGGTGGCCGACGTGCCGCCGGTGCCGGCGCCCATCACGATCCAGTCCGGCAGCCGGCGCGGCTCGCCCTGCAATTGCGTGAAGATCGATTCGGCGATGTTGTTGTTGCCGCGCCAGTCGGTGGCGCGCTCGGCGAAGGTGAACTGGTCCATGTAGTGACCGTTCAGGCGGGCGGCGAGCGCGGCGGCTTCCGCATAGAGCGCGCGGCCGTCGTCGATCAGATGGCAATTGCCGCCATAGTGCTCGATCGCGGCGATCTTCTCCGCCGAGGTCGTGCGCGGCATCACGGCATAGAAGGGCACGCCGATCATCTCTGCGAAATAGGCTTCCGAGACCGCGGTCGATCCCGACGACGCCTCGACCACAGGGGTGCCTTTGCGGATGTGGCCGTTGCAAAGCGCATAGAGAAACAGCGAGCGCGCCAGGCGATGCTTCAGGCTGCCGGTCGGATGCGTTGACTCATCCTTCAGGTAGATGTCGATGCCTGACAGCGCCGGCACGATGAGCCGGATCAGGTGCGTGTCGGCGGTGCGGCACTGGTCGGCCTCGATCGCGGCCACGGCCTCGTCGACCCAGCCGCGCCGATAGGCCGGCCCGGCCGGACGGGAATCGTGGAAGGCAGGCGGCTCGATTGGCATGACCAGGTGATTCCTAAAAAGCAGACGTCCATCTACCACGAGCTGCCTCGCGTGCCCTGCTCAAAACTCCAGCGGCGCGTTGTCGACGACTTCCTTCATCACGAAGAAGGTGCGGGTCTGGCGCACGCCCGGCAGCGCGATGAGCTGCTCGCCGTGAATGCGGTTGAAATCCTCCATGTCGCCGACACGGATCTTGAGGAAATAGTCGAAGTCGCCGGCGACGAGATGGCAGTCCAGTACGAATCTCAGTTTTGCGATGGCCTGCTCGAAGGTGGCAAAGCTCTCGGGCGTCGAGCGGTCGAGCACGACGCCGACCATCACCAGCGTGCCTTT
>RXJC01000194.1 GCA_003963435.1 Bradyrhizobiaceae bacterium | reverse complement strand
CGCGGCGTCCGCCTGATCGGCGCCAACCGCGCCGCGCCGTTCTTCCACGTCGTGCCGGTGTTCGGCTCGATCATGGCGATGGTGTTCCTGGGCGAGCACCCGCAGGCATTCCACTTCCTCGGCTTCGCGCTGGTGCTGTCGGGCGTGTTCGTGGCGTCAAGGAAGCAGGTGACGTAGGCGTCAAGCACACTGCTACCCTTCACCCTCCCCTGGAGGGCCCTGGAGGGGGAGGGTAAGAACGGGCGCGCGCTACTTCATCCTGAACTTGCTGTAGCCTCGCTGGTCGCGATGATGACGTGCTCGGCGCAGCCGTTGACGCGATGCGGGTCGGCCTCGCGCTCGTAGGCCTCGGACGTCATCATGTCCAAAAAAGCCGAGACGGTGGGATAATAGACCAGCGCGACGAAATCCCAGTCGTTGCCTTCGTGCGGTCCGAGCGCGATGGCCTTGGCCTCGCCGGTCCAGAGCAGCGTGCCGCCACGCGCCTTGATCATCGGCACGGTGACGGCGCTGTAGCGCAAATAGGCGTCCCAGCCGGATCCGTCGCCGTCGCGCGAGCGGGCGTGGAAACGCATCAGGTTCAGCATCACTACCGGCGACTGCGGGTCGAGCCGTTCCAGGCCCGCGATGTTCAACATATTAACCGCCAAGGGCACCTCCTCCGGACTTGCCTGCATTGTAGCATTGCGGCGTCGTGACTTGTGCCACGATGCCAACCCGGCGCAAGCTCCTAAGACGCCAATGACGATCGCTTCGCCCGCGCCAAAGGCCTCCAGTCCGGCCAGTTGGCTCAACAACCAGCCTTATCTGCTGCTCAGCCTGAGCTCGCTGTTCTGGGCCGGCAACATCGTGCTCGCGCGCCATGTCGGCGCGCATGTGCCGCCGCTGACGGTGACCACGATCCGCTGGTACGGCGTGTTCCTGATCCTGTTGCCGTTTGCCTGGCCG
This sequence comes from Bradyrhizobiaceae bacterium, assembly GCA_003963435.1. Classification (GTDB taxonomy): domain Bacteria; phylum Pseudomonadota; class Alphaproteobacteria; order Rhizobiales; family Xanthobacteraceae; genus Bradyrhizobium. The sequence continues at coordinate 15,509 of RXJC01000194.1, read as the reverse complement.
CATCTGAAGCGCGACTGGCCTCTCTTGCGCAAGAGCCTGCCCTTGATGCTGTTCCTGTCGCTGGTGGGCTTTGCCTTCAACAACGCGATCTCGTACTGGGCGATGCAGTACACCGAGGCGCTGAATGCGCTGCTGATCCAGTCGGCAGGGCCCCTGTTCGTGGCGCTGTGGTCGCTGGTGCTGTTCGGCGTGCGGCTGACGGGGGCGCAGCTCGCCGGCATCGCGATCTCGCTTCTCGGCGTCCTGATCATCATCCTGCGCGGCGATCTCGCCGCGCTTGCGAGCATCAGCTTCAACAGGGGCGACGTCATGTTCGCCTCCTCGCTGGTCGCGTTCGGCATCTACTCCGCCTTCATCCCGCGCCGGCCAAAAATCCATCAGCTGTCGTTCCTGTCCTTCACCACCTGCTGCGGCGCGACGATGCTGATCCCCGCCGCGATCTGGGAGGCGGCGAGCGGCCGCGTGCTGCAATTCGACGCGACGACGCTGGCGACACTGGGCTACATCCTGATCTTTCCGTCCACGCTCGCCTACCTCTTCTTCAACCGCGGCGTGGCGCTGATCGGGCCGAACCGGGCGGCGCCGTTCTTCCATCTGGTGCCGGTGTTCGGCTCGGCCATGGCGATCCTGCTGCTCGGCGAGAAGCTGCAGCCGTTTCACCTGATCGGCTACGCCCTGGTGCTCGCCGGCGTCGTGTTCGCCTCGCGCCAGGGTTCGGCGGTGAAGTAATTCCGCGCGGCGGACACGCGCACGATCTGCAGCCATCTTTCGAATCCGGTTCGGACAAGCTACGTTCCCCGCCAACCAAAAAAGAGGGAACGTCTCAAGATGATTTCAGGGCTGATCCGAAACCTGCGTGCCGTGGCTGCGGCCGCACTGTGCCTTGCCGCCGCATCCACGGCACAGGCCGCCGACAATTACCCGAGCCGCAACATCACGCTGGTGCTGCCGTTCGCTGCCGGCAGCGGCACGGACACCACGACACGGCTGATCTCGCAGTACCTGTCGCAGGCGCTCGGCGTCGGCATCGTCATCGAGAACAAGGCGGGCGCCAACGGCATGCTCGCCGCAACCTATGTCGCGAAGGCCGCCCCCGACGGCTACACGCTGCTGGTGACGACCAACACCACGCATTCGGCCAATCCCTATCTGCTCAAGAGCCTGACTTACGATCCGGTCAAGGATTTCACGCCGATCGCGCGCACGGGCGATCTGCCCTTCATGCTGGTGATCAATCCGGAGGTGCCGGCCAAGACCGTCGCCGAGCTCATCGCCTATGGCAAGGCCAATCCCGGCAAGCTGAGCTACGCCTCGGGCTCCTCCTCGGCGATCGTGTCGGGTGCGACATTTGCGCACAATGCCGGGCTCGACCTTCTGCACGTGCCCTACAAGAGCTCACCGCCGGCGCTCAACGACGTCATGGGCGGCCGCGTCTCGATGATGTTCGTCGACATCTTGACCGGCCTACCGCACGTCAACGGCAACGCGCTGCGCGCGCTCGCCGTCACCACCAAGGAGCGCTCGCCGCTGGTGCCGCATCTGCCTTCGATGCAGGAGGCCGGCGTGCCCGACTTCGACATCACCTCATGGCAGGGCTATTTCGGACCGGCCGGCCTGCCCAAGGAGATCGTGACGCGGCTCAACACCGAGATCAGGAAGATCATCGAGAATCCCGAGATCAAGGCCAAGCTCGCCACGCTCGGCATGGACGCCTTTTCCGGCACGCCGGAAGAGCTCCAGGCGTTCGTGAAGGATCAGCTCGTGCTGTGGGACAAGCTGATCACCAACGCCAAGATCGAGAAGCAGTAGGACACTAAGCGCGAGCGGCTCTACGCCTTCTCCGTCATGGCCGGGCTTGTCCCGGCCATCCACGCCTAACCGTGCGTGCGGTGCCCAAGAACGTGGATGCCCGGGACAAGCCCGGGCATGACGTTGTAGTTGATAGTAGCGCTCGTGCGCGGGCTTACGCCGCGCGCACCTTGGCGAGGAAGCCGTCCACCGCGCTGCGCAGCGCGCCGGACTGGGTGTCCAGCTCGCGGGCATTGGTGAGCACGTCGCCTGCCGCCGTGCCGGTCGCTTCCGCGGCCGAGGTGACGCTGCCGATATGGGCGTTGATCTCGCTCGAGCCGGCCGCGACGGACTGGATGTTGCGGGCGATCTCGCGCGTCGCCTCGCCCTGCTGCTCGATCGAGGCGGAAATGCCCGCCGTGATCTCGCTCATCTCCGCGATGGTCTGCGTGATGCCGCCGATCGCCGCCACCGCGTCGCTGGTCGAGGTCTGCATCGCCGCGACCTGGGCCGAGATTTCCTCGGTGGCCTTGGCGGTCTGGTTCGCGAGCGCCTTGACCTCGGAGGCGACCACGGCGAAGCCGCGGCCGGACTCGCCGGCACGCGCCGCCTCGATGGTGGCGTTGAGCGCCAGCAGGTTGGTCTGCGCCGCGATCGAGTGAATGAGCTTGACCACCTCGCCGATCTTCTCGGCGCCGGTGGAGAGCTCCTGCACCGTGGCATTGGTGCGTTCGGCGTCGGTGACCGCCTTGCTTGCAACTTCGGTCGAGCGCGTGACCTGACGGGAGATCTCCGCAACCGAGCTCGACAGCTCTTCGGCGGCGGCCGCAACCGTGCCGACATTGCCGGAGGCCTTTTGCGAGGCCGCGCCGACCGTCGCCGCGCGCGACGAGGCGTCGCTGGCGGTCGCGGTCATCGACTGCGCCGTCGACTGCATGCCGGCCGCGGCCGAGGAGACCGAACGGACGATGCCGTTGACGCTGCGCTCGAAGTCGTTGGCCAGCTCTTCCATCGCATTGCGACGTTCCGCCGCGGCCCGCTGCTGCGCAGCCGCCTCGGTCTGCTCGAGCTCGCGGATGCGAACCGCGTTGTCCTTGAAGATCTGGACAGTGGCCGCCATCGCGCCGACTTCGTCGCCACGGCCGACACCGGGGATGTCGCCGTCGAGCTTGCCCTCGGCGAGATCTTTCATGCGCGCACCGAGCAGGCCGAGCGGACGGCTGATGCCGCGACCGATCAACCAGGCGACGCTGCCGGCGACGATGACGATGCCGAGCATGGCAAGGCCGAGCAGCCAATAGACGGGGCCCATCTTGGCGTCGATGTCGTCGAGATAGGCGCCGGTGCCGAGATACATGTCGAAACCGGGCACCGCCACCGCATAGCCGATCTTGCGGATCGGCGTCGGCTGACCGGGCTTCACATATTCATAGTAAAGCAGGATCGAACCGTTGGCCTTGACGCCGTCCATCAGCTCGACGGACAGCTTGCGGCCGTTGGTCACGACATCCATGCGGTTGGCGCCGATCTGCTTGGGATCGGGAGCGAGCTGCGTGATGCCGTCGTAGGACGTGCCGAACAGATACCCCGAGCCATTGTCGTAAGTCATCGCATTGCCGTAGCGGCGAATCTCGGCCATCGCCGCGTCCTTCGTCATCTCGCCGGCATCGACGCGCTTCTTCAGCGCGGCGGCATAGTTGCGAGCCAGCTCGACGATCGCCTTGGCCTGGTCGATGCGTGCGTTCACCATCTCCCGCTTCATCAGATAGCCGGCCAGGACACCGGAGATGCAGAGGCCGAACAAGGTGACGCCGACAAGGATGCCGAGCTTCGGGGCGATCTTCAGATTGCTCAATTTCACAGGGTGACTCCGGCAACAGGGATACGGGCACGCGAACAGATCGATCAAAATCGAATCAACTTTTAATGGCCGAGGCATTAGCAAGTTACTTACAGGCCTCCGTAGAAGCCCGGACCAAGCTGCGGAAATCGGCAATTTATCTCTCGCCCGACAACCGGGAATTGTACGCCCTCCCCCCAATTTCGCGTAAAAGACGCAAAGGCCTGCCCGCGGAGGCGGGTCACAACAAGAACCGACAAACCAAATCGGGAGCGAGAAAATGCCGAAATACAGGGTGGTGACGCCGAAGGGCGCGAGCTTCACGGTCGCGGGCAGCGACTATTCGTACGAGCGCGAGGCGCTCGATCCGATCGACGCCGAAATCGTCGAGGCGCCCGCCGACGAGGCCGGATTCATCGCCGCCGCGAAGACTGCCGACGCGATCTATGCGAAGGGCATCCCCATTACCAAGTCAATCATCGACGCCCTGGACAATTGCAAGGTCATCACGCTCGGTTCGGTCGGCGTGGACAGCGTCGACGTCAAGGCCGCCACCGCCCGTGGCATCCCGGTGACCAACATTCCGGACACCTTCATCGAGGAGGTCGCCGATCACGCCATGATGCTGCTGCTCGCCGGCTTCCGCCGCCTGGTGGAGCAGGACCGCATGGTGCGCGACGGCCGCTGGGCCGAGGGCCGGCCGGCGCTGCTCAAGATCCCGAGGCTGATGGGCCAGACGCTCGGCTTCATCTCGTTCGGCCGCGTCGCGCGTGCGGTCGCAAAGCGCGCCGCGCCGTTCGGCCTGCGCATGATGGCCTACGATCCCTTCATCCAGGAAACGCTGATGTACGACCACGGCGTGATCCCGGCGACGCTGAACGAAGTGCTGTCGCAATCGGACTTCGTCTCGATGCACGCGCCGGCGAGGCCCGAGGTACATCACATGCTGACCGAGAAGCATTTCCGGCAGATGAAGAAGGGCTCGATCTTCGTCAACACCGGGCGCGGCGCCACCGTCGACGAGGAGAGCCTGATCAAGGCGCTGCAGGAGGGCTGGATCGCGCATGCCGCCCTCGACGTGCTGGAGAAGGAACCGCCGTCACACAACAATCCCCTGCTCGGCATGGAGAACGTGACCCTGACCGCCCATGTTGCCTCGGCCTCGGCACGGTTTGACGAAGCGCGCAAGCGGCGCGTGGGCTACGAATTGTCACTGGTGCTGCAGGGCATGTGGCCGGCAAGCTGCGTCAATCCGTCGGTGCTGCAAACGACCGCGCTCCGTCGCTGGCAACCCGTCAGCATGGATCGCGGACCGAACAGCTAGGCGGCCGGCGCAAAGGCGCCGACGACCGAAACGACCCTTCACCGGCGATCAACGCCGGGAGGGGATGGCGATCACCTCGTTCAAGCCGAACGCGGAGCTGATGAACGACCGGGAGCACAACCCGTTCTGGATCTCCTCGCCGACGCTGGCGCACATCAAGCACCTGCTGTTCGACACCGCCTATCCGCGCTGGCTGTGGACGACGATGACGGTGGCGATCGGCTCGACCACATTGTCCCTGATCGCCTCGACGCTCGCCGCCTATGCGATCGAACGCCTGCGTTTCCGCGGCAGCCCCTATGTCGGCCTCGGCATCTATCTCGCCTATCTGGTGCCGCCGTCGATCCTGTTCATCCCGCTCGCCACCGTCGTGGTGCAGTTCGGCCTGGGGCGCGCTGATGGCGGGATCGCTGCTGGGCTCGCTGCCGGTCGCGATCTTCTACTCGCTGTTCGTGGACTACTACGTGTCCTCGCTGACCGGCGCGGTGAAGGAGTAGAGCGCGGCTGCGGCGTTTGGCCCGGCTTCACAATACTGCAACATCAGATCCGCATAAGGCGTGCGTCCGCCAACAGGAGACGCACATGCGCGCGACTTTTCTTTCGACCGTCGCAACGATCGTTCTCACCGCGGGCACGGCGCTCGCGCAGAGCGAAGGTGAATTCCCCGCCAAGCTAGCCGGCCACGTGGTGATGCCGGCCGCCACCTTCATCGACGCGCCCGCCGATGCCCCCGCCGATCTCAAGACATCAGGGAAATACACCACCGGCAAGCGCATCGACGCGCTCGGCACCGTGATGGGCAAGTCCTATGAGCGTCCGACAGGCGTGTCGTTGCCGTTCAAGGGCCAGCCGCTGCAGGGCCATTCCGGCATCAAGCACATGCCCGACGGCAGCTTCTGGGTCGTCACCGACAACGGCATGGGCGCGCGCGCCAACTCGCCGGACTCGATGCTGTACCTCAACCGCTACAAGATGGACTGGGCGAACGGCAAGATCGAGCGGCTGGAGACCATCTTCCTGCACGATCCCGACAAGAAGGTGCCGTTCCGCATCGTGCACGAGGACACGCAGAAACGCTACCTCACCGGCTCCGATTTCGACACCGAAGGTTTTCAGATCATCGGCGATGTCTTCTGGATCGGCGACGAATTCGGCCCCTACATCCTGAAGGCGGACAAGACCGGAAAGATCCTCGGCGTGTTCGAGACAATTGCCGACGGCAAGCCGGTGCGCTCGCCCGACCATTGGGCGGTGGCGACCCCGGGGGCGCCCGGCGCGACCTACACCAACGTCAACCTCCGCCGCTCCAAGGGCTATGAGGGCTTTGCCGCGTCCAAGGACGGCAAATTCCTCTACGGCCTGCTCGAGGGTCCGCTGTGGGATGCCGAGAAGAAGGATTGGGAGAAGGTCGACGGCAAGGAAGCTTCCCGCATCCTCGAGTTCGACGTCGCCGCGGAAAAATTCACCGGCCGCTACTGGCAGTATGTGTTCGAGCAGAACGGCAACGCCATCGGCGACTTCAACATGATCGACCAGGCCTCCGGCCTCATCATCGAGCGCGACAACGGCGAAGGCACCGCCGACAAGGCGTGCCCGCAAGGTACCCGCGGCGAGAACTGCTTCCCGGATCTCGCCAAGTTCAAGCGCATCTACAAGATCGAGCTCACCGACGCCAATGTCGGCAAGCCCGTGCGCAAGATCGGCTATATCGACCTGATGAAGATTCAGGACCCCGACAAGAAGGCGCGGAAGCCGCTCAACGACGGCGTCTACACCTTCCCGTTCTTCACCATCGAGAACGTCGATCGTGTCGACGACACTCACATCATCGTCGGCAACGACAATAATCTGCCGTTCTCCTCCAGCCGCGACCCCAACAAGGCCGACGACGACGAGTTCATGCTGCTCGAAGTCGCGGATTTCCTGAAGGCGAAGTGAGGCCGAGGCTCTCTCTTTTCCCTCTCCCCTTTCTGCGGAGAGAGGGGCTGCTTCGACGATCACGGTGAGAGGGGGACTCGCGGAGAGTCCCCCTCGCCCGGATCCGGCGCCGCCTACCCCGCCGGGACGATCACCATGCTCTTGTCCTTCGGCCAGCGGATGCGCCAGGCGAAGTTGATGTCCCTGACCTCGCCGGGCTTGGCATCGAACGACCATTCCAGCACGCCGCGCTTGTCACGGATATCCTTTGCCGTGGGCGGCGTGGTCGCGGGCAGCATCTCGACGACGATGTCCTCGCTCTCGCTGACCGGCAACTGATCCTCGATCGCGACCTTGATCGGGAAATCGTGACCGTTGCGGATGGTGGTCTTGAATGAACGCTCGTCGGTCTTCGACGTCGTCACGAGCAAGCCGGCCGAGCCCTCGTTGCGCTTGAGCACGGCGCGCTCGATCCTGACCTTGTCGTCGGCGCCGAAGCCGAGCCGCACAATGTCGTCCTTGGCGGACGCCGAGATCTTGCCGCGGCCGACGAAGACGCCGTCGCGATAGATCGCGACCTTGCCCGGCAGCAGCGTCGCGTCATCGGTCTGCTTGAAGCTGGCTTCGAGGAAGGCGGTGGGGTCAAGCACCGGCGCGGCGCGCACGGCGAGATCGGCGGGCACGGTCATGGCCGCGATGCGCAGGCTCTTGGCCCCCTCCTGCGCGCCGAGGCTGACGCGGCCGGGAATCTTGAAAGTGGCCTGGAAGTCGCCGATCTCGGCGACGGCCTGCTGCTCGTCGGCGCGCTCCGCAATCTCCTCCCTGGATCTGGCAGCATAGGCGGGCGCCTCCATCTTTCGCAGCATTGGCGCGGGAGCAGCGGGCGCGGCCATATCCGAGACAGTGCCCAGGGCGCGCGGCTTCGGCAGCTGCGGATATTGTGCGATGAGCGAATGCAGCTCCGGCGCGCTGCCGCCGCGGCTGATGCGCACCGTGGAGACGCCGAGCGTGACGTTGGACCAGTCCTCCCCGGTCGATTGCGTGATCTCGGCGCGACGAACCAACTCCAATTGCGGCTTGCGGTCCTTGGCGCCGGTGTCGAGGCGGGCGTCGTAGAGCGGCATCCAGCGCGCATTGCGCACATTGTAAGTGACCCGCAACGTCGCCTTGGTCGCAGCGGGCGCCGCAATATCCATGCGAACCTCGAGCTTGCTCGCCGGCTTGGCCTTGCGCTCGGCGTCGAGCTGGGCGATCTGCCGGTCGATCTCGCGCAGCTTACGGGTGGCTTCGCGAACCGCGGTATCGGCGCTCGCAATTTCGTCGCCGACCGCGGCAAAGGCCGTGCGCCATTCGGCAATCGGCCGCGCCTCGCCTTTCTCGCCGATGCCGACGGGGGCGGCTTCCGCAAAGTGCTCCGCGAACTTGCGACGGGCATTAGCCGAGTCGATCGCGCCTTGCAGGTCGGCGCGCTGGTCGTTCAGCGCCTCGATGCGCTTTTCCAGCTCGGGCAGGTTGACCGGCGCCGCGCGCGGCGGCCGCGCGTCGATCGTGCCGATGGTGAGCTTGGCCCCACCCTCGCCCTCAACCCGGATCGAGGAGGTGTCGAGACCAAGCGGGAAGTCCTTGGCGACCAGCGTCGTGTCGCCCGACGGCAGATCGACCGCGATGACGCGAGTGACGGTGGCGCCATCGGGATAGACGGTGACGCTGTCGATCGCTGAACTGGTGTCCAGATCGGCGGCCCATGACGGCGCCGCCGCCATGGTCACCAGAACCAGGCTCGTGGTCGCCAAACATCTCGCGGTGATGCGCATAAAGTCCTCCTGCCGTATCGCCGCGCCGCCAGCCGGACGCGCGCGATCAAATGCCTCGCCAACATGGTTGGACGCGGCAGGGAAGGAACTGGTTCGATTGGGGTTTCCTTGGGGCGCCGCCGCGGCGGCAGCAAGGCCGCGGAACGCATCATCATCGGCGGCCGAGGCAGACTTAGGTCGGCGAGCCCTGCACGAAGATGCGGCGAAGCAGATCGGTCACGTTCCTCGCGCCGGCCTTCTTCAAAATGCTGGCACGGTAACCCTCGACCGTCCGCGCGCTCAGATGCATGCGGCGGGCGATCTCCTTGTTGGTCAGGCCGGCGCCGAGGTGCTCGAGCACGTCGGCCTCGCGCGCCGTCAGCGGCTCGCAGCCGGGCAGCCAGCCCTGCCGGCTCGTGCCGGGCTGCGCGAATTCATCGATGGCGGCGTCGATCCGACCGATGACGTCATGGGTGCGGAACGGCTTTTCGATGAAGTCGGCCGCGCCGCTCTTGATGGCGTCGACCGCCATGGCGATGCTGCCGTTCGCGGAGGTCACCAGCACCGGCGCCATGCAGTTCTCCTCGCGCAGGCGCCTGAGCATGTCGAGGCCCGAGCGATCGGGCGGCAGCTCCATTAGCACGCAGGCCGGCATCCGCGCCTTGGCTTCCGAGAGCAGAGAGGCACCGTCGGCGAAGCAGATCACGTCATAGGCGCTTTGTTGGAGCGCGGCGGAGAGTTGTTCGCGGGAGGCAGCGTCGGTGTCGATGACGAATACCTCACCCTTGGAAAGCGTGTTTCCCGGCATAATCCCGATCCAGCAATGTCTTGGTCAAATGGTCCGAGACGGCAGTGGGCCCCATCGCCTCGCTGCCGCCATCAGCACGGCATTCACGCCAGTGCTTCGGTTTCCCCTATGTATGTTCCGCCCGGTTCCTGGATTTGACGGATCGGGACAGAAACTTTACATTTCGGGACATCTGCGGGAATGGCTGGCAGGAACGGTTCGCATGACCGACCTCATTCGCAGCGCAGGCTTGAGCTATTACCCGGACGTCGCCCGGTCGGTCGGGCTCGACCCCAAGCAGATGATGCGCAGGGCCAGGCTGCCGCTGGCCTGTCTCGACAAGCCGGACACCCCCATTGCCGTCGCCGGCCTCCGCCGCCTGCTCGAATTGTCGGCAAAGGAGTCGGGTGCCGAAGATTTCGGCTTGCGTCTCGCCGAGCGCGGCGGCCTGACCAATTTCGGTGCGGTCGGCCTGATCGTGCGCGAACAGGCCACCGTGGGCGAAGCGATCGAGGCGTTCTCGCGCTTCATCCATATCCATCATGACGGCATGCGGCTGGACGTCGTGCGCGGCAGGCAGACCGTGACCGTCACGCTGCACCTTCGCGGCCGGCACCCGAGCGCGCCGCGACAGTCGATCGACATGGCGCTCGGCAGCATCCACCGCATCATCCAGTCGCTGTTCGGCATCGATTGGCGCCCGCAGGAAGTCCATCTGCATTATCCGCCGCCGCGCGATCGCAAGCGCTACCGCGACTTCTTCGGCTGCCGCGTCACCTTCAACGCGGAGAACGATTCGATCCTGCTGTCGGCACACGACATGGAGCGCCGGATCCCGAGCGCGCATCCGCTGATCGCGACTTATCTGCGCAAGCGGATCGAGGCGATCGAGACGCGGCCCGCGAGTTGGGAGGGCAAGGTCGACGAGGTGGTGCGGACCCTGCTCGCCAGCGGCGACTGCACGGTCGAGCGCGTTGCCGAACATCTCGCCTGCACCCGCCGCACCATCCACCGCCGTCTCGCCGCATCAGGCACCAGCTTCTCGGCCATCCTGGATGCGCAGCGCGCCGATCTCGTGACCCAGCTGATCGACGACCCCGACCGGCCGCTGGCCGACATCGCGGCGCAGCTTGGCTTCTCCGCGCAGAGCGCCATGGCGCGCTGGTTCCGCGGCCGGTTCGGCTGCACCATCACCGACTGGCGCAAGGGCATGCGGCCCTCGGCACCGCCGGCCGAAGCGCGGTCCGCGAGCGCAGCTTGAGGTCAGCGCGCCGGAGCCGGCACGCCCATGATAGCGAGGGCACGACGCCGGCTGCCGGAAAGCAGCGGGCCGAACGCGACGGCAAATCCGAGAAATGCGACGAGCCAGCCACAGGCGGCGATGTGCAGCAACACATCGCTCTGCGCGGGAAAGACCACCGCACCGACTCGGGTCAGAGCCGCGATGATGACCGCGGCGTAGATGGCCTGAATCGCCGGCGAAGCCGTCAACGCCTGTCCGGTATGGCCGAGGCTCGCACGGGTCATCACCGCGAGCGTCATGGTTCCCGCCGCCCCCGTCATCCAGGCATGGATGCCGGCGCTCGGCGGCAGCGCACCGAACACCGCAATGGCGTGCAGGATGAAGCCGAACGGCACGAACGCGTAACCGACATGCAGGATCACGAGCAGCCGCTCGCCAAAGGTGCGATCGCCGGCCCAGCGCGCGAGCCGCACCAGATGCAGCCCGCCGGCGAGGGCCATCAGGACACCGGTGACGGCATTCAGCGGCGCCGCGACCCAGGCGATCAGCGCGAGCGCGCTGCATCCGATCACTGCGCCGTCGAAGCGTGCAAACGGCACCGGCAGTCGGCCCGGATTGAACTTGACCAGCCAGTTGCGGGTGAAGCTCGGGATGATGCGGCCGCCGATCAGCGCGATCAGCAGAATGACGACACCGACGCCGACGCGGATGCTGACATCGGCCGCGCCGTGATAGTGCGCCTCGAGATGAAAGGCGACATTGCCGGCGAGCAGAACGGACACCAGCCCCACCACGGGCAGGTTGCGCCAGTTGCCACCCGCGACGATCTCGCGCGCCGCAGCGGCCACAACCAACGCCAGGAAGGCGGCATCGACGACCAGCGCGAACGCCCAGCCGACCTCGGCCGACAACGTCACGGCGGCACGCCCGGCAAGCCAGACCATCACCAGTGCGCCAAGCGAGGTGCCCTGGATCGGCAGCCGGCCGGTCCAGTTCGGGATGGCCGTGAACAGGAACCCGGTGATGACAGCCGGCAGGAAGCCGTAGAGCATCTCGTGGACGTGCCAGTCGCGCGGCGCGAACGCGGAACTCACCGACAATTCGCCATAGAACATCGGCAGCCAGGCCAGGATGGCCAGTCCCGCCTGGATCGCGGCAAGCAGGAAAAAGGGCCGAAAACTGTTCGCAAACAGCGGCCAGCCCTCATAATTGCGGGATCGGGCGCCTGCCATGGGGTAACTCCAATAAATTCAGACCGTTCTTTGGAAAAATACTGCCGCCGCACCGTCCCGTTTTTGCGTTATCGCAAACTGCGAGACGATTGCAGGTGCCATCACACTCCCTGATGCCAAGGAGGCAGAATGGCCAAGGTCGACACATCGCTGGTTGCGCATTTGCCGCTGTTTGCCGGGGTCACGCCGGAAGCTTTGGACGAGATCCTGCGCGAGGCGCGTTCGGCGCGTTATCCCAAGAACAGCGCCATCTTCGAGCAGGGCGCGGACGCACAGTCCTTCTTCCTGCTGCTGCACGGCCATGTCCGCGCCGCCAAGACCACTCCGACCGGCGAACAGATCGTGGTGCGCTACGTCGCGCCGGGCGAGACCTTCGGGCTCGCCATGGCGATCGGCGCCGCGCGATATCCGGCGACCGCGACCGCGGTCGACGACAGCGTGGTGCTGATCTGGCCGACCTCGGCTTGGCCGCGGCTGGTCGAGCGATTTCCCTCGCTGGCCGCCAACACGCTGCAGACCGTCGGCACGCGCCTGCAGGAGAGCCACACTCGCATCCTGGAAATGTCGACCCAGCAGGTCGAGCAGCGCGTCGCGCATGCGCTGCTGCGCCTCGCCAAACAGTCCGGCAAGAAGCTCGACCACGGCATCGAGATCGACTTCCCGATCAGCCGCCAGGACATCGCGCAGATGACCGGTACCACGCTGCATACCGTGAGCCGCATCCTGAGCGGCTGGGAGAGCCAAGGCCTCGTCGAGAGCGGCCGGCAGCGCATCATCCTGCGCAACCCGCACGGAATCGTCGTGTTGGCGGAGCGGAACGCGGATAGCGGAGCGGTGTGACGGCCGCGCCTCCGCCCGAAACCAGGGATGGGGGCGCTTCCGCTTACGGCGAAAGCCGCCCATCACCCGAAAATCCGCGCGCGCCCGCGCGAACTCCAGACCGTTTCACGCCGGCACGCAATCGACCAGCGCTGCGAGGAATTTTGCGCGATCGACGCCATGCTCGCGGCAGGCGTCATCCACCGTGTGGAAGGTTGCGATCGGACAGCCGACACAAGCCATCCTGAAGGCCAGAAACACGCGGATCGCGTGCGGCGCCGTGCGCATGATGTCATCGACCAGATCGTCGGATCCAAAAGTCATGGACAACAACTCCGTTCTGATATGACGATAACGGAGCGGGTGGCGGTTTCTTTGTGGGAGCGCAAGCTGGCGTGAGGTCCCTCAGAGTGTCATTCCGGGTCGCGCCAACGCGCGCGCCCCGGAATGACGGGAGAGACCTTACACAGCCCGGCTGTGCAGTTGCTTTGCCGGATTGAGATGCGCGTCGAACGCGGCGGCGACGCTGCGGACCAGGAAGCGGGAGTCTTTTGCGACTGCGAGGCGATTGCCTTCCAGCCGCACCACGCCGTCCGAGATCAGCGGCTTCAAACGCGCCGCCGAGCTCAGCATCGCCCCGGCCTCGGCGCCATGGCGCGCGCAGATGTCACCGAGGTCAGCGCTGAACTCGCACATGATGCGTTCGATGATGTCGGCGCGCAACCGGTCGTCGTCGGTGAGTCCGTAGCCCTTCGCGGTGGCGAGACGGCCGCCGGCGATGCTCTGTGCATAGGCGCCGATCTGCACCTCGTTCTGGACGTACCCCTGCGGCAAATGGCCGATCGCGCTCGCGCCGAATCCGAGCAGGACTTCGCTGTTGTCGGTGGTGTAGCCCTGAAAGTTGCGCCGCAGCGTCCCCTCCTCGAATGCCACCGCCATGGCATCGTCGGGCCGGGCGAAATGATCGAGCCCGATCTGCACGTAGCCGGCCTCCTTCAGCGCATTGGCGATCGCGCAGGCCTGGTCGTGGCGCGCGAGACCGTCGGGCAGCACGCCCTCGTTGATCATGCGCTGGTGCTTCTTGAACTCGGGCACATGGGCGTAGCCGAACACGGAGAGGCGGTCGGGCGCCAGGGTGAGGCTGCGCCGAACCGTATCCAGGCACGATGCGACGGTCTGGTGCGGCAACCCGTAGATCAGGTCAAAATTGATTCCAGCGATGCCGGCACGCCGAAGCTGTTCAACCACGGACGCCGTCTGCTCGAAGCTCTGCACCCGGTTGATCGCCCGTTGCACCACGGGATCGAAGCTCTGCACGCCAAGGCTCGCGCGGTTGACGCCGGAGAGCCGCATCGCCTCGACCATGTCGGCAGTCAATGTACGGGGGTCGATCTCGACCGCGATCTCGGCCGAGGGCAGCACGAAGAACTTCTGGCGCATCGTCGCCATCAACTCGGCGAAAGCCTCCGGCGCCATGATCGTCGGCGTGCCGCCGCCGAAATGGATGTGCTCGACCTTGATGCGGCGGCCGATGGTCTCGGCAACCTGCACGATCTCGTTGCGCAGCGTCCGCAGATAGCCCGCGATCAGCTCGTCGCGGCGGGCGATCTGGGTGTGACAGCCGCAATACCAGCACATCTCGCGGCAGAACGGGACATGAAGATAGAGGGACGCGCTGGCGCCTGCCGGCAACTCCGCCAACCACCGGCCGTAGGTGTCCGGGCCGATCGCCTTCGAGAAATGCGGTGCGGTCGGATAGCTCGTATAGCGCGGCAATCGTTCTTCGCCGTAGCTCGCTGCGAGATCAGCTCTCATGTCTTACCCATTCGTAAATTTCGGCCGTATGCAGACATCACGGCAAATCATGGAATGTATTCCACTACCCCGGATCCGAGGGGGCGACCTTGCGCTCGCGCAAAGTCGGTCCGGGAGGCGCGCGCCAGGGATTGCGCTCGCGCAAAGCGCAACGGCCGGTTCCAGGCCAGGATGACGGCAATTCGCACGGTATCCGGAGCGTTCGCCCATGAGGCTTCTTGCACTCGAACTGGTCCTGTCCTTGCTCGACGTCCGCGGCCATATCCCGCGTTTCGACGACTTCCGGCCGACCCCGGTCGCACCGGCCCCGGCCGGCGCCGGGCGGGCGCTGGCCGCCGTCATCGCCGTCCTCGCCATGCTGTCGCTGGCGATCTTTGCGGCGGTCTGGCTTGCCACGCACCTGTTCTAGTCGCGTCAACTCAAAAGCCCGATCATGATCCCGCGAGGACCGAGAGTCCGGCGGTTGTGGAGCCTGCGCATCGGGCGGAGCAGACAGCGGCGGTCTTGCCTGCGGCAACATCCGAAGCGGTCGAGCGCTTCTTCGCAGCGGCCTTGAGTGCCGATGCGGCGTCGCGGTCACGCCCGGCAATCCCGAACACGACGTGGCGCGGTCACCGCAAACGGCGAACGCGTCGGCAGCGATCAATGGCGAGTCAGAATGTCGGCACCGCTGTCTGGTCGCTCGGCCCCGACATCCGCATCACGCAAACGGATGCTGTTAACGTGGTGTCGCCGATCCTGCTCCGTCGAGACACCTAGGTACTGTTGCGTAGCCGAATCCGGCGAAAGCTTGTCGCAGAGCAAACACTCTTGCCACGATCGGCGCACACTGCATTCCGTCATCAAAACATTTCCAGATGAAGGATGCTTACGATGTTCACCCGCAGAGCCGCATTGATCGGCGCCGCCGCAACCGCTCTGATGTTGGCGACCCCCGCATTGGCTGCCGAC
>RXJC01000700.1:5835-6070 GCA_003963435.1 Bradyrhizobiaceae bacterium | reverse complement strand
GGCCGAGATGCCGGAATTGGCGCCCAAGCCTGCCCCGAAGGGCCGGCGCGATTTCCGGCGGCGCAAACGAGCCTGACTTCGGCCCACTTCATCTGTACGGTCGATTGCGCCGCGCGGCGCGGGCGTCTACAGACCATCGGCCGAAACAGGCCGCGATCTGATGTCCGCTGCGGCATCGGCGCGTGGCAACCGAAGGGGCAGTCGCATTCAGCGCGCAGTGCAGGAAATTCTGACG
>RXJC01000700.1:3524-5785 GCA_003963435.1 Bradyrhizobiaceae bacterium | reverse complement strand
CCGATCGTTGGGGCACGCTCGCGCTGATGGACATATCGCTGCGTTACCGACGGACCGTGATCGGCCCGCTCTGGATCACGTTGACGCTCGCCGCGACCATCGCAAGCGTCGGCACGGTCTATGCGGCACTGTTCAAGCAGGACATCGCCGCCTTCCTGCCGTCCTTCGCGGTCGGCCTGATCGTCTGGACCCTGATTGCCACGACGCTCCAGGAGGGCTCCAACATCTTCGTGGCGTCCGGTCATCTCATCAAGGCGGTGCCGGCACCGCTGATCGTCCACGTCCTCCAGATGATCGCGCGCAACGTCCTGATCTTCGCGCACCATTTGGTGATCGTCGCGCTGCTCTACGTCGTGATGCCCTGGCCGCTGCACTGGAGCATGCTGCTCGTGGTGCCCGGCTTTGCGATCCTTTTTCTCGTGCTGCTCGGCGGCGCGGTCGCGCTCGGCATGCTCTGCGCGCGTTTCCGCGACATCGGCTCGGCGATCGTCAGCGGCCTGCAATTCGTCTTCTTCCTCACGCCGATCATCTGGACCGAGGACAGCGTGCGCGGCACCGCGTTTCACTGGCTGACATCGGTCAATCCCTTCGCGACGCTGCTCGATCTCGTGCGCCGTCCGCTGTTGTCGCAGCCGACCGATGCGCAGCAATGGCTGCTCGGGGTGGTCTATGCGATCCTCGTCGTCGCGATCGGCCTTTACTGCTACGCAAGGTACCGCCATCGCCTGGCGTATTGGCTGTGATGCGCGCATGACCCCCATGGCCCACATCGTGCTGCGCGACGTCTCGGTCACGTTCCCGGTGCTGACGTTCCGCGACCGTTCGCTGCGCAGCCGGTTCGTCGGCGCCGTGACACTGCGCCGGAAGCCGGCTGTCTCGCGCATCGTCACGGCGTTGAACGGAGTCAGTCTCGACATCCGCGCCGGCGACCGCCTTGCCATCATCGGCGCCAACGGCGCCGGCAAGACCACGCTGCTGCGGGTTCTCGCCGGCATCTACCATCCGACGGCGGGAAGCATCGACGTGCTCGGCCGCTGCCTGTCGCTGTTCGACCTGTCGGCCGGCTTCGACGAGGAAGCGACAGGCTACGAGAACATCATGCGGCGCGGCCTCGTGATCGGCGCCAGCCGCGCCGAGATCGATGCGCGGCGCGCCGAGATCGCCGAGTTCACCGAGCTCGGTGACCGGCTCGACCTGCCGCTGCGCACCTATTCCAGCGGCATGATGCTGCGTCTGATCTTCGCGGTCGCAACCGCGGTCGAAGGCGAGATCGTGCTGCTCGACGAATGGATCGGTGTCGGCGACCAGCAATTCCGCAAGAAGGCGCGGCAGCGGCTCGACGAGATCGTCGCCCGCGCCGGCATCCTGGTGCTCGCCTCGCATGACATCGAGCTGATCCAAAGCACCTGCAACCGGGCGATCCTGCTGGAGCAGGGCAGGATCACCGCGGCCGGCGAAACCGACGCGGTTCTTGCGCAATATCTGGCAGGGTCGGGCGGGAAGAAGGCGTAGCGGTCCGTGACGACCCCGCTGGGAGCGGCCTCCGGTCAAAGTCGGACGAAGGCAGTTGCCTAAGCCATTGATCCCCTATATTGGTCCGCCCTTACGGGGCCACGTGGCGGAGTGGTTACGCAACGGTCTGCAAAACCGTGTACACCAGTTCAATTCTGGTCGTGGCCTCCATCACAACCCTCTGATCTTCCAGCGTAATCTGATCTTAGGTCGGATCTTCCGATGCTGCGCGCGGCGCCTCTGTCGAAGTGCCCGGCGGCGTGATCACCGGGTTTGCCCGGAGCCTGCTGGAAACCCCTGATTCAGGCCCGCTGGCATAGAGTTCGCATCTGCGAAGTGATGCATCTCGTCCGAGCACTGGAGCCACAAATGGGCGACATCGTCCGATTGGTCCCGAAATCCGAGCTGGAGCGCGATCGGCTTATTCGTGAGGCCCGCGCGATCTACGACAGCATCTTTCCCTCGGCCGCCCCGGATCGGGCGCCGCAGGGTGGTGAGGGTCGCGTCAAGAGTTGATCGTTGCCGAGCCGGGTTTGCGGCGTAGGCCTAACGGCAAAACGCCCGCGAGGCGGGCGGTTCGGTTGACGTGAGACTCAGCCTTCAACAGGCCGCGTACCAGCCGTCGGGAAACGGCAGGAGAGGCCAGGCGCCCTCATTGTCGTTGGCGGCTTTGGGCGTCGCGTCAAAACTCCACGAACGGGGTACGAATTCCTCGGCCGGTGCGGGAGCGAAATCTTCAATGACCATGG
>RXJC01000700.1:3241-3474 GCA_003963435.1 Bradyrhizobiaceae bacterium | reverse complement strand
TCGCAGAACGCAGATGGCGCAATGTCGCAAAGCCGGTTTGTCACCCGATTGAGCCGATCGTTCGCATTTTAACGATCCGGCGATCGGGCCCCGGTTGGTTAACGGTTTCCTAGGAAGTCCCTCGGGAACTCTAGGTTCCTCCGCTGCGCCGGCAGTGTGAAGGAGATCACATCCCCAGCGGTTTATTTCTCCTACCCCTTCACACACCGGCCAATGCAGGCCGGGGCGGGCAG
>RXJC01000700.1:2787-3191 GCA_003963435.1 Bradyrhizobiaceae bacterium | reverse complement strand
CGGCTCTGCGCCGGCGAAATTCCCAACGTCCGCGCCATCACGGCGTGCCTTCGGCGCAACCGCTCGAGCCTGAGCGAAGCCTGCCGCAGCGTGTTTGATCAGGCCGGCGGCTGACCTGCCGGGTCTGTGGGTTTGTGCGCAGCAAGTGGCTCGCACGACCTGGCGAATCCGGCATGGCCGGCCTGTGGATATGCTGCGGACAGGCTGTGGATACCCGCCGGTTCGGTGCGCAGATGCGTCAGTTGCGCGTCATGTTTCCGTCAAGCGGCATCACTGATTGAGTCCCCGATCGTGCAGATTTCTGCCCAAGCCGAAACCATTGGATTTCTCTGCATTCGACATGGCGTATCTCGTGGGCATCTCGCCACCTCGCGCCCCCGAATAGCTTTTGGGCAACTGCCTGC
>RXJC01000700.1:607-2737 GCA_003963435.1 Bradyrhizobiaceae bacterium | reverse complement strand
TCTGGAACATGGCCTTTGCCATGACAATTCGAAGGAGCGGGACATGGAGAGACGGCATTTGCCCCAGGCGCGGCGGGGAACGGCGCGCGCAACGCCTTGGCGCAACCTTGCGCTCGGCGCCAGCATCGCCTTTGGCCTCGTTGCCGCAGCGCCGCTGAGTGCACAAGCCGCGGCCCCCGCCGCCTGTGCCGCGCTCCAGGAGAAATATCCGGACTGGAAGGGCAAGACGCTCGTCAACGCCATCAACCCGCACACGCCGGGCTACGAGACCATCGATCCCAAGGATCCCAGCAAATATATCGGCTTCGACATCGATCTCGGCGAAGCCATCGGCGAATGCCTCGGCTTCAAGCTGACCTACAAGCCCGTGACGTTCGCGGCACTCCTGACCACGCTCGCGGCCGGCCAGGCGGACATCGTGATCTCCGACATCTACGCCACCAAGGAGCGCGCCAAGGCCGCCGACTTCATCACCTATTCGAAGGTGTTCGACGGCGTGCTGGTGGCCAAGGGCAATCCGAAGGGCATCAACGGCATCAACATGTCGATGTGCGGCACGGCAGCCGCCGAAAACACCGGCTACGTCGAGGTGCCGCTGATCCAGGCGCTGATCCCGGAGTGCAAGAAGGCCGGCAAGCCCGAGCCGACCATCCAGCTCTACGACAACAACGCCAACTGCATCCAGGCGATCCTCGCCGGCCGCGCCGACACCTACATCAACGACGTCAACACCGTCGACAGCGCCGTGAAGGCCTATCCGGACAAGCTGGAGAAGGCGATCGCGGTGACGATCCCCTATTCGGTCGGCATCGCCGTTCCCAAGGACAAGCCGAAATTCCGCGACGCCGTGATGGCAGCGCTGATCGAAGTGCAGAAGGCCGGCACGCACATGGCGCTTCTGAAGAAGCATGGGCTCGACGTGAACAACTTCAAGGAGCCGGACATCCTGACGGCCGACTAGGGCGGGTGACCTCTCCCCGATGGGCGAGACCTATGCCTCTCCCTGCGGGCGAAGTGGCCCATGGCCAGTTCGCCCGCCTTCGGCGAAACCTGATCCCGCTCGGATTGACGGCTGACTGATGTCCTTGTTCCTGCACTATCTCAGCATGCCGTACCTGCTCGAGGGCATCGAGCTCACCCTCGAGGTGACCGCCCTCGGGCTCGGCGGTGGACTGATCCTCGGATTGATCCTCGCCGGCATGCAGCTCTCGCGCTTCTGGCCGCTGGCGGCGATCGCCAGGGCCTATACCGTGATCTTCCGCGGCACGCCGCTGATCCTGCAGATGGTGTTCGCCTATGACGCGCTGCCGCATATCGGCATCAAGCTGCCGGCGGTGCTGGCGGCCGGTCTCGCGCTCGCCTGCAACGAGGCGCCGTTCATCGCGGAGATGCTTCGCGCCGGCGTGCTCGGCGTCGATCGCGGGCAGGTGACGGCAGGCCAGGCGCTCGGCATGACGCCGTCCATCCTGATGCGTCGGGTGATCGCGCCGCAGGCGATCCGCACCATGATCCCGGCCTTCGGCAACGAGGCCGTCAGCGCGCTGAAGAATTCCTCGCTCGCCTCTGTCGTCGCGGTGCAGGAGCTGACGCTGCGCTCGACGCAGCTGGCGTCCTCGACCTTCGACTTCTTCTCGATCTTCTTTGCCTCGGGCCTGCTCTATCTCGTGCTGACCGCCACCATCAGCGTCATCCAGCTTTTCGTCGAATGGTTGCTCAATCTCGATCGCGCCAAGGGACGTCAACGCAAGCTCGCCGATTATCTGCCGTGGCGCCGGGTCGATCTCGCCACCAAGCTCGAACTTGCCGAGGCGGCCGTCGCCGATCCGGAACCGTCGCCGGCAGAGCTTGCGGACACGCCGCCGCTGGCCTTGACCCGCGAGGAGCGCGCCCGCCGCGCCGCCACGATCGCGCGCAACAACATCGCAGTCGAGGCGCGGGACCTCACCAAGAGCTACGGCCCGCAGAAGGTGCTCGACGGCCTCGATCTCACGGTGCGGGTCGGCGAGGTCGTTGCGCTGCTCGGCCCCAGCGGCTCCGGCAAGAGCACGTTGCTCCGCTGTATCAACCATCTCGAGAACTGGGACGCCGGCACCGTGCGGGTCGGCGGACGGCGCCTGGGTTTTGGCGAGA
>RXJC01000700.1:0-557 GCA_003963435.1 Bradyrhizobiaceae bacterium | reverse complement strand
CGCGACCTCGCCAATGAGCGGGCCAGTGTCGGCGTCGGCATGGTGTTCCAGCAGTTCAATCTGTTCGCTCATCTGTCGGCCAGGGAGAACATCGCAGGTCCCTTGCGCTGGGTGCACGGCATGACCCGCATCGATGCCGACCGCCGCGCAACCGAGCTGCTCGACCGCGTCGGGCTCTCGCATCGTGCCGATGCGCTGCCGCGGCACCTCTCGGGCGGACAGCAGCAGCGCGTCGCCATCGCCCGCGCGCTGGCGCCGAATCCGAGCGTGCTGCTTCTGGACGAGCCGACCTCGGCGCTCGATCCCGAACTGGTCAACGAGGTGCTGGAGGTGATCCGCCGCCTCGCCATCGACGACGGCCTCACCATGATCATCTCGACGCACCAGGTCCGCTTCGCCGATGAGGTCGCCGACCGCGTCGCGTTCCTGAGCGGCGGCGCCATCATCGAGGAGGGGCCGGCGCATGAGGTGCTCTCCAATCCCCGCAATCCGCTGACGGCGCGTTTCCTCAGCGTGATGGAAGCCGACAAGTCTCCGGAGGCAGTGCGATGAGCGCT
>RXJC01000151.1 GCA_003963435.1 Bradyrhizobiaceae bacterium | reverse complement strand
CGAGGCCGATGTCGACGTCCTGGCCGATGCGCTCCCTGCGCGTGAAGGCGCCGGCGGGCACGCCACCGAAACCGACCGAGTCGGTGAAGCTGACATCGCGATGGCCGAGGAAGATGTGGTCGTACTCGACGCCGATCGTCCAGTTCGGAGCAAAGCCGAATTCAAGGCCGCCACCGATGACGCCGCCCCAGCGCGTTTCGCTGGCGCGGTCGAATTCCACGCCGGTGACAACGTCGTTGGTCCGATATTTGTCGGCCACGACCGCGCCGCCGCCCTTCACGTAGAGCAGGACATTGTTCCAGGCGTAGCCGACTTGCCCGGTGATCAGGCCGAAGGCTTCGATCTGGGAGTGATTGCGAAGACCGGTGGGCGCGAAGAGCACCGTCGAGATGTTATCGCCCGTGAAGTCGGCCCAGTTGCCCTGGCCCTCGAGGCCGAACACCCAGTGCGCAGACTGCCAGCGGTATCCGATCTGCCCGCCCGCCGTGCCGCCGGTCGCATCATGGCATCCTTCCGGGACGATGACGCCAAGGCCGGGAGAAATGAAATCCCAGCATTTGCGGCTCGATCCGCCGCCGCCGTTGACGCCGATGTAGAAGCCGCTCCAGTCGTAGACGGCAGCGACCATCGGTGGCGCCTTGGTATAGGGGCGCGCCGCCAGGTCGGCGGCGTTGGCGCCGGTGCAGGCCATCCCGAATGCTGCGACGGACAGCAGGAACTTCTTCATCAGCGTCCCCCAAGAATCGCACCAAGAATCGCACCAAGAATCTCATGCGTCATGCAATGGGCCTGATTCTATCGATTCCTGGGCTCCGTGGATGTGATCCGCGTGCAACACCTTGAGGCCACTTTGCTGCGGCAGGCTTGTTTCGCCATCAGGTTTAGGAGCAGCACATGGCGACCATCTTCATCACCGGCAGCACCGATGGCCTCGGCCGGGCGGCGGCGCAATCGCTGCTTGACCAAGGACACCGCGTGGTGCTGCACGCGCGCTCGGCCGATCGCGGCAATGCGCTGGGCGAGCTGAAGTCGCGCGCGCAAGGGATCGTGGTCGGCGATCTCGCAAGCGCGGCCGAGACGAAGGCCATCGCCGATCAGGTCAACGCGATCGGACGCATGGACGCGGTCATCCACAATGCCGGCGTCTACACGCGGCCGAGCCGCGGCGCGACGCCGGAAGGCCATGCCGAGACGCTCGCCATCAACACGCTTGCGCCCTACATGCTGACGGCGCTGATCCAGCGGCCCGGCCGGCTGGTGTATCTCAGCAGCGGATTGCACAGGGGCGGAGAAGGCTCGCTCGACGATCTCGACTGGACCAGGCGGCCCTGGGATGCGGGCAAGGCCTATGCCGAGAGCAAGCTGCATGTCGTCGCGCTCGCCTTCGCACTGGCGCGGCGCTGGCCAGGAGTCCTGTGCAACGCCGTCGATCCCGGCTGGGTGCGCACGAGGATGGGCGGCGCCGGCGCGCCGGTCGATATCGACACCGGACAGCGGACGCAAACCTGGCTCGCGGTGAGCGAAGAGCCCGCTGCCCTCGTGACGGGGCGCTACTGGCATCATCTCGCGCAGCAGCAGCCGGCGAGTGAAGCGGCCGATCCGAAATTTCAGGACACGCTCATTGTTCAGTTAAGCAAGCTGACGGGTGTTGCACTGCCGGAGGTGTAAAGTTCGATGTATCCTCGTCATTGCGAGCCACCGGGTCCGCGCGACGCGCGGCCCGATGACAGGCTCCGCGAACCAGAATCTTTCCGCGGTGGCAGCCTGGATTGCTTCGTCGCAAGAGCTCCTCGCAATGACGGTGGAGAGAGCGGCGCCTCATGCCGGTCCTTCATCCGCAGATGCTACCTCGCAATGATGGAGCGAGCCTCACACCGCCCGCTGTGGCCGCCACGCCGTGTAGAGACCGGCCAGAGTTCCGATGGCGGCCAGCGCGGCGGCCAGCAGCACCTGCAATTGCCCATCGTCGGTGGGACCGACGGACGACACCAGCCTGGTGACGATGACGAACAGAATGCCGACGGCGGCCGCGGCACCCGCGCAGAGATAAGCGAGCTCCCGCGCCAGATTGCGGCCGAGCAGTCCGAGCGCCGTGAAATACATCGCGCTGGCATTGGGATGAACGAACAAGGCAATGCGCGCGTAGGCGCCATAGGCATCGAACAGGGACTCGCAGCGGCGCAGGGCCGCTCTTGAAGCCACCCGCTGCAGGAACGGCCTGAAGAAACGAGCCTGTCCGTAGCTGAGAACGGCGCCCAGGATGATGGCGAGCCACGCGGCGACGAAGACCGAGCCATCCACGGCCTTCGGACTGAGCGCAACCGACATCAGGATCAGCGCGGTGCCGGGGAAATAGCCGAAATACGGGAACACCGCCTCCAGCAGCACGCAGACGAACATGAAGGCCGGAAACCACGATGATCCTGTCGCGCCCTGGACGATCGCGTTCAGGTCGAACAGAGCCGTCCTGTACAGGACGAGGTACATGCACATGGCGAGGCCAGCCAGCGCGTAGAACGGCAGCGCTCCCGACAGAAATCGTCTCATCCGACCATCAAGCTTCGTTTGCGGAGACGACGGCCTCGCGCTGTTGCCGATCATGCTTTAGGCGAACGAGGCTATTGCTGTCGATGGCGCGCTTTGCCACGCAACGCAAAGTCCGGCCCTGCGCGCCTTACCCGATCGACAGGATTTCGATCTCCTGGGCGCCGGTCCCGACGACATCGCCGACCGCCTTGCCCATCAACGAGCGCGCGACCGGCGCGACGAACGAGATCGTCCCCGCCTTCGGATCGGCTTCGTCCTCGCCGACGATGCGATAGGTCTGCACGCGGCCGTCCGGGCGGCTGAATGTTACCGTGCTGCCGAAGGCGACGACATCGTTCGACGTCGGATCGGGAACGACCTGCGCGGTACGCAGGCGTTCGGTCAGATAGCGGGCATCGCGCAGGGGCACGGCCGACTGCCGGCGCTTCTCGTTGACGTCCTCGATGGCTTGCGCGGCCTCATAGGCCTCGCGGGCTTCCGCAAGCTGCGTCTGCAACGCCTTGAGGCCGGCCTCGGTCACGAGGTTCGGATGCGGCGAGATCGGGCGGTCCGGCAACAGCGTCTCCGACGCAGTCTCGGCGCTTTCTTCCTTGGTAAAGGCGACGCTCAATGCAAGATCCTGTCGAACTGTCATGGCAGCCGGCGGGCGCGTTCGCCGCCGATCATCGCGCCAGACTATATCTCAAGTTCGACGAAACGGCGGAGCTTGAAGACGATATCCGGCATGGCCTGGCGGAACCGGGTCGCGTTCTGGAAGCTGGTCGAGAACGGCGCGAAGGTGATCATCGCGTTCCAATGCCGGTAGCCATAGACCGTGACCGAGACGCCGGTGGCCGGAAAATCCTCCAGCTTGCGCAGCTCGCCCAGCACGAGATCGGCGATCGCTTCGGCCGGCAGCAATTGCCTGCCATCCCGCGTCCGGACGATCTTTGCTGGCTGTTCGACTGGCTCCGCGGCAGAAGGTGCCGCTTCGGGCGCCTGCTCTTGCGGGGGCGACGGCACAGCGGCAGCGGGCGCAGCATCGGCTTCCACGCCGTTCGAGGGCACTGTCGGCGGCCCTTCGGTGAGCGGCGGCGGTGCAACAGGGTC
>RXJC01000152.1 GCA_003963435.1 Bradyrhizobiaceae bacterium | reverse complement strand
CGCCTCCGCCTTCGAGCGCATGTACCACCTCGAGCGTGCCTGCTCGATGCAGGTGCGCACGCGCGCGCTGGGCACGCCGGTCTATCCGGTCGAGGAGATCGCGATCGAGAAGAACACCGAGCTGCTCGCCAACCGCGACCGCGCCGAGCTCCGCGCCACCAACCTGGTGTGGCCGCCCTTGCTGCGCAAGCTCGACCGCGAGCTGCCGGGCTACCGGTCTTGAGATTTTTGCGAGTTTGGCGTAAGGTTGCGTCCAACTAACCTCTACGCCTTTTGGAATGAAACGCCGCCCAATCCCGGGCGGCGTTTTTGTTTTGGGGTGGGTCGGCCACGACTGCCTCCGCCGTCATTGCGAGGAGCTCTGGCGACGAAGCAATCCAGGCTGCTTCCGCGGAGGGATTCTGGATTGCTTCGCTGCGCTCGCAATGACGAGGATAGAGCTTTCGCCCTATTTCACCTCCGCCAGCGCGGCGAGAATGCGTGCCCACGAGCGGATGCCCTTCTGGAAGCTGCGCAGGTCGTATTTCTCGTTCGGCGAGTGGATGTTGTCGTCGTCGAGGCCGAAGCCGACCAGAAGCGAGTCGAGGCCGAGCGTGCGCTTGAAGTCGGCGACGATCGGGATCGAGGCGCCGGAGCCCATCAGCACGGTCTGCTTGCCCCATTCCTCGCTGAGCGCCTTGCTGGCGGCGGCGAGCGGCTTCATGTTCCAGTCGAGCGCGACGGCGGGCGCGGCGGAATGGTCGCCGAACTCGACCTTGCAGTCCCCCGGCAGCCGTGCCGTGACGTAGTCGCGGAAGGCCTTGCGGATCTTTTGCGGATCCTGCCCTTCGACCAGGCGGAACGAGACCTTGGCGGAAGCATGCGAGGGGATCACGGTCTTGGAGCCCTCGCCGATATAGCCGCCCCAGATGCCGTTGACGTCGCAGGTCGGGCGCGACGAAGCCTGCTCGATCAGGAGCCGCCCCTTCTCGCCGGCGGGGATCGACAGGCCGATCGGCTTCAGGAACATCTCCGGCGTCAGATTGAGCTTCTTCCACTGCTCGAGGATGTCGGGCGGCAGATCCTTCACCCCGTCGTAGAAGCCCGGAATGGTGATGCGGTTGTCGTCGTCGAACAGGCCGCCCAGAATCTTCGTCAGCACCCGGATCGGGTTCATCGCGCTGCCGCCGAACACGCCGGAATGCAGATCGCGGTTGGCGGCGGTGATCTTCAGCTCTTCATAGAGCAGGCCGCGCAGCGAGGTCGTGATCGCCGGCGTGTTGCGGTCCCACATGCCGGTGTCGCAGACCAGCACGTAGTCCGCCCTGAACTCGTCCTTGTTGGCCTCGATGAAGGGCACGAAATTCTTCGAGCCGACCTCCTCCTCGCCTTCGATCAGGAAGGTGATGTCGATCGGCAGCGAGCCCGTCACCTTCTTCCAGGCGCGGCAGGCCTCGACGAAGGTCATCACCTGGCCCTTGTCGTCCTCGGCGCCGCGCGCGACGATGATCTTGCGGCCGTCGGCATGGTCGGTCACCACGGGCTCGAACGGGGGACGGTGCCAGAGATCGAGCGGATCGACCGGCTGCACGTCGTAATGGCCGTAGAAGATCACATGCGGCCGTCCGCCGGCGCCGGTCTTGCCGACGATGGCGGGATGGCCCGCGGTCGGCCTCACCTCGGTTGCGACACCGAGGCTTGCGATATCCTTGGCAAGATGCTCCGCCGCCGCCTTGCAATCTCCGGCAAAGGCCGGATCCGCGGAGATCGACTTGATCCGCAGCAGCGCGAACAGACGCTCCAGGCTGTTGTCGAAGTCCTTGTCGATGTGGTCGAGCACGGATTGAAGCTGCGCGTTGGCCATGGTCGGATTCCTGACTCTTGAGTCTCAAGACGGCTTGTCGAGATGTCCGGGTTTTAGCCCCGTCGCCGGCCGGGTGCCAGCCGCAACCGGCGGATGCCTTATGTGCCATGCGAGCGTAGCTGCAAGAACGGCGGTCGCAGCGAGGTTGTTGCCCCAGGCCTGGAGGAGGATCGGAAACCACGGCAGCGCCAGCAGCATGAGAATGCAGGTCGCGCCGAGGGCAAGCCAGGTTCCGAGGCGCACCTTCGCCCGTTCGTCGAAGGCGGCACGATGGATCAGCACCGTCATCGGGAAGAAAAGCCACATGAAGTAGTATTGCCGCGCCAGCGGCGAGGCTACCGTGACCAGGCAGAACAGGATGCCGAGCTCCTCGGCATCCGAGCGTGCTGTTCGCTCTGCCTGCCGCGGCATGACCGCGAGGAAGCCGAGCCCAAGCAGGGCCGCCACCGCCAGCACGATCCAGTTGGCCGTCCTGTAGTCGACGTCGATGATGTTCATCGTACGCGGCGGCTTCTTGGGATTGTCCTGATTGAAGTTGATCGGGCGAACCAGGCGGTGCGTGACGGCGATCAGCGACTGGTTGACCCACGACCAGTTCTGCTCGTCGCGCTGGCCAAAGCCCTTTTCCGAGCTTGTGCCGACCATGCCCTGATACCAGACCGTAAGCTCGGCCACGTTGCGCTCGAAGCCGCGGATCGGCGCCGGCACGAGGAAGAGCAGGATGCCGGTGAAAGCGATCATGCTGGCGACGGCGACCCACTTCCGCCGCCAGAGCAGATAGGGCAGCACCGCGATCGGAAACACCTTGATGGCGGCGGCGA
The DNA here is from genome assembly GCA_003963435.1 of Bradyrhizobiaceae bacterium. Taxonomy (GTDB): domain Bacteria; phylum Pseudomonadota; class Alphaproteobacteria; order Rhizobiales; family Xanthobacteraceae; genus Bradyrhizobium. The sequence goes on along the minus strand of RXJC01000152.1, from coordinate 324 downwards.
GCGCGAACATGAAGCCGGCGAGCCACGACCGCTGATGCCTCAGGCTCCAGAAGCCGAACAGCATCATCGCCAGCAGGACGAGGTTCGGCTGGCCGAGGTCGAACATGTCGAACACGAAGGGCACGGTGACGACGACAGGCAGGGCTTCGAGCCAGGGACCGGGCTTACGGCCCGAGCCGGTCATGACTTGGGAGAACGTTCCGGTGTACCACCACGCCAGGGCGTTGAGGATCGACAGGACGACGTAGAGCGGGATCTTGCCGAACCAGCTCGGGATCGCCAGCAGGATCGCCGGAAGCGGCGGATAGATGTAGTCGAAATACT
>RXJC01000539.1 GCA_003963435.1 Bradyrhizobiaceae bacterium | reverse complement strand
CGTTCGCCCTGGCGATCTCTGCCGCCAACACCGGATAATCGTGATCGATCTTGTAGTACTCGGCCTCGTCGGGCGTGTGCTTGCGCGTCGTCCCCAGTGCGATGAAGATCTCGTCCGCAACCAATTGGGATTTGAGGGCGGGCAGGGACGCGAGATCGCCGATCAGCACCGTGAGCTTTGGATGGCTTACCGCCAGCGGCTTGCGGGCCACGGCCACAACCCGCGAATAGTCTGGACTGTCCAACAGGTCACGCAGCAGATGCGAGCCGATGAAGCCCGTCGCGCCGAAGACAAGTGCGGTTTTCATTCAAGCCACCGTGGTGCGTTGATTGCGGGATCGCTTGTTGAAGGTCGGGGGGCGCCCGAAGGCGTACAGGGCGCGCAAGATCCGGATTGAATATCGGCTACGTTAGGACGCGACAGGGCGTGCCGACAATGCCGAACTCGCCGGTGCCGGCTACCTGGCCGATCGAAACACTGCGATGACGGCCTCATGAACCCCGTCAAAGGTGGCGACGACCAAACGCCATGGCCGCATTCGTTGCAGAGCTTTTGTTCGATCTCGTCAGAGCCGTCGTGGGGGGCTGGCTGAGAGAGGCTGCGTTCGCCGTCGGTGCGTGGCTCGATAGCAAGATTCACAGCCGCACTGCACGCCTTGTCGTCGGCCTCCTGCTCGGGGCCGCCGCTTTCTTCGTCATTCCTGCGATCACCGGCCTGCTGGGTCTTTGATGCCCTCCGTGAGGACGCACCTCGTCATTGCATTGGCCGTCGGGGCGCTCATCTCTGCGGTGCTCCTTGTGCTGGAGCCGCTGACCGACTTCGCGTTTCTGTGGCTGGAGTGGCCGGGCATCAGCGCAGCGTATGTCTTCTGGGGAGCGGTCGGAGGGTCCACCGTCCTCGGCATCGCCATTTGCTGGGTCGTGAATGCGCTGACCTACGGCCTGGGTGCATTCGTCATTCTCAGCGCCTTTAAGGCGCTGAGGGAAGCATGAAGCGCAGGCTCCAAAGCTTCACGGCGTGGGCTCACGCCGCTTTCTCTTCACCCTTCGCGACGATCTCGACTTCGAAACAACCCATGTCGCGGAGCTCGGCGGCCTTCTTCTCGGCGGCTTCCCTGGTGTCTCGTTTCAAGATGATCTGCCCGGCACCGTCGCGGGCGCAAACGAAATAAGGCATTTTCGATTCCCAATTTCGTTTGCATACACACGATGCCGGGCTCCCGCAATTGTGGGGTCACTGCTCCAGCCCGGCCTTTTGCCGCATCTTGTCGATCAGCTCGGAGGCCTCGGCCTTGGTCAGTTCGTCCTCGGGCGGGCTCTCGTGGGCCTGCTCGGCGAGGGTCTTGAGATAGGATTCCTGGGCGGCGGTCATCGGATCGTCCCCGGAAACCCAGTCCTTCGGATCCTTCTGGGTGTTGTCGGCCATCGCGCATCTCCTTTCCGTCTCCGTACAACGTCGGACTGGACTCTGCGTTCCGTTTTTGTTCTCATGGTCTACAGTCAAAATTCGTGAGGCGGAACAATGCCGGACCTGGACTATCTCAGGCGGGAGATCGAACGGATGCGCATCCAGATGGGCAGGCAGAGGAAGGAAATTCTTCAGCTGCAGCGGGCCGGCATCGGCACGGCCTCGGCCGAAGCGCTGTTGTCACGGATGGAGGCGAAGGTCGAAAGTCTTTGCGCCGAGCGCGACGCGCTGAAGGCGGCGCAGCCGCGCGCGGCGAAGGGCAGGGTGCTCGGCGGGAGGACATGGTGAGCAGGCGGTGGTTCGACGACGAGCGAGAGCTCTCGCCATTCCTGACCGCGCTCGAGGATGTTCGCCGCAGGGCGACGCGGGAAGGGTGGTGCTATGCCCACGTCCAGGCCATCATCGTGGCGATCGACCAGTACGCGGAAGCTGCGACCGGCAACCGCGAGTATTTTTTGAACAAGCCGGTCTCGATCGGTGACAGCCGGAGGGCTGGGGACATTCCGTAGGAAGACGGGGCGCGGAGAAGCCCAAGCAATACTCTAATGAGACTCGGGTACGGAAGCTGAGGGCGTGGGCAAAGCGAGAAGAATGTGATAAGTTTGAACAATGCCAAAGCAAAAGCCACAGACTGGGCAAAGCCAACAGACCGGCAAGGGCAGCTTCGTGATTGGCCGCGCCAGCTTTGCGAAGATCAGCGCTGTTGAGGGCATTCGGCTGAAGCCGGCTATGACTAAACGAGCTGCCGAAGCCGCCGCCAAGGGCCTCTCTGCGGAAGAGTATCGCCGCACGATCTTGCGCAGCTACCGCAAAGGCTGAGCTGCCGCCTGCAACTAGGCCGCAATCCGTTGCTCGACCGGAGCCGTCAGGATCTTGAGCGCCTGTGCATGCTGCAGGTCGGGGACCGCGATCGCCGTATGGCTGTAGGTCGCATGGGCCCGCGATTTCGCAATCTGGTCCAGGATGTCGCCGCCCTTGATGACATGGAGACCCATGCCTTCTTCCGTCGGGAAGATCGCCAGCACCACGTCATAGGCCGCAATGACAGCCCTGAGCGCTTCGGCCTTGTCTTCGGCGAGCTCGACAAAAACACGAACATCGGCTGCGAGTTCACGCAGCTCGTCAAAATCCAGCACTGTGAGGGTACTCCAACGCAACGATACTGAATGGAGCTTGGCCGCGTTGGGTTACTGAAGTGTCAACAAGGTGGGCCGAGCCACAAGTTTCACGACGAGGTGACTCTAGCGCTTGGCGTCCGCCTTGCGGAGCCGGGCCTCCGCAGCCTCGTCGACGAGATCCAGGGAGAGGCCGTCATGGCTCAGCTTGAATCCGCGGCCGACGATCCAGGTCCATCCCTGGCGCTCCCTGATGGCTTGCGCATTGAACTGCTCGGAGATCGATTTGACGGCGGCTTCCTCCGCCCCCGGGTTGTTCAACACCGCATTTACGCGCCAGACCGGGTGCCTGGTGTCGACCTCGTCGCTGTCGACCGTGACCCTGGCGCCGTTGATGTCGCATTCGAGCGTGTAAGCGCCGCGACCCTGGCGGCAGAGATAGTGGCGTTGACTGACGAGCTTGCTGCTCTCGTCGAACGTCATCCCGGGCGAGAAGCCGAAGATGTCGGACTTTTTTACGAGGGCAAGGGACGCAGGCTTGAGGAAGCTCGGCTGGATCGCGACGAGGGCGGCGACGGCAACGACGATCAAGCCTGCGATGACGATGGCGACCTTCATGAGCACCCCATTGGAAAACTTCAGACCATTACAGGTAGACGGGGCGTTCTGCCATGCGCCAAAAAGCGAAAACCCCGCCTGGGGGGAAGCGGGGCTCTCTGATGGGGTGAAGCTTGGGGACTTCATTGATAAGACGCGCCGGCGGCAAAATGGTTCAAAACGAAAAATGCATGTCCTGCCGCATCTTGCACAGGAAGTCGGGAACCCCGCAGAACCCCTGCTTGCGTTTTCGCCCTCGATGGGTTCTAAGCCCCGTCACTTCATGGCCTCCTGGCATGAGATCAGCAGCGCGCCCCCGCGCTTCAGGATGCGTCCACAGCAAAATTGCTCGCACGCACAAAAGGAATTCAGACATGGCGAAGATGACGAAGACCCAGTTGATTGATGCAATTGCCGAGGGCACGCAGCTTTCGAAGAACGACGTGAAGTCGGTGATCGAGTACATGGCCACCGTCGGCTACAAGGAGCTCAACGAGTCCGGCGAGTTCGTCATTCCCGGCTTCGTGAAGATGTCCGTCGTGAACAAGCCCGCGACCGAAGCCCGCATGGGCGTCAATCCCTTCACCAAGGAGCCGATGCAGTTTGCGGCCAAGCCCGCCAGCAAGTCGGTCAAGGCCTCGCCGCTGAAGGTGGCCAAGGACGCCGTCTAAAGGCGCGAGAGGATTTGCTGCCGCGGGTTTGCAGGTCTGCGCAGCGATCAACGGCCGAAGAACAGGTGGTGCTCGGCAACCGCGATGCCGAACATCACCGCGACGATCAGGAAGAACCACAGCGCGCGCCGGCCGGTCTGTCCGGGCGCGCTCTGCGGTTTCCCACAAGCAGGGCAGACCGAAAGTCCGATCGGGATCTCGTTCACAGAACTCGCAGATCATCGGCGTCTCGCGGACGAGGGGCGCGGTGCACGGCCTCAGCCGTCGATGCGCCATCGCGCGACGGGCAGCACTGCCTCATCCGGCCCCAATACGACGAGCGAAGCTTCGTTCCCGAACGTAACGGCCCGCACGCCGTTCAGCCGACCAGGCCTGAAGAAGAAAAACCCCGCGCTTTCGCACGGGGCTCTTCTGGCTGACGGCGTTGGGATTTCAGCGCCTGGCCGTCAGCCATCTCTAACAAGAAATCCGCCTCTAACTTAAAGTTGAAAATCCAAAAGGCAACCGCGCCGCGATGACGGAATATGTTCGTCGACCGCGACGCTGCCATATGACTGGGCGCTGAAATCCCCAGCCTTCGTGGGTCCGCGCCGCGCCGAAAAGGTTCAACGCGACATCGCCAGGGAAAACGCGTCCCCGGGACTGGACTTGTTGTTCTCATTTTGTTCTAATGAGTCGCTCTGGTTGGACCACTTGGGAGGTGACTCATGACTGTGGAGAAACAGCGCGAAGTGATCAGGCTCTGGAACGAGCTGAGGAAGCTGTCCGGCCCGGCTGCAGAAGAGCTCCGCATCCAGATCCTGGAATGCTTCTCGGAAAAGGGCAAAACGAAGCGGGCGGCCTGATCTGCGTCGGCGGACGCCAGCGGCAATCGCGGCCTCCGTCGGGCGGCGGCGTGCTTGGATCGGGAATTTTTCGCCCTGACGCGGAGATGCGACACGATCCATCTCAGCCAGCTTCGGCAGGGGGCCGCAACGATCGCCTGGGGATGCACCCGCAGGAACGAACATGTGCCGTCAGCGTTCGGCCTGCATGACATGTCCGCGATGCGCCCAGCCGATGACGGCGATCTCCGCCAACAGCTTTCGATGCGAGCCTTGCCGCGAGATCGTCATCGTGTTCGCGGTCGTTTCGAAATTCCTGTCGCCGAAGATTCTGTCCCCGAAGATCGTGCCGACGACGAGCCCCGCCGCTGCAGACGTGTCGGCGCGCGCTTTCATCGATCGTTAGGAATCGGTTCGCGCTGATTTTTCCGACTCCGATTCGTTCTTCGAGAACGAAATGGAGTCGAAGCTGGAACAAA
>RXJC01000228.1 GCA_003963435.1 Bradyrhizobiaceae bacterium | reverse complement strand
CGGGGCGAGCGGCTCGATCAATTCGAGCGCGGCTTGCGACCCCCGCACCTTGGAGACCGCGACCGCGCGGTTGAGCGTCACCACGGGAGACGGCTGCACGAGCTCGAGCGCGCCATAGAGCAGGTCAATCTGCACCCAGTCGGTCTCCTCCGGGGTCGACGCGCGGGCATGCAGCGCGGCAATCGCGGCCTGGATCTGATAGGGTCCGCTGCGGCGGTGGCGCATCGCCTTGTCGATCAGCGCCAGCCCTTCGGCGATCATGGTGCCGTTCCACAGCGAACGGTCCTGGTCGTCCAGCAGGATCACCGAGCCGTCCGCGGCAAAGCGCGCGGCACTGCGCGCATGCTGCAGCAGGATGAGCGCGGTGAGGCCCATGATCTCCGGCTCGCTCGGAAACAGCCGAAGCAGCAGGCGGGCCAGCCGGATCGCCTCCTCGCACAGCGGCTTGCGGATCTCCGCGGTGTCGCCGCTCGCCGAATAGCCTTCGTTGAAGATCAGATAGATCATCGCGGCGACACCGGCGAGCCGCTCGGAGCGCTCGACCGCGCCGGGCGCTTCGAACGGCGTCCCCGCCTCGGCGACCTTCGCCTTGGCGCGGGTGATGCGCTGCTCCATCGCCGCCTCCGAGACCAGGAAGGCGCGCGCGATCTGCTTCACGGTGAGGCCGCAGACGATGCGCAGCGCCAGCGCGATCTGCTGCGTCGCCGGCAATTGCGGATGGCAGCAGATGAACATCAAGCGCAAGATGTCGTCGCGGTAGTGCGAACCGTCGAGCCGCTCAGCCAGCGCGCCCTCGGCGTCGTCGAGATCGGAGATCGCCTGGTCGTCCTCCGGCAGCGGCTGCTGCTTGCGGGTTCGACGGACCTCGTCGATGGCGGCGTTGCGGCCGACCATGATCAGCCAGGCGGCAGGATCGCGCGGCGGCCCGTTCTGCGGCCATGACTTCAGAGCGCGCAGCGAGGCGTTCTGGAACGCCTCCTCGGCAGCGTCGAGATCGCGGAAATATCGCAGCAGAGCGCCGACCGCCTGGGGGCGCGCCGAGGTCAGCGCAGTCTCGATCCAGGCCGTGTCGGCCTCGCTCATGTCGAAAGTCCTCCGGGCCGGAACACGCCGACGGGGCGCACCTCGTAAGCGCCGCCGGGATTGGCCGAGCCGAGGTCGCGGGCGACGTCGAGCGCCTCGTCGAGGTTCTTGCAGTCGACGATGTAGAAGCCGAGCAGCTGCTCCTTGGTCTCGGCATAGGGGCCGTCGAGCACCAGCGGCGGGTCTTCCTTGCGCAAGGTCGCCGCCGCCGTGGTCGGCAGCAACCGCGCGACCGGCCCGAGCCGGCCCTGCTTGGTAAGATTCTCCTGCACCACGGCAAGCTTCTTCATCACGGCCTCGTCCTGCTCCTTGCTCCAGGAGCCGACGAAGTCCTCATCGTGATAGCAAAGGATTGCATAAAGCATGGGCGGCATTTTCCTCGGGCTTGTTTTGAAGACGGTTCACTATGCCCCGGCCCGACAGGGCTGCGGAAAAAAATAGCAGGAAATATCCGGCAGGTCGTGCCAAGGAGGGCCTGCTTGAGCGGAACCTGAGAGGCACTTCGAATGACCATGGGCACACTGGCCGTCCTGATCAACAGCACGCAGCAAAACTGGCTGCCGGCGCGCTGGAAGGCCCGATTCGATGCGGTCTGCGGCGGCCGCCGCGTCGTGCTGCTGCCCGATTCCTCGCTCGATCCTGCCGAGGTGCACTATGCCACGGTGTGGAAGCCGGTGCCGGGCGATCTCGCCGCCTTCCCCAACTTGCGGGCGATCTTCAATCTCGGCGCCGGCGTCGATGCGCTGATGGCGGACACCAGCCTGCCTGATGTGCCGCTGGTCCGCGTCGCCGTGCCCGATCTCACCAACCGCATGACCGAATATGTCGTGCTGCACGTGCTGATGCATCATCGCCAGGAGCTTTATCTCCGGCAGTCGCAGCGCGAGAAGCGTTGGGAACCCAGATATCAGTGGCCGGCCAGCGCGGTCACGGTCGGTGTCATGGGACTGGGAACGCTCGGCGCGGATGCGGCCGACGTGCTGCGGCGGCTCGGCTTCCGTGTCGCCGGCTGGAGCCGCAGTCCCCGCAACATCGACGGCGTCGAATGCTTCCATGGCGCCGCGGGCATGGACGCGTTCCTGCGCAAGACCGACATTCTGGTCTGCCTGCTGCCGCTGACGCCCGAGACCCACGGCATTCTCAACCGCGGTGTCTTCACCAGGCTCAACCGCAACAGCCCGCTCGGCGCGCCCGTGCTGATCAATGCCGGCCGAGGCGGATTGCAGAACGAGGCCGACATCCTGGCCTGCCTCGACGACGGCACGCTGGGCGCAGCCTCCCTCGACGTCTTCGTGCAGGAGCCGCAGCCGGCAGACAGCCGGTTCTGGACCCACCCCAAGGTGGTGCTGACGCCGCACAACGCAGCCGACACCGACGCGGACGCGATCTCGGCCTATGTCGCCGAGCAGATCGCGCGGTTCGAAGCCGGCGGCGCGCTGGAGAATGTGGTCGATCGAGCCAGGGGATATTAGGCGCCTGAGCTTCTCGCGGACGATCCAACCATCACATCGATCGCGCCCTTGACGATCGCCTCCAGCTCCTTGCGCGGCACGCGCGCGCGCGAGCGGATAGCGATGCTGTGGACGGTGGCTGATGCGATCTGAGCCAGCACAGCCGGATCGGCGCTCTCCGGCAACTCGCCCTTCTCCCTGGCGCGGCGGAAACAGCTCGCGAAGGCCTTGTCGAGCTCGCTGAGACCCTCGATCACCATGGCGCGGATCTCGGGATCGCCGACGGCTTCAGATGCCGCCGTCACCACCGTGAAGCAGCCGCGCGGGCCGGTCTCACCGGACAGATAGATGTTCAGCGCGGAGGCGTAGATGCGCTCCAGCCGCTGGCGCACGGGCATCTCCTCGCGAAAGATCGCAGTCATCGACGCGCGCGCTTCCTCGCGGTAGCGCTGGTAGCTCTTGATGTAGAGCTCGCGCTTGTCGCCGAAGGCGCCATAGAGGCTCGGCCGATTCATGCCGGTGGCCTCGCTCAAATCATCGAGCGAGGTCGCGGCAAAGCCCTGCCTGCGGAACAGGTCCAGCGCCTTGCCGAGCGCGACGTCCGGCTCGTAGGCGCGTGGGCGGCCGCGGCGCTTGGGTTCGCCGCGGGGCTTGGGTTCGCCGCGGCGCTCGGGCCCATTGGCAGCAATTGGCGGCTTCGATTTTTGTACCATGTCGCAAATTAATCCTTGACCGACCCCATATTATGCAAGACAGTACAAAAATCAATCTGGCCAGGTTGAGCGACATCTCACGAGAATTGCCCAAGGAGGCTATAGATGGATCTCTATTTCTCGCCGCTCGCCTGTTCGATGGCGACGCGCGTCGCGCTGTATGAAGCCGGCGCCGAGGCGAACTATCTCGAGGTCGACCCGCCGACAAAGACCGTGCTGAACGACGGCTCCGACTTCCGCACCGTCAATCCGATCGGCCTGGTGCCGACGCTGCGCACCGACGAAGGCGTGGTGCTGACCGAGAACGCGGCAATCCTGCAATACGTCGCCGATCGCTTCCCGCAATCCGGGCTCGGTGCCGCCGAGGGCATCGAGCGCACGCGCCTGCATCAATGGCTGTGCTTCATCGGCACCGAACTGCACAAGGGCCTGTTCATCCCCGTGCTCGACCGCAAGGCGCCGCAGGAGGCCAAGGCCTATGTGCTGGAGAAGAACCTGTCGCGGCTCGACTATCTCGACAACCACCTGAAGGGGCGCGACTTCCTGCTCGACCATTTCAGCGTGGCGGACGCCTATCTCGTCACCGTCATCAACTGGACCATGGCGACGCCGCCGATCGAGCTCGCCAAATGGCCGAACGTGAAGGCCTATTACGAGCGCCTGCGCCAGCGGCCGTCGATTGCCAAGGCGATCGCGGAAGAGTTCGAGCTGTACAAGGCCGAGCAGGCGCGCAAGAAGGCTGCGGCATAGGTCGGGTTGAACGCCGCGTCGTCTTGACGATCAAGTCGTTGTCCCCATCCGGCGGGACAACGACTTCTTTCGCATCCAAGGTCTGTTCTGCGACCATGGAGAGCTGAGCCCGCTCAGGCAGCCCGGACGCCGTCGAGAAAGCGGCCGACTTCCGTGCGAAGCCGATTGCTGTCGGTCGAAAGCGCTTGCGCGGCATCGAGCACCTGCGCGGAAGCCGAGCCGGTTTCGGTCGCGCCACGCTGGACGTCGGCGATGTTCGACGAAACCTGGTGCGTGCCTTGAGCGGCCTGCTGGACATTGCGCGCAATCTCCTGGGTCGCTGCGCCTTGCTCCTCGACCGCCGCCGCGATGGTCGACGAGATCTCCGACAAGGACTTGATCGTGCTGCCGATCATCTTGATGGCGTTGACCGAGTCCTGGGTCGCGCTCTGAATGCCGGAGATCTGCTGGGAAATCTCGCCGGTGGCCTTGGCGGTCTGCTCGGCCAGGGCCTTCACTTCAGAGGCCACCACGGCAAAGCCGCGGCCGGCCTCGCCCGCCCGCGCGGCCTCGATCGTTGCGTTCAACGCGAGCAGGTTGGTCTGGCCAGCGATGGTGTTGATAAGCTCCACCACGTCGCCGATCCGCGCCGCGGCCATCGAGAGCTCACCGACTTTCTGGTCGGTGATGCGGGCCTGCTCGACCGCCTCATTGGCCATCCGC
>RXJC01000487.1 GCA_003963435.1 Bradyrhizobiaceae bacterium | reverse complement strand
GTGCAGATGATGATCGACGCGGTGCCGGCGATGGCGCCGAACGTCGCCGAGAACCAGGTCCGCGCGCTCGCCACCACCGGCAAGCAGCGGTCGACCGTGCTGCCGAACGTGCCGACCGCAATCGAAGCCGGCGTTCCCGGCTACGAGGCGACGATCTGGCTCGGCCTGATGGCGCCCGCGGGAACGCCGAAGCCGGTCATCGACAAGCTCAATGCGGCCGTCAACGCGATGGTGAAGCGGCCGGACATCATCAAGCTCTGGACGGAACAAGGCGCCGTGCCCATGTCGATGTCGCCGGAGGCGTTTGACAAGTTCCTGCGGGGCGACATCGAGAAATGGGCCGACGTCGTCAAGAAATTCGACAAGTCCTGAGGCCGCTGCACGATCATGTCGACCATTCAATTCCGCCTCAACGGCGCCGCCATGGCCGTGGATGGCGATCCCGATCAGATGCTGCTCGACGTGCTGCGCGGCCGGCTCGGCATCACGGGTGCGCATTTCGGCTGCGGCGCCGGCGAGTGCGGCGCGTGTTACGTCATGGTCGGCGATCGCGCCATGGCCTCCTGCGACATGCCGTTGTGGTCGGTCGCAGACAAGGATGTCGTCACTGTCGAAGGCCTCGGCACGGCCGAGCAACCACACCCGCTGCAACGCGCCTTCATCTCGGAACAGGCGATGCAGTGCGGCTATTGCGTCTCCGGGATCCTCGCCAGCGCGGCGGCGCTGCTCAAGCGCAATCCGTCCCCGACGGAGGCAGACGTCAGGGCCGCACTCGATCGCAATCTGTGCCGGTGCGGATCGAATAACCGCATGGTCCGCGCCGTGTTGCGTGCGGCTGCGGAGATGGCCGCGCCATGAGCACGTCGTCCCCTGCCCCGAAACTGCCGGTCAGCCTCGCGGCCAATCCAAAACTGTCGTCATGGGTGCGCTTCACCGATAACGGCCGCGTCGCGATCTCGCCCGGCAAGGTCGAGATCGGCCAGGGCATCGTCACGGCGTTGGCGCAGATCGCGGCGGACGAGCTCGATGTCGACATCGGCAGGATCGAGATGATCCGCGCCTCGACGGCGATGAGCCCGAACGAAGGCGTCACCTCCGGCAGCCTGTCGATCCAGCAATCCGGCCGGGCGCTCCGCCACGCCTGCGCCGAGGTGCGCCAGCGCTTCCTTCGCGCGGCATCGGAACGCCTCGGCGTCGATGTCTCCCTGCTCGATGTGGATGACGGCACGATTTCGGGCCCCGGCAATGTCAGGACCAGCTACTGGGAGCTGGCTGGAGACGTCTCGCTCGATCACGATGCCACCGCGGAGACGCGCGCGAAGAGCATCGCCAAGCGCATTGTGGCCGGACATTCGGTCCAGCGTGTGGATATTCCCGACAAGGTGTTCGCGCGGCCGCGCTTCATCCACGACCTTGCGCTTCCAGGACTGCTGCACGGCCGCGTACTGCGGCCGGAGATCTCCGGCGGCAAATTGATCGCACTCGATGAGGAAGCTGCACGCGCCGTCCTCGGCCTGGTTGCGATTGTGCATGATGGCGGCTTTGCCGGCGTCGTCGCCGACACCGAGGCGGCGGCGGACGCGGCGCTCAAGGCCCTGCGCAAGGGCGCGACATGGTCGGCCGGCGAGCCGCTGCCCGATGAAGACGACCTGGCGGGCTTTCTCAGGAGCCAGCCGGTCGAGACCACCATCATCGACACCAGGATGGCGGAACCGGCGCGCAAGCCCGCCCAGACCCTGCGTCGGCAATATACCCGCCCCTACATCGCTCATGCCTCGATCGCGCCGTCCTGTGCCATGGCGCTTTGGGATCGCGACCGTGTTCACGTCTGGACCCACAGCCAGGGCGTCTACCTGCTCCGCGCCGATCTCGCGATCGTGCTCAAATTGCCGCCGGAGAACATTGTGGTCGAGCACATGGAGGGCGCCGGCTGCTATGGACACAACGCCGCCGATGACGTCGCGCTCGATGCCGCGTTGCTGGCGAGAGCGGCCGATGGCCGCCCGGTGCGGGTCCAGTGGTCGCGTCACGACGAGATGTGCCATGCGCCGTTTGGCGCGGCAATGGCGATCGAGATCGAGGCCGATCTCGATGCCGGCAATGAGATCGTCGGCTGGCGCCACGCGATCTGGAGCAACGGCCACGCCGCAAGGCCGGGACGCGCAACGCAGCCGGCGCTGCTCGCCGCGACCGAGATCGCAAATCCCTACCCGCGCATGATCTCGACCAACCCGCCGGCCGCGAATGGCGGCGGCGGCGACCGCAACTCCGTTCCGCTCTATGACTTGCCGGCCTGGACGATCGCGAGCCATCGGCTGCTGACCATGCCGGTGAGGACCTCGGCGCTGCGGACGCTCGGCGCACAAGGCAATGTGTTCGCCATCGAGTCCCTGCTCGACGAGATCGCCGCCCTGCGAGGTGAAGATCCGATCGCGTTCCGCCTGCGCCACTTGCGCGACGAGCGGGCGCGCGCCGTCATCAGCGCCGCGGCGCGACGCGCCGGCTGGAAGCCGCAAAAGCGCCCCGGCATCGGTCACGGCGTCGGCTTTGCCCGCTACAAGAACATGGGCGCCTATTGCGCCGCAATTGCCGAAATCGAAGGCGCCGAAGATATCCGCGTCAAGCGGCTGACGCTCGCGATCGACGTTGGCGAGGCCATCAATCCGGACGGCGTGGTCAACCAGATCGAGGGCGGCGCGATTCAGGCGACGAGCTGGGTGCTGAAGGAGAGTGTTCGCTTCGACCGGACGCGCATCACCTCGACCTCCTGGACCGATTATCCGATCCTGACCTTCAGCGAGGTGCCGGCGGTGGACGTCGAGATCATCCACCGCCCGGAGATCGAGCCGGTCGGCGCC
>RXJC01000291.1 GCA_003963435.1 Bradyrhizobiaceae bacterium | reverse complement strand
CCATTTCGACTGGGAGCCGCAGGCCCGCGCCATCGTCCAGGGCGTGCGCGTCGGCGACAGCGACAAGGCGCGCGTGCTGCTGGTCGATTCGAGTTTTCGCGTGATCGCGGCGTCCGACGGCCAGGGCATCCTCAGCGAGCGCATCTCGCTCTCGCTGAACGGCCAGCGCTCCGGCTTCTACCACGACCGCAACGGTTCGCTGGTCGCCTTCCATGCGACGCCGGGCTACGAGACCTATCGGGGCCTCGGCTGGTACGGCGTGATCGTCTGCGGGCCCTGAGGCCAACCAATCCGGCCACACTCAAAAGTTCGAAAACAACCCCATGCACAGTAGGCTTGGGGTTGTTTTCATTCGCGTTTTGCGCTGACCAAAATGCTTCGCAAGAACACTTTGACACGTCGGGCAAAACAGCGGCGTTCATGGCACTGGGCATGACCATTCCCGCACGCCATCGCGAAAGCGGACTGCTCCCAGACCGACCGGCTCGCATCCCAACGCACGCTGTGGGGCATTTTCCGGCGATGTAGGCCAATTGCAGGCAAAAGCTCGCCTTATTGCTCGGATAGACTACGCGCAGCATCACAACTGATCGACGGACCGTGAGGGCTCACGTCGTCTTATGCCGAGGAGATCTTCATGAAGATTGTGGTGATCGGCGGAACCGGATTGATCGGATCCAAGCTGGTGGTGCAGCTCAAGCAGCAAGGCCACGAGGCCGTGGCCGCCTCGCCGAAGTCAGGCGTGAACGCCGTGACCGGCGAAGGCCTCGCTGCGGCCTTGGCTGGCGCGGACGTTGTCGTCGATGTCGCCAACGCGCCGTCCTGGGAACCGGCCGCCGTACTCGAATTCTTCGAGCGTTCGAGCAAGAATCTCATCGCGGCAGAGGCTGCCGCCGCCGTGAAGCATCACGTGGCGCTTTCGATTGTCGGGACCGAGCGGTCGCCCGACAACGCCTATTTCCGTGCCAAGCTGGCGCAGGAGACGATCATCAAATCGGCCTCGGTCCCCTATTCGATCGTGCGCGCCACCCAGTTCTTCGAATTCCTCGGCGCCATCGCCGAAATGGGTGCGGTCGACGGCAAGATCGTCGTTCCCTCCGCCTTATTTCAACCGATCGCGGCTGACGATGTCGCGGCGCGCCTTGCGGAGGTCGCAACTGGCAAGCCGCTCAACGGCACGATCGACATCGCGGGCCCTGAGAAGGCTCCCTTCAATGAGTTCATCGCGCGCCGCCTGAAGGCATCAGGCGACACCCGTCCGGTGCTCGGAGACCCCAAGGCGCCATATTACGGCGGGCTCATCGACGACACGTCGCTGAACCCGCTCGGCGAGGCCCGACTTGGACAGACGCCGCTCGCGACGTGGCTCGCGAGCCTCTGAGAGCCCTGAGGTCGTTCAACCCCGGCCCTCTCGTCGTCGCGTTCGGCGCGGTCAAGAAGCATTGCCTGCTTGTTGAAGGGAGATCGCGTGAGCGCTGCCGGCAGACATAATCGCGACACAATCCTTGATTGCATTGGTGCAGGAGTGAGCGGGTCATCCTGACGACGCATGTCGGCAGTCGATGTTTTTTGTCATCGGCTGGAATTGCATTTCGGAATATTGACGCGCTGCGCCCGCGTGAAAAACCAATTCTACTTGCTAGCTTGTCTGAACCGGCGCAGCATCCCACCGCTGGCTTCAGGCCGACATAACGCGCGACAAAATCGCGCAGCTCAGAAAAACAAGTGGAGGAAACGAATGACACTCAATGTCTCACGTCGATCCCTGCTCGCGCTCGGCGCAGGATTGGGAGCCAGCACGATGCTCGGCGGTAGCGCGATCGCGCGCGCCCCCAAGCTCGGCACCCAGTCGCCGTATTGGCACCGCTTCGTTCTCGGCGATGCCGAGGTGACCGTCGTGTCCGACGGGCCGCTGCCGCTCGGCGATCCCTCCGGCACATTCACGGGCGTTCCCAAGGAAGAGGTCAAGAAGATGCTGGCGGACAACTTCCTGTCGCCGGACAACGTCGTGCTCGAGCAGAACTCGCCGATCGTCAACACCGGCGACAAGCTCATCCTGTTCGACACGGGCATGGGCACATCCAAGATGTTCGGCGCCAGCACCGGCCGGCAGCAGAAGAGCATGATGGAGGCCGGCATCAAGCCGGAGGACATCGACGCCGTGGTCTGCTCGCATGCCCATATCGACCACATCGGCGGCATCGTCGATGCCAGCGACAAGCCGCTGTTTCCGAATGCGCAAGTCTACATTTCCCAGAGCGATTTCGATTTCTGGACCGACGAGGGCAAGCTCGGCAGCCCCGCCAAGGACTTCGTCGTCCACGCGCGCAAGAACCTGATGCCGGTCCGCGACCGGATCAAGTTCTTCAGGGACGGCGAGGAATTTTTGCCGGGCGTGCAGGCGATCGCCGCGCCCGGTCACACCGTCGGCCACACCATCTTCATGGTGTCGTCGGCCGGCAAGTCGTTCGCTTTTCTCGGCGACCTCTCGCACCATTCCGTGCTGCTGCTGGAGCGGCCGCGGATGGAATTCTCCTACGACACCGATCCGAAGCAGGCGGCCGAGTCGCGCGTCAAACTGCTGACGATGCTCGCGGCGAACAAGACCCCGGTGATGTCCTATCACTTCGCCTGGCCGGGCTATGGCCACGTCGCCAAGGCCGGCGACGGCTTCCACTATTATCCCGAACCGATGCAGATGACGTTGTAGGCTCACAGGATCATAGTCCGGGCGGCGCGTGCCGCCCGGACTATTAACACGCAGGGCGACTCTCAGAGCGACCGCTTGAACAATCCGGCACCGCCAATCACGGCTTGGTAGCTATGGCTCCGTCGGAGCATTGCCGAAGACCTCAACCAAGCGAAAACGCTCGCACATCAGCATCATGTCGTCGCTATAGCGTCCAAGTCTGCCGAAGTAGGTCTGATGGGCGCGGCGCCAATAGGCCAGGCTTCGGTCACCTTCTCCCTCGTCATAAGCAAACGCATCGTCCACCTCGTTGAAGCGGCGATATGTCACCTCGACGGATTCGATAACGCAGCGCGGCTCCGCTCGCCCGTCGAGGACGACCCAGCGCTCACCGGGCGCCGAGGTGTTCGGCTCGTCCTCGGTGCTGCACGTCGCGGTCTTGACGCCCTTGATGACGAGCTCGACCAACTCATCCGCAAGCGCGGAGCTGTCGCCGAAGGCGAACGTTCGAAGATGTCGATAGCGCTCGGGGACCGGTCTGCTCATCGTTTCCACGCCTTGGCATCACCTCGGCGCCGGGTGGCGTAACGCATTGAAGCCGGAGCCTCGGCACCTCACCAAGCGTAGTCTAGCACCCGAGCTTGTCGGCGATGCCGCCAAAATCCTTTGCGACGATGTCCCAGTTGCCGTTCGCCTCGAAATCAACCTTCTGAAGAGGACCATACTCCGTCGGCCGCGCCACGAACGCGGTCTTCAGCCCGTTCTTCTGCGCAGCCGCGAGATCGCCATTGTGGGCAGCGACCATCATCACCTCTTCCGGCTTGAGGCAAAGCAGCTTTGCTGCGCCGAGATAGGTCTCGGGATCCGGCTTGTAGTGCTGAAACAGCTCGGCCGACATGATGAGATCCCACGGCAGGCCGGCGAACTTCGCCATGTTGGTCAGCAGCGCGACGTTGCCGTTGGAGAGCGGCGAGATCACGAACCTGGTCTTGAGACGCGTCAGGCCGGCGACGCTGTCCGGCCAGGGGTTGAGGCGGTGCCAGCCCTTGGTGAGATAGTCGAGATCGGCCTCGGTGAGGCCCTTGATGGCAAACTGCGCGACCAGCTTTTCGAGCGAGCGGCGGTGCAGATCGTCCAGCATGACGTAGCCGCGCTCGGGGTGTTTGCGGACGTCGTCCATCGAGGCCATGTACATGCCGCGCCAGCCGTCGACCAGGGCGGTCCAGTCGGCGCTGATGCCGCGCTGCTTGCTCCACCACATGAAATCGGTGATCAGGCTGGTGCGCCAGTCCACGACCGTGCCGAAGACGTCGAAGACGAGAGCTTTGACGGCGGAGAGATCGGATGCTGGCGTCATGTTTCGCTCCGCGGATTTTCCTGCGCCCGGTTGGCTCCGGCTGAGATCGAGGGCTTTAAAGCACGATCCTT
The DNA here is from genome assembly GCA_003963435.1 of Bradyrhizobiaceae bacterium. GTDB lineage: Bacteria > Pseudomonadota > Alphaproteobacteria > Rhizobiales > Xanthobacteraceae > Bradyrhizobium. The sequence goes on along the minus strand of RXJC01000291.1, from coordinate 10,170 downwards.
TCCATGCAACAATAGCGGTTGTCCGCCAGACCTCGTTCGTCGCGACGGGCAAAACTTTCGCCCCAGCGTGCGCATGCATCTGCCATGACGGACCTACCTGTCGCATACGTTCTGCTCGATCATGCCCGCCTCCCGGATGAGGATGCGTTGATCCGGACATTGCGCATTCGTCATCCGGACTTGCAGTGGAGCCCCGGCGGGATCGCACGCGGCAACGGTGCTGACGATCCGATGTTCATCCGTGCCGGCGATCATCTCATGACGATCCTCACAATGCCGACGCCGATACCTTACGATCAGGAATTGTGGCAGCGGGCTTCCTGGCTTTGGCCGGAAGCTTTCCACGCCGTTGGCCGGCATCGTGCGCACCTCATCGTGGCGCCGATGGGCTCTGCCGAAAGCAATAAGGCAACGAAGGCGCTGAATTATGCCGAGAATACGCAGCTCACGACCGCCTTTGTCGGGGCCCTGGTCGCGGCATTGCCGGATGTTGCCGCTGTCGTCTGGCAGGGAAACGTCGGCCGTTCGCCGGAGATGTGGCTGGAACAGTCACGCCGCGCGTTTGCCCTTTATCCAGATCAACCGTTCGCATTGTGGATGGAGATCGTCCCCTACCGTTCGGGCAAGACCATCGGAGCCTTCACGACCGGATTGTCTGCGTTCACGGGACGAGAGATCGAGTTCGAGGTGGATGGGCTCGACCAACGCACCTTCACCGCGCGGGTTGCCCAGCTATCAGCCTACCTTATCGCCAACGGCCTGGACGATGGACTCAGGAGCGGCGCAGTGTTCGAGGCCGACTCAGAAATTGATCATCGCGTCGCGGTGCTTCACCGCAACTCCCGCTTCAACATCGGGCCGGTCATTTCGTTCGCATCCCTTGATGATCGATCCGGGAGAATCAGGACCTTTCCAATCATTCCCCCCGCCATCGCCCGAGATCATCCGTTGCTGGTCATGCTGGGCAAGGTCGGGCTTTTCGATCCGGCACAGGCCGAGAACCAAGTCAGGCTCAGGCCGGATCATTATGAATCGGAGGTCCGCCTTGAAACCTTCGACCGAGGCCTCTCGCAGGCCCTGTCCCGCATGATCGCAACCGACAGCTACGCCGAGGCCGATACGAACGCGCGCCGCGCGCTCGCGAATGGAGGTATGGCGTCCGCAAGGGCCGCTCTCCAGCCTTGGGCCGATGAAGTCGGCGAGCTTTTACTGACCGCCAAGTTCGCCCTGACCGTTTGCGACGTGTTCCTTTTCATGCCCGCGCCGCCCCGCAGCCCATAACAGACAAGCGCGAAATCAAGTCTGCGGCGCGCGTCCGATCGGAGTAGCCGAACGATCGCGCGCGGGCACCGCAGTCTCAGTCCAGATGGAACTTGGCCAGCTCGCGATGCTCGGCCTTGATGTAGCGCACGGTGCCGGTGACGGAGCGCATCACCACCGTCTCGGTCTCGATCACGCCGTCCTTGCGGAATTTGACGCCTGAGAGCAGCGAGCCCGTGGTGACGCCGGTGGCGGCGAACAGGCAGTCGCCCCGCGCCATGTCCTCGATGCCGTAGATCATCTTGGGATCGTTGACGCCCATCTTGGCGGCGCGCTCGACCTTCTCGCCGGAATCGAGGATCAACCGGCACTGCATCTGACCGCCGATGCAGCGCAGCGCCACGGCCGCGAGCACGCCTTCCGGCGCGCCGCCGGTGCCGAGATACATGTCGACGCCGGTGTTGTCGGGGTCGGCACAGTGGATCACGCCGGCGACGTCGCCGTCGGTGATCAGGCGCACGGCCGCGCCGGTCGAACGCACACTTTCGATGATGCTGGCGTGGCGCGGACGGTCGAGCACGAGCACGGTGATGCCTTCAGGCTTGACACCCTTGGCCTTGGCGAGGCGGCGGACGTTGTCGGCAGGGCTCGCGTCGAGCTCGACGACGCCCTTGTCGTAGCCGGGGCCGATCGCAAGCTTCTGCATGTAGACGTCGGGGGCGTGCAGCAGGGTGCCGCCGTCGGCCATCGCCATCGTGGCGATCGAACCCGGCATGTTCTTGGCGCACAGCGTGGTGCCTTCGAGCGGGTCGACGGCGATGTCGACTTCGGGGCCCGCCTTGAGGCCGACCTGCTCGCCGATATAGAGCATCGGCGCCTCGTCGCGCTCGCCCTCGCCGATCACGACGGTGCCCTGGATCGGCAGCTTGTTGAGCTCGCGCCGCATGGCGTCGACCGCGGCCTGGTCGGCCGCCTTCTCGTTGCCGTGGCCGCGCAGACGGGCCGACGACACCGCAGCCCGCTCCGTCACCCGCACGATCTCCAGCGTCAGGATGCGCTCGAGCAATGCTTGCGGCGGGACTGAAATATGGGTCGACATCGGCTAACTCCTTCGAAACGGTTCTGGACGGAAGTCTCCGCCCGCATCAACTCGCAACATCGGCGGTTCGTTCGAACCGCTTCGTGGTTTTCACGCTCAGTTCTTCTCGATCCGGATCACCTGCGGCCGCCCGCTGATCACCTTGTCCTTCTGCACGGCGGCGAGCGCGCGGCGCACGGCGTCCTCGTGCGTGGCGTAGGTGATCAGGATGACGGGCACGGGGACCGCCTTGCCGTTAGCAGGTGCGACGCCGCCATTGGGATGACGCTGCACGATCGACTCGATCGAAATCTTCTGCTCGGCAAGCCGGGTCGCGATCGCGGCCGCGGTGCCAGGGAAATCACGCGCCAGCAGGCGGATGTAGTAGCCGCCCTCGTGGCGCTCCATCGGTGCCTTTTTGGTGTCGCGCAACTGCGCGATCGGCCGGCCAAACGGATTGGCGCGGATGCCGCGCGCAACGTCGGCAATATCGGCGACGACGGCGGATGCGGTCGCGGCACCGCCCGCGCCGGGACCGACCAGCGTGATCGGCGGAATGCCCTCGCCGTCGATCGTGACCGCATTGGTGACACCCATCACCTGGGCGATCGAGGAGGATTTCGGCACCATGGTCGGATGCACGCGCTGCTCGATGCCCTTGGCCGTGCGCACCGCAACGCCGAGCAGCTTGACGCGGTAGCCGAGATCGGACGCCGCGCGCAGGTCTTCCGGTGCGATGGATGAGATGCCTTCGACATACACCGCGCTTTGAGCAACTTTCGTGCCGAAAGCGAGGCTGGCGAGGATCGCGAGTTTTTGCGCGGTGTCGTGGCCATCGACGTCGAAGGACGGATTGGCTTCGGCATAACCGAGCCGCTGCGCGTCCTTGAGGCATTCGGCGAAGGACAGCCCCTCCTGCTCCATCCGCGTCAGGATGTAATTGCAGGTGCCGTTGAGGATGCCGTAGACGCGATCGATGCCGGTTCCGGCAAGCCCCTCGCGCAACGTTTTGACGACGGGGATCGCCGCGCCGACGGCTGCCTCGAAATTCAGCGCACCGCCGTGCTTTTCGGCTGATTTGGCCAGCTTGATACCGTGCTTGGCAAGCAGCGCCTTGTTGGCGGTGACGACCGACTTGCCGGCGTTGAGCGCGGCTTCGACCGCCGACAGCGCGGGATCGCCGGCGCCGCCCATCAATTCGACGAAGCAATCGACGCCGGGATGCGTGGCCAGCGCCATCGGGTCCTTGACCCATTCGACGCCGCGCAGATCGACGTTGCGCTTCTTCGCCTTCGAGCGCGCGGTGACCGCGACGACGCGGATACCGCGGCCGCTGCGGGCCGCGAGCACGCGCGCCTGCGTTTCGATCAGACGGACCACTTCGGCGCCCACGGTGCCGAGCCCCGCTATGCCCACTTTCAGGGGTGCAACCATGATGTCTTAGAAAACCTGCCGAAGAGAACTCAACGCCGATTGGCGAGCGGAACGACGTTGTGCAACGTTTCGATGCCGCTTTCAAGGAAGCGACGCACGCCGCGCGCGGCCTGCCTGATCCGTTGCTCGTTTTCCACCATGGCGATGCGGACATATCCTTCACCATGCTCGCCGAAGCCGACGCCGGGCGAGACCGCGACGCCGGATTTCTCCACCATCAGGGTCGCGAACTGCATGCTGCCGACGCTGCGGAAGGCCTCCGGCAGCGGTACCCAGGCGAACATCGAGGCCTCCGGCGGCGGAATCTCCCACCCCGCGCGGCCGAACGATTCCACCAGCGCATCGCGGCGCTTGCGGTAGGTGTCACGCATCTCCTTGATGCAATCGTCCGGGCCGTTCAGCGCGGCGGTGGCGGCGACCTGGACCGGCGTGAAGGCGCCGTAATCGAGGTAGGATTTGACGCGGGCGAGCGCGGCGATGACGCGCTCATTGCCGACCGCAAAGCCCATGCGCCAGCCCGCCATCGAGTAGGTCTTCGACATCGAGGTGAACTCGACGGTGACGTCCATCGCACCTGGCACCTGCAGCACCGAAGGCGGCGGGTTGCTCTCGTCGAAATAGACCTCGGCATAAGCGAGATCGGACAGGATCAGGATCTCGTGCTTCTTCGCGAACGCGACGAGGTCCTTGTAGAAATCGAGGCTCGCGACATAGGCGGTCGGGTTCGAGGGATAGCAGACCACGAGCGCCAGCGGCTTCGGGATCGAATGGATGATGGCCCGCTCGGCCGCCTCGAAGAACTGCGGCGTCGGCTCGGACGGTACCGAGCGGATCACGCCGCCCGCCATCAAGAAGCCGAAGGCGTGAATCGGGTAGCTCGGGTTCGGACAGAGGATGACGTCGCCCGGCGCGGTGATCGCCTGCGCCACGTTGGCAAAGCCTTCCTTCGACCCCAGCGTCGCCACGACCTGGGTGTCGGGATTGAGCTTCACGCCGAAGCGGCGGGCATAATAGGCAGCCTGGGCCCGGCGCAGTCCGGGGATGCCGCGGGAGGCCGAGTAGCGGTCGGTGCGCGGCTTGCCCAACGTCTCCTTCAGCTTCTCCAGCACATGCGCGGGGGCCGGCAGGTCCGGGTTGCCCATGCCGAGGTCGATGATGTCGGCGCCAGCATTCCGCGCGGCCGCCTTGGCCCGGTTGACCTGCTCGAACACGTAGGGCGGAAGGCGGCGGATGCGGTAAAATTCTTCCATGGCTCTCTGGGCTCCGGGCAACCGGTCAGGACAGAATCGACAGGACAGGACGGCAATTCACAAAGGGGCTCGATCCCATCGCGAAAATTACTCGAAATCAAATACTTAGAGCAATCATCGACAATGGAGACTGAGGTTGTTCGCCCTGACTGTCGGCTGAACCGGGATCTTTTAGCACGGCAAGGCGGTGGCGCCAGCGATTACCTTGGACCGCCTCATTTCGCGTCCTTGGCGGCGGTGGCCTGGCGATCGCGCGCGGCGGCGAGCTCGGCCTCGATCTTGGCGCGCTGCTCCGGCGGGATGATCGCCTGATCGCGGTCCGGCGGCAGGTCGTGAACCGGCAAATAGGTCCCCGGCTCCCTCGGATGCGCCGGCGTGTCCGAGGACGTCATGTCCGCGAGCTGACTGGAACAACCGCCCAGCACAAATGCCACGCTCAACAGCGTGCCACCGAGCAGCAGCGACTTCTGCAGGACCCTCAACGCCAACACTTGGGAAATCCCCTACTCGTCCCAATGCAAGCTGCCGGACACTAACCCGACAACCTGCCCAAGCTCAAACCATTGCTGCCCACAAATGGTACGAGCGAGAAAACATCCAAGGCCCACGATGAAAGGGGTGCACCGGGATTGTGACAAAACCAAGAAGCTTTGTCGCAGTGCAGCACATCTTGGAGCGTGTTTAACGCCAAACATGCGAGCTTCGCGGTGACGAATACGGAATGAGTCGTTACTGTTCTGCTCATGAGTATGGCCACGACCGACACGCCCAGACCCGAGACCAAGTTCGATGCGGAAGCCTTCGCGATGAATGTCGCGCGGGCGATGGAAAGCGGCGGCAAGGCGCTTGCCGCCTACCTCAAGCCACGCGAGAGCGGTGAGGTGCAGGACCGCCCGCCGGCCGAGCTTGCCGAAGTGGTCAAGACCTTCACCTCGGTCGCCGAGTACTGGCTGTCGGACACGTCCCGCTCGTCCGACCTGCAGACCAAGCTCGCCAAGGACTATCTCGACCTCTGGGGCGCGGCGGCACGCCGCATGGCCGGCCAGGACGCTCCCCCTGCGATCGCGCCCTCGCCGCGCGACAAGCGCTTTGCCGACCCGGAATGGAAGTCGAACCAGTTCTTCGACTTCGTGATGCAGCTCTATCTGCTCACGACCAAATGGGCGCAGGAGCTGGTGCGCGACGCCGAGCTCGATCCGCACACCCGCCGCAAGGCCGAGTTTTACGTCCAGCAGGTCACCAACGCGCTGTCGCCGTCCAATTTCGTGCTGACCAATCCGGAGGTGCTGCGCGAGACCGTGGCCAGCAGCGGCGAGAACCTCGCCCGCGGCCTTTCGATGCTGGCCGAGGACATCGCAGCCGGCAAGGGCATGCTGAAGATCCGCCAGTCCAATCCGGACAACCTCGTCGTCGGCGTCAACATGGCGACGACGCCGGGCAAGGTGATCTACCAGAACGAGATGATGCAGCTGATCCAGTATTCGCCGACCACGGAGACGGTGCTGCGCACACCGCTCCTGATCGTGCCGCCCTGGATCAACAAGTTCTACATCCTCGATCTCAAGCCGGATAAATCATACATCAAGTGGTGCGTCGATCAGGGCATCACCGTGTTCGTGATCTCATGGGTCAATCCCGACAAGCGGCTCGGCAACAAGAGCTGGGAAGACTACATGAAGGAAGGCCCGCTCACGGCGATGGACGTGATCGAGAAGGTCACCGGCGAGATGAAGGTGCACACCGCGGGCTATTGCGTCGGCGGCACCATGCTCGCGACCACGCTGGCCTGGCTGGCCGAGAAGCGCCGCCAGCGCGTGTCGTCGGCGACGTTCTTCGCGGCGCAAGTCGACTTCACCCATGCCGGCGATCTCCTCGTGTTCGTCGACGAGGAGCAGATCGCCGCGATCGAGCGGGACATGAAGGCCGCGGGCGTGCTCGAAGGCTCGAAGATGGCGATGGCCTTCAACATGCTGCGCTCGAACGATCTGATCTGGTCCTATGTCGTCAGCAACTATCTGAAGGGCCAGCAGCCGAGCGCATTCGACCTCTTGCACTGGAATTCCGATGCGACGCGGATGACGCAGGCGAACCACTCCTATTATCTGCGCAATTGCTACCTCGAGAACCGGCTCTCCACCGGCACGATGGTGCTCGACAACACCCTGCTCGATCTCTCCAAGGTCAAGGTGCCCGTCTACAATCTCGCCACCCGCGAGGACCACATCGCGCCGGCGGAATCGGTGTTGTACGGCTCGCAGTTCTTCGGCGGCCCCGTGAAATACGTGCTGTCGGGCTCGGGCCATATCGCCGGCGTGGTCAACCCGCCGGCCTCGAACAAGTACCAGTACTGGACCAACGACAACATCAAGGACGTCAACGTCGCGCAGTGGATGAAGGGCGCCGTCGAGCACAAGGGCTCATGGTGGCCGGACTGGCGGCAATGGCTGGGCGAACTCGATCCAGAGCAGGTCCCGGCACGCGTGCCGGGAAACGAAGCCTTCCCGCCCATCGAGGATGCGCCCGGCAGCTATGTCAGGGTTCGCGCATAGCGCATGATCCGGACCCGAAGGGCCGCGCGAGCGCAAAAGTGCGAAACGGTTTTCCGAAAAGATCATGCGCAAACAAGAACCAGAGCTTTTCCTTGCGTATGGCGAAATCTCGCGCGCTTCGTATAGACTCGCGCTCACCACAGCGACGACAGAGGGGACCGGACTATGACGCGCGAATTGTTCTGGCTGACACTGACGGTGATCCTGACCGGCATTCTCTGGATCCCCTACGTCATCAACCGCTGCCAGGTCCGAGGGCTGAGCGGCGCCATGGCCAATCCGTCGCGCGGCGACAAGCCGCAGGCGGAATGGGCCAACCGGCTGATGTTCGCGCATGACAACGCGGTCGAGAACCTCGTGATCTTCGCGCCGCTGGTGCTGATCCTGAATGCGATCGACTATTCGACGAAATGGACCGCGCTCGCCTGCGCGGTCTATTTCTGGTCCCGCGTCGCCCACCTGATCGTCTACGCGATCGGCATCCCGGTGTTCCGCACCCTCGCCTTCACCGTCGGCTTCCTCGCTCAGGCCGTGCTGGCGCTGGCGATCTTCAAGGTGCTGTGAGCACGCCGCGCTCAGCCGCTCTTCTGCGCGACGACGAACAGCATCGATGCGGCCTTGTCGTCGAAGCCCCTGACCTCGCCGGTATCGATCGTCACTCCGCTCCAGCTGCCGGCCTCGGCGTAGGTCGCCTGCAGCCAGTCCGGCGAGGGATAGTTGTAATAGCGGTTCAGCGTGTCGCGGCCATCGGCCTCGCCGGCCTTGTAGCTGGCGTAGAAAAGGCCGGCCGGTTTCAGCGCGCGCCAGATTCGCGCCAGAACCCCGGCGAGCTCGGGTCTCGGGACATGCAGCAGGCACGCATTGGCCCAGACGGCATCATAGGCCTCGGTCTCGTCGAGCTGCTCGAATAACAGGGTCTCGACCGGACGGCCGAGACGTCGCGAGGCCACCTCCGCCATTTCCGGCGACCCGTCGGTTGCGCGAACCGCGAATCCGTACGCCAGCATTTCGGCCGTATCGCCACCGGCCCCACATCCGAGTTCGAGAATGGAAGCGCCCGGCGCAAGCCGGGACAGAAATGCCGTCAGCCGCGCTTTGCGAGAGGTGATTTCGCGCCGGGCATAGGCTTCGGCGTTGCTCCGATAGAATTGCAAGGTCGCATCGTCCATCGTAACACCCCGTTTCACGGAAACAGCGCGATCTGCTCCAGCCCCGCGGTCTCGGGCAGCCCGAACATCAAGTTCATGTTCTGGATCGCCTGCCCGGCCGAGCCCTTCACCAGATTATCGAGCGTGGAAATGACGATCGCCCGGTTCTTGATGCGGTCGGCGACGACGCCGATCTGAACATAGTTGGAGCCGCGCACATTCTGGGTCTGCGGCAGCACGCCCTTCTTGGCGACATGCACGAAGGGTTCGTTGACGTAGGCCTTCTCGAGCGCCGCCCGCAGATCGTCGGGCGTTGCGCCGTTGAGCTTGACGTAGGACGTGCAGAGTTCACCACGCGCCATCGGAATGAGGTGTGGCGTGAAGTTGATCGTCACCGCAGAACCGGCGGCAACGCCGATCTCCTGCTCGATCTCGGGCGCGTGCCGGTGCGTACCGACCGAATAGGGCGACAGTCCCTCGCCCGCCTCGCTGAACAACGTGTTCTGTTTCAACCCGCGGCCGGCGCCGGTCACGCCCGATTTCGCATCGATGATGATATCGTCGACGTCGATCAGCCCCGCTTTCGCGAGCGGCACCAGCGCGAGCAGCGCTGCCGTGGGATAGCAGCCGGGACAAGCGACCAGCCGCGCCGACTTGATCTTCTCGCGATACAATTCGGTGAGACCATAGACGGCCTCGCGCTGCAACTCGAGCGCCCGATGCTCGTGGCCGTACCATTGCGCATAGGTGTCCTTGTCCCGCAGCCTGAAATCGGCGGACATGTCGAGGACCTTGATGCCAGGATTTGCCTCGAGGACGGCGGCGATGATCTCCTGTGTGGTCCCGTGGGGCAGTCCGCAGAACACCGCATCGAGCTTGCTCCAGGCGACCTTCTCCCATTCCACAAGTTTAGGCAGGTCCAGCATGAAGAAATGCGGAAACACCTCGCTCATGGCTTTGCCGGCGTGGGTATTGGCAGTGAGTGCGGTGATCTCGGCATTCGGATGCCGCGCCAACAGGCGCACCGCATCGGCGCCGGTGTAGCCGGAGGCACCGAGAATGCCGACCTTCTTCGTGCGCATCAGAACTTCCTTTAACGCTGGATCGGTTAGGTCTCTGCCAGCCCCAGCATCAGCCGCATGTTCTGCACGGCCGCGCCCGATGCACCCTTGCCGAGATTGTCCAGCCGGGCGACCAGCACGGCCTGGTGATGCTTGTCGCTGGCGAAGACGTAGAGCTCGAGCATGTTGGTCTCGTTCAGCGCCTCCGGCTCGATCCGGCCGCCCTTGCTCGCCTCGTTCTGCAGCGGCATCGCCTTGACGTATTTCGAGCCGGCATAGCGCTTGGCCAAAGCGGCCTGCAGGTCGGCACCGCCGGGCTTGCCCGGCAGCGTGTCGAGCTGGAGCGGCACCGAGACCAGCATGCCCTGCCGGTAGTTGCCGACCGAGGGA
>RXJC01000674.1 GCA_003963435.1 Bradyrhizobiaceae bacterium | reverse complement strand
CTGCAGCGGCTCGATCAGCGAGTAGCTCAGCCATTGCGACAGCTTGTGCAGCGGCACCAGGCCGGCCGTTGCGTCGTTCGCCTTGATCGCTGGATGGCGCCAGCAATCGCCGAGCGGGACGCCCGCAAGCTCCAGCCGAGAGGGCCAGATCGGTCCGAGCTGGTTCAGCACGGCTGACAGGATCGCGGGTGCGGTGACGGCGCCGCCGCGCGCCTGCGCCGCGATGTGATCGAACAAGCCACCCGGCCGCGGCGTGTCGTGCAGACCGAACACGTCCGCGCGCTCTGAGACCTGCCGGCCCAGACGTCGCAACAGATCGGTGCGTCCCTCGAGCCCGAGCAGCGGATTGGCATCGCTGACCTGAAAGGCGGAGGTGAGGGCGGCGAGGGGCAGCTTTGCCAGCACGTCCGCATCAGCCCTGAACGGCGCGCGTGCGTCGCCTGAAAACAGACCGCTCGCGAACATGTCGAGGCTCGCGATCGCTAGGCCCTCCGATCGGCCTATGTCTGTCCCCGTCGCGCCATCACGATACCGCCAGGCTGCGCCCGCGCCGGCATCGAGCAGCACGCTGACGATGGCAAGGTCAAACTCGGCGCGCGCCCGCGCCGCGCGATCCGGCCACGTGGCCGTGTCGGCAAGCTTCGCCCAGCGATCGACGCCGCCAAGCACAAAATGCCGCCAGCGCGCATGGAAGGGAATGTCCAGTGTCGGATAGGCCTTTCGCGTGACCGCGAGCACGGCCTCCGCGACACCATCCATGCGGTCGAGATCAACAGTGAAGTGGCTCAAGCCGCCGGCAAGGCCGAGCTCGAGCATCTGTCCGGCCCGCGCGCGAACCGCTGCTGCGCTGAGCAGCGAGCGGGCCTCTCGTTCCAAAGAGTCCGACATCGGCTGATCAGTATTTTTCCAGCGAGCGGCCGACCACGCCGTCCACGTCCTTCTCCGGCGCGATGTCGGTGGAGTAATAGCCGGCGGCCTTCTTGGCGGCGATCTCGACATGAGCGTCGGCCGGAATCAGCTCCAGCGGGATCGGCACGCGCTCGACGATGTCGATGCCTTGCGAGGTCAGCGCGTCGTATTTCATGTCGCTCATCGACAGGAAACGGTCGATGCGCTTCAGGCCGAGCCAATGGATCGTATCCGGCATCAGCTGCTGGAAGCGCGCGTCCTGCACGCCCGCGACGCATTCGGTGCGCTCGAAATAGGCCGCGGCGGCGTCGCCGTCCTCCTGGCGCTTGCGCGCATTGTAGACCAGGAATTTTGTCACTTCGCCGAGCGCGCGGCCCTCTTTCCGGTTGTAGACGACGAGCCCGAGCCCGCCCTCCTGCGCGCCGCGCGCGGATTCCTCGATGCCGTGGATCAGATAAGGCCGGCAGGTGCAGATGTCGGAGCCGAACACGTCGGAGCCGTTGCACTCGTCATGCACGCGGCAGGTGATCTTGGTGCGATGGTCGGGCAGTTTCGCCACATCGCCGAACATGTAGACCGTGGTGCCGCCGATCGGCGGCAGGAACACCTTCATGTCCGGACGGGTCACCAACTCGGGGAACATGCCGGCGGTCTGCTCGAACAGCGTGCGCCGCAGCTCGGTCTCGCCGGTGCCGAACCGCGCGGCGAGGCCGGGCAGGTACCAGACCGGATCGATCGCGATCTTCACCACCGAGACGCTGCCATTGGCATGCACCACCTCGCCGTCGGCGCGTATGCGTTTTGCGGCCAGCGCCTCGCGGATCTCCGGCAGGTCGAGCCGCGCCCGCGTCACCGCGATGCTCGGGCGGATGTCGGCGCCTTCTGCGATCTCCTTGCCGAAATTCTCGGCGACCAGATGCCCCCAGGGATCGAGCGCGACGATCTTGGCGGGGTCGCGCCATTGCTCGAACGGGCCGATGGTGGCGGCCGGGAACGTATTGGTGAGGTCGGGCCTGCGAATCGGATCGAGCGCACCGGCAGACACCGCGAGCGCGCGGTACATCGCATACGAGCCGCCATGGCTGCCGATCACGTTGCGATCGCCTGCGCGCGACACCGTGCCGATGATCGGCCCGCGCGCGCGTGCGTCCGCTGCGCCCCAATGGATCGGGAAGGCGGACTTCTTGCCCGGCTCCGGATGCGAGGTGAGACGGATGTGGTCGGTACGGTTCGCGCGGCTCATGTCCAGGCTCCCAAAAGCCAACGGCCCGCCGCTTGGACGGGCCTGGCTCGCTCGCGGCACCTTAGGGAACACAGGCGACGCAAGCTCAATCCAACATATTGTAGCGGCCGTCCGCGACAGACAAGTTAATCGTGCCGGGCGGGCCAAAGCCCCGCTCCCACGCGCGTCCCGATCCGCAGGCGGCGCCGTACTACGGTCTATATCTATGTAATTGTTCGGATTTTTGAAGGGGCGGGCGATGCCTCCAGGACCCAAAGAGCCGACTGGATAAAACCTGCATATTCGGACATATCGACCGGATCGGCCTGCCCCGGAGACCCCCATGCCCGCCAGCTATATCGATCCCCGCAACGGACAGCTCTACCCGCTCGACCAGCCGCGCTGGTGCTCGGACGAGCGCACGCCGCTGCTGGTGACGCCGGGGGCAGGCATCTCGCGCGACGATGTCGACACGCGAACGCGCTCGCTCTGGCGCTATAGGGCCGCGCTGCCGGTGGAGATCACAGATCCGATCACGCTCGGCGAGGGCTGCACGCCGCTGGTCCAGCAGAACTGGGGCGAGCTGCGTCCGTTGTTCAAGCTCGAATGGTTCAACCCGACCGGCAGCTTCAAGGACCGCGGCTCATCCGTGATGCTGTCCTTCCTGCGCCAGATAGGCGTGGACGCCATTCTCGAAGACTCCTCCGGCAATGGCGGCTCGTCGATGGCGGGGCTGGGTGCCGCCGGCGGCATGCGCGTGAAGATCCTGGCGCCCGCCTCGACCTCGCCGGCCAAGATCGCGCAGGTGCGCGCCTATGGCGCGACGGTGCAACTGGTGGAGGGGCCGCGCGAGGAGTCCGAAGCCGAAGCGATCCGCCAGTCCAGCCAGACCTTCTACGCCAGCCACAATTGGCAGCCGTTCTTCCTGGAGGGCACCAAGTCGCTGGCCTACGAGATCTGGGAGGATCTCGGTTTTCGCGCGCCCGACAACGTCATCATGCCGGTTGGCGCCGGCTCGAGCCTGCTCGGCTGCGCCTTCGGCTTCCGCGAGCTGCTCAAGGCCGGCCAGATCACCAGGCTGCCGCGGCTGTTCGCGGCGCAGCCGCTGAACTGTTCGCCGATCGATGCGAGCTTTCAGGCCGGTGCCGACACGCCGGTCGCGCGCGAGGTCAGCAAGACCATCGCGGAGGGCACCGCCATCAAGCATCCGCTGCGCCTGCGCGAGATCATCGCCGCCTTGCGCGAGAGCGGCGGCGGCACCGTCGCGCTCACGGAAGATGAGATCGTCACGGCCCTGCGCCGTCTCGCGCGCCAGGGCCTGTTCGCCGAGCCAACCAGCGCCAGCGCGGCGGCGGCGCTGGATAGGCTCGCTGCAACCGGTGCCATCAAGGCAAACGAGACCACGGTCGCGGTGCTCACCGGCACAGGTCTGAAGGCGGCGACGACGGTGGCCGATCTGGTGCAGTAGGGTGGGTTAGCCCTGCGGATGCGCGAAGCGCAGTCCGTGGGGCGTAACCCACCACTTCTGCGGACGCGGAGACAAAAGAGGTGGGTTACGCTGACGCTAACCCACCCTACAAGGCAACCCTCTCTTTCTCCCGCGAGGGGAGAGAGAAAGAGCACCTCACTCCTTCAAATCATTCACGCTCTTCACCCACGCCCGCACATCCGTGAGCACGTCGGGCAGCACCGCCTTGACCTCCGCCACGGTCATGCCCGCCTTGATGCGGGGATCGTACAGCAGGTTGAGGATGTACTGGTCGTAGACGTCGAAATAGCCCATCGAGACGTTGTCGTTGAACATCGTCCACGGCACGCTCGCGGTGTCGTTGATGGGCCCGAGCGATTGCAGCAGCTCCTCATAGGCGCAGTCGAGGAAGGTGAAATCGCCGTTGTCGACGGTGAGGATGACGTCGGAATGCTCGATCTCGAAATTGTCGTTCTTGCGGAAGCCGGACAGGCATTGCGGGTCGAGCGAGGTACGGATCTCGCGCGCCTTCTCCGCGCCGTAGAAGCTCGAGATGGTGCGGAAGAGATCGCGGTCGCGCACCAGCTTCACGCGCACATTCGCCGCTTCGTTGCTGTCGATCATGGCGATGTCGAGATGCTGCACGCGCTTGCCGATGTCGGCCACGACCTTCGCGAGCTGCACCTTGCGGTCAGTGCGGTCGCTCTCGGCGTAGACGCGCACCGGCCCGTCGAACTTGCGGATGCGGTCGACGCGGCCGGCGAGGTGATATTCGGCGCCGAACGCCGTCTTCAGGAAACCCTCGACGATCTCGCCGTCGGTAAAGCTCTTCTTCTCGGCGCGCTGGCGCGAGGCGATCGCGGGCAATTCGCCCGCGACCGCCGTGGCTGCGGTGTCAGGCGCACATATGAGCGCCGCGAATGCCAGCAGGGCGAGGCGGACGGCAGCCGAGGGCGGATTCAATGCGCTCATCGTCAGACGACGCTGCCGCATTCGCCTCGCGCGCACAAGACCGCAGATTTACGCGGCCTGCGGGTTCCCGCGTTGTCTGTCACAAGAGCGCTACAGTGCCGTAGTGTCGTAGGGTGGGCAAAGCGAAGCGTGCCCACGTATCTTTTGCGGTCGAGAGACATGGTGGGCACGGCGCAAGTGCGCCTTTGCCCACCCTACGGCAGCTCACTCGGGCCTAGTTGTTCAGCACCACCACCGTGGTGCCGACCGCGACGCGGCTATAGAGGTCCGTGACGTCGTCATTGGTCATGCGGAAGCAGCCCGAGGAGACCGCCTGCCCGATCGTCTCCGGCTCGTTGGAGCCGTGGATGCGGTAGAGCGTCGAGCCCAGATACATCGCGCGCGCGCCGAGCGGGTTTTCGATGCCGCCCTTCATGTGCCGCGGCAGGTCGGGGCGGCGGGCCAGCATCTGCGAGGGCGGCGTCCAGTCCGGCCATTCCTTCTTGGCGGTGATCCTGTGCACCCCGCCCCAGCGGAAGCCGTCGCGGCCGACGCCGATGCCGTAGCGCAGCGCCTGGCCGTTCTGGAGCACCAGATACAGCCGCCGCTCCGAGGTGTTCACCACGATGGTGCCGGGGGCGTAATTGCCGTTGTACATGACGGTGGTGCGGGGGATCGGATTGGCGCCGGAACGGAAGAAGTTGGGGCCGCCGCCCATGATGTCGCGCGTGTCGAACTCCTCGGCGAGCGCGCCGCCTGCCGTAGCTGACAGCAGTGCGATGGCGGCAATCGGCGCGGCAAAAAACCGGATCATTGTCTCCCCCAGAAAAAAATCGATTCAACCAAGGCCACAGGCCATATTTGCCGGCTTTTCGCAAGCCACGGCCGCGTGAGGCACGTCCT
This sequence comes from Bradyrhizobiaceae bacterium, assembly GCA_003963435.1. Taxonomy (GTDB): domain Bacteria; phylum Pseudomonadota; class Alphaproteobacteria; order Rhizobiales; family Xanthobacteraceae; genus Bradyrhizobium. Next base: position 422 of record RXJC01000674.1, on the reverse strand, counting down.
CTCCGCCGATTGGCGTTACCAAATCGGCAACCACAATCTGCCGAACCACACCGCGGCAACGCCGCGCGGGGCAGGGCCGCGATGGCGGCACTTGCTTTGAGGGGGCCTTGCGAACAATGATTGATCGGATGGATCACCTGAAAAGATCGGTTGCGGAGCAAAAAGAATGAACGGTGCGGAAAGCCTGGTGCGGACGATGGTCAAGGGCGGGGTGGACGTCTGCTTCACCAACCCAGGCACCTCGGAGATGCATTTTGTCGCAGCGCTCGACCGCGTTCCCGGCATGCGCTGCGTGCTCGGCCTGTTCGAAGGCGTGGTGACGGGCGCGGCCGACGGCTATTTCCGCATGAAGGGCACGCCGGCCTCGACCCTGCTGCATCTCGGTCCCGGCCTCGCCAACGGCCTTGCCAATCTGCACAACG
>RXJC01000244.1 GCA_003963435.1 Bradyrhizobiaceae bacterium | reverse complement strand
GGAGATGCCGACCGAGCTCGCGACGTTGCGCATCAGGGTCAGCATCGCGGTGCCGTCGGTGCGCAGATCGTTCGACAGCGTCAGGAACGCCACGGTCGAGAGCGGCACGAAGACGAGGCCGAAGCCAAAACCCTGGATGACGCTGACGGTGACGATCTCCGGCACCTGGGTCAGGTCGGTCCAGCCCGTCATCTGGAACAGCGAGCCCGCGGTCAGCGTCAGGCCCGAGATGATCAGCGTGCGCGCCTCGAAATAGCGCATCATGCGGCCGACCAGCATCATGGCGAAGAACGTGCCGAAGCCGCGGCTCGCCAGCAGGAGGCCGGCGGTGATGATGGGATAGCCGATCACGTTCTGCATGTAGGGCGAGGCCAGCGCCATGGTCGAGAACAGCACGAGCCCCATCACGATCATGAACATGCAGCCGGTGACGAAGTTGCGGTCCCGGAACAGCGCGAAGCGGATGAACGGCGTCGAGGTCGTGAAGGAGTGCGCAATGAAGAAGTAGAAGGCGACGGCCGAGACGATAAACTCCGCCAGGATCTCGTTGGATTCCAGCCAGCCCAGTTGCTCGCCGCGGTCGAGCGCGAGCTGCAGCGCGCCGATCGCTGCCGCGAGCGCGGCGAAGCCGAACCAATCGAACCTGAGGCTGAGATTCTTGTCGGTCTCATCCATGAACACGATCAACCCGAGCACGGTGATGAGGCCGAACGGCAGATTGACGAAGAATACCCAGTGCCAGGAATAGGTCTCGGTCAGCCAGGCGCCGAGCGAGGGGCCCATGATCGGGCCCATCATCACGCCCATGCCCCAGATCGACATCGCCTTGGCGCGTTCCTGGAGCGTGTAATAGTCGAGCATCACCGACTGCGACAGCGGCACCAGGGCGGCGCCGAACACGCCCTGCAGCAGCCGGAACAGCACCATCTGGTTGATGTCCTGCGCGAGTCCGCACAGCACCGAGGCCATGGTGAAGCCGGCCGAGCAGATGATGAAGATGCGCTTGCGGCCGAAGCGGTTGGCGATCCAGCCCACCGGCGCCGTCATGATCGCGGCGGCGACGATGTAGGAGGTCAGCACCCAGTTGATCTGGTCCTGCGAGGCCGACAGCGTACCTTGCATGTAGGGCAAGGCGACGTTGGCGATGGTGGTGTCCAGCGCCTGCATGATGGTCGCGGTCATGGCGCAGATCGTCACCATGTTCCGGCGCAGGCCGGGGACCATCAGATTGGCATTGGGACCGGACATCTGATCGGTCCTTATTCGTCTTTGTCCTGGCTCGCCGTCGCCGACAGGCCGAGCAGGCCGGCGAGCGAGCGCTGATGGCCGGTGTCGATGGTGGCATAGACGCTCATGCCGGCCTTCAGCTTCCGCACGTATTTGTCGGTCTCGTCGAAATAGATGCGGATCGGCACGCGCTGCACCACCTTGACGAAATTGCCGGTGGCGTTCTGCGGCGGCAGGATCGCGAATTGCGCGCCGGTGCCGGGCGAGAGCGAGCCGATCTTGCCCTTGAAGACGTGGTTCGGGAACGCGTCGACCTCGAGTGTGACGGGTTGCCCTTCGGTGACGTGGGTGAGGTCGCTCTCCTTCGGATTGGCGTCGACCCAGGGGTGGGCGACGTCGATGATGGAGAACACGGGCGTGCCGGCGGTGACGAAACGGCCGAGCTGGATCTGCTCGACCTGTGTCGCCACGCCCTCCATCGCCGCGCGCACCACGGTGTGGTCGAGGTTGCGCTGGGCATCGTCCAGCTTGGCCTTCGCCTGCGCGTAGGGCGGGAATTGCTCCAGCGGCAGATCAGGGTCGCCGAGCAGCTGCGTCCTGGCGTTGGAGAGCTGCTGCTTGATGTATTGCGCCTGCGCGCCGGCGGTGACCAGCGCATTCGAGGCATTGTCGAGATCGAGCTGCGAGCCGAAATTGTTCTTCACCAGCGCCTGCTTGCGCTCGACATCGCGCTTTTTCAAGTCGATGCCTTGCTGGGCGAGATCGAGCATGTCGCCATAGATCTTGATGTTGGCGACGAGATTTTCATAGGTCGTGCGGGTTTGCGCGAGCTGCGCCTTGGCTTCGTCCACCGCGAGACGGAACGGCACGGGGTCGATCTCGAACAGCTCGTCGCCGCGCTTGACCGACTGGCCCTCTTTCACGACTACCTTCAGGATCTTGCCGGAGATGTCGGGCGTCACCAGCACTTTTTGCGCGCCCACATAGGCGTCATCGGTGCCGACATAGCGGCCGCCATTGAGATAGAAGGTGAGGCCGCCGATGACGGCGACGACAGGCAGCACGACCAGGAGCAGGAAGCGGCGATAGCGGCGCAGGCCCGCCACCAGGCGGCGGCGCGGATCGGTGCCCGCTTTCTTGGTGGGCTTGCCGCTGTCGGTCTTCTGCTCGGGCTGGAACTTGAGAACTTGATCAGCCATAGCGCTGCTCCTTACGTGCTTGTTCCGCGCCGCTGTTCTGGATCGCGGTGCGCACGTTTTCCTTGATGGTTTCGAGCTGAGTGAGAAGGCGGTGGGCGTCGGCCGGCGTGATGCCGTCGAGCGCGTTGGCCGTCAGTTCGGACTTGAGCCCGCTCATCCGGCCGAGCAATTGCCGGCCGGCCTTCTTGAGATACAGGCGCTTGACGCGGCGGTCGGACGCGTCGCTGCGGCGCTCGATCCAATCGCTCTCGCAGAGCTTGTCGATCAGCCGGGTCAGCGTGATCGGCTGCATTTCGAGCAGTTCGGCGAGCTCCGATTGCTTCATGCCCTCGCTGCGCTCGACCTTGGCCAGCACCGCCCATTGGGCGCGGGTGATGCCGAAGCGGGACGCCTCCTTGTCGGCATAGACGCGCAAGAGGCGGTAGAGCTCGCCCAGCGTAAACAGGAAGTTCTGGTCGACAGAGCCGCGGCTCATGAGCTTGGTCTCCAATAAGCTTGGCATATAATAAGCAAGCTTATGATTATTTCATGGCGGGTTAACGCGACGCTGTCCCGCTAGGAGGGCATGGCTGACCGCCGCCTCGCCCGTTGCGCTTTGGGTTCCATCGGCGAAATGCTAGAAGCTGTGCCGCATGACCCTCGCAAAGCCGGCATTTCCCGCGCCCGATCATGATCATGGCCGCTGCACCGCGGATGCCTTGGCGCATGCCGAGGAGGTCTGCGAGCAGCGCGCGCAGAAATTCACGCCCATTCGCCGCCAGGTGCTGGCAGCGCTGCTCTCCAGCCACCGACCGCTGGGGGCGTATGAGGTGATCGACGAGCTCGCCAAATCGACGGCGCGGCCGGCGCCGATCACGGTCTATCGCGCGCTCGATTTTCTGATCGCCAACGGCCTCGTGCATCGCATCGAGAGCCGCAACGCCTATCTTGCCTGCGCCGCCCACGACCATGACGCGACCTCGGCGGTGGCGTTCCTGATCTGCGAGCGCTGCGGCCTGGTCGGCGAGATCCCGTCGGCATCCTTCGCCGGAGACCTCAACGCTGCCGCGCGCAGCTCCGGCTTCGCCCCCAAATTGTCCGTGGTGGAGATCACGGGCGTCTGCACCCATTGTCAGAAAGCTGCATAAAGCAACAACGGCGCAAAGCCGGTTTTTCGGGAAGACATGTCCTCACCACAAGCCAACTACTCGGCCGCACGCCCCCTCAGTGCCGGCGCCATCGCCCTGATGCTCATGCTGTGCCTGACCTGGGGATTCAACCAGATCGCGGTGAAGCTGGTGCTGCCGGACATTCCGCCGATGCTCCAGGCCACGATCCGCTCGGCTGGCGCGTTGCCGGTGCTATTCATCATCGGCACGCTTCGCGGCGTCAAATTCTTCGAGAATGACAACACCTGGAAGCCGGGCCTGGTCGCCGGGCTGATGTTCGGCATCGAATTCGTGCTGATCTTCCAGGGGCTGCGCCTGACCTCGGCCTCGCGCGCGGTGGTGTTCCTCTACACCGCGCCGTTCTTCGTCGCGCTCGGCTCCTACCAGGTGCTCGGCGAGCGGCTCGGCGCCTCGCAATGGCTGGGCCTTGCCATCAGCTTTGCCGGCGTCGCGCTCGCCATCGGCGTGCCGCAGCC
>RXJC01000371.1 GCA_003963435.1 Bradyrhizobiaceae bacterium | reverse complement strand
GGTCGCGTGCGCGGGATCGTCGGCCGGCGCGCCGAACATCGCGACGATGGAATCGCCGATATATTTGTCGACATAGCCGCCATGGCTTTCGATGATGTCGGTCATCGCGGACAGATATTCGTTCATCAGCGTGACCAACTCGCCCGGTGTCATGGTCTCGGCAATGGACGAGAAGCCGCTGAGGTCCGAGAAGAACATGGTGACGTTGCGCATCTCGCCGCCGAGCGCCGGCATCTTGCCGGAGGCGACCATGGTCTCGACCACCTCAGGGGCGAGATACAGCGCAAAGCTCTTGCGCAGGAAGCGCTCGTCGCGGTCGGCCAGCACGAAGCGGTAGCCGATCATCGAGGCGAGCGCGGCAAGGCTCGCGAGCGCAGGCTCGGTCAGCGGCAGCGCCAGGGCGTGAACGAAGGCACCAACGGCCACCGCGGTGTAAACGGCAGTGAGGACGAGCCAGGCGGCCAGCGCGCCGGTCGGCGCAAATATCGAGGCCGCGCAGGCGATGATTGCGGCGAACACGATCGTCAGAATGGTCCGCATCGGAAAGCCGAGCTCGGTCGTGGCGTCGTGCTCGATCAGATTGCGTACGACCGTGGCGTGGACGAAGACGCCTGCGACGTCGCTGCGGGCTTTCTGCGGCGTGCTTGCCGGCGCGGGCAGGGCGCATCGCTCGGCCGGCGTTCCATCATAGCCGCCGGACAGGCGCATCGAAGTGAGCTTGCGGTCCTCGAAATTCAGGGCCGTGCCAAGCAGCACGACCTTGCCGTCGAAAGCGCGGCGGAAGAAATCGCGGTCACCCTTTTCGACGCAGGCGCGCAGATCGGCGAAGGAAAAGGTCGGGATGTCGCGTCCCAGCCCTCGGAAATTGAGCGTCACTGTATTCGGCACGGCACTCGGGATCGCATAGCCGGACAATTCGGTCGCGCCGGAGCGCGCGATCTCGGGCTTTGCGCCAGTCGCGCGCGCCACGAGCTCGACTGCCATCGCGGGGACCGGTCGTCCCTCGATGACAAAGCTCAGCGGCATTCGCCGGATGACGTCGTCGTGGTCGGTGTGGACATTGAGAGCCCGGACGGCGTTGCGCACGGCCACTTGCTGAGCGCGATAGGGCACTTCCGGATGGTCGTTGCTCAGGATCTCGCCGAGCACCAATTTGCCGCCGTCGGAAATTTGCCGCAGCGCGATCAGATAATCCCGATCGAATCCCTTCATGCGACCGCCAAGGGCTGCGTCGCCAAAGGGAATCTCCGACTGCTCGATCGAGCTTGGGAAGATGACGTCGAAGCCGATCACCTTGGCGCCGCCCTCGGTGATGCTGCCGAGCACCCGGCCGATCTCGCGCGTCCAGGTCTGTGTCGGCGATCCCTTGAACGGCGGTGTGTCGTAGGTCTCACCGTCGATGGCGACCACGACGACCGGCGACGTCGCGGGATCGCGGCGGTCGCCGACGATCTTGCCGCGCAGGGCGGTGAGGAGGTCGAGCGAGAGGCCTTGCAGCGTCTGCAGCGGCGGAGACGTGAAAATCGCACCCGCAACGAGTGCAATCAGAAGCGCCGCAACGATGTCCCGCCCGCCGATCCGCCGCATCGCCCCGTCGCCAAGTCCGCTTATGAGAGTCCGCTTATTCGAGCCGCAGCAGGCGCCCGATGATCGGGGTCGGCGCGGCGGTGGCACTGGCATCGACCTGGAAGGTGTAACGCTTGGTGCCGATGCTGGCGAGATAGCTGCCGCCCGGGGTCAGCGACTTCCCGGCTTTGGCGAAATCATAGAACTTGCCGCGGGTCATGACGTCGTTCTTGAGCGCGACGCTGATCGTGGGCTCCTTGCCGTCGGTGCGCTCGATGACCAGCGTGCCGCCGCTCTTGGCCTGGACGATGGGCGCGACGCCGTAGATCGTCGCCAGCCTGGACGGAGCGGCCTTGGTATCGGACCGCATGGTCCGGAACGTCGTCGCGGCACTCTGGTTCGCCTGATGCTCGGAGAGCTGTGCCGCCTTGGAGTCACAGGGGACCTTGGCGCGCTGCACATCGCCGAGCTGAACGGTGCTTTGCTCGGCGCCGACCAATACGACGCCTTCGCTGATCGTCTCGCGCAGGCAGGATTTGAGATAGCTGAGCGTGATGCTGGCCTTCGGTCCGAGCTTGATGATCTTGCCCGCCGCGACATAGTCCATGAACTCGACGCCGTCGACCTTGCCTTGCACGTCCTCGACGATCGCAGCCGGCGTCTCTGCCAAGGCGGGGGCCGCAATACACAGCGCGCCGACGACAGCGCCGATCAGGCTTCTCATGGGCATTCTCATTCCTTCGATCAATGCTGAACTCGTCCCCGTCCCAGGCCGACGCTTAGCCGCGGATGCCCCAGGCAAGTGTGATCGGAATCACTCTTTGATATTGGTGCACCTTATCAGGAACAGGTTCAAATCGGCGACCGGAGAAAAAATCGAGTGACGGCAAAGTGTTGGCCGAGGGGTGAGGTCAGGAGACCGGGGCCGAGCAGCCATCGACCGGACGCTGCTCCACTGCACTCTCCAAAGAGGGAGCGAGAGGGGCCTCGATTCTTTGGAATGGCGTCGTCGCCTGACCGGTGGCGATCTCGATCACCTCGTCCCAGCGCGACAGGAACGCCTCGACGCAGGCCGGATCGAACTGCCGGCCTTTGTTCTCGACCAGGTAATTGCGCGCCACCTCGATCGGCATCGGCTCCTTATAGGGCCGTCGCGTCGTCAGCGCATCGAAGACGTCGGCGACCGCGACCACGCGCGCCGCGACCGGGATTTCATCCGCCCTGAGCGCGTTCGGATAGCCCGCGCCGTCCCAGCGCTCGTGATGGCCCGCGGCAATTTGCGCGCCGAGCCGGATCAGCTCGCAGCTGGAATCGGCCAGGATTCGCTCGCCGATCGTCGCATGCGTCCGGATCACCGCCATCTCTTCGTCGGTGAGCTTGCCGGGCTTGAGCAGGATATTGTCGGGAATGGCGACCTTGCCGACGTCGTGCAGGGGCGCGGCGAGATAGATGTCGCGGCAGAG
>RXJC01000028.1 GCA_003963435.1 Bradyrhizobiaceae bacterium | reverse complement strand
TGCCGGTCCGCGACGTCGCGCAGCTCCGACCAGGGCGCCGGATGGCCGTTGGCGTTGGCTGCGAGAATGGCCCGCGTGCCGGGCGTGATACGCTCTTCCACCTTCTGCGGCGCCAGCGTTCCCGACCAATAGTCGATATCGGCGAACACCGGCCGCGCGCCGGCGAGGCTGATCGCATGCGCTGTCTCGCGAAACGAATAGGACGAGGCGATGACCTCGTCCCCCGCGCCGATGCCGTAAGCCTTCAGCGCGAGCATGAGGCCGACGGTGCCGCTCGGCACCGCAATCGCATAGGCCCGGCCGACATAGGCGGCGAACGCCGCCTCGAATTCCTCCGCAAGCGGACCGCTGGACAGCCGTTGCGAGCGCAGAACTGCATCGACCGCCCCGATCTCCGCCAATGTGACGTCGGGATCGGAGAGTGGAATGAAATCGTGGCCGGTCTCAACCGGCAGCTCACCGGCATCCGCAACGTCTTCGTAGGCGAGAGCGGGCTCCGTCATGGCGCGGCCGCCCGCCTGGCCAGAACGATGCCGGTCGCGCGCGCCGGATCGTCGGTGATGGCAGCGCAATGATCGGCGCTGTCGAGCAGGTGCAGGTCGAACGCCCCGAAGCTGCGGTACGGCGTCTCCGTCACGTCGGAGGCGTCGCAACGGATCCAGGCAAGATGGGGGAATTTCTGCCGCAGCTCGATATAGGCCTGCGGCGTCGCATCCGGGGACGCAAGCACCCGCTCGATTTCAGTCAGTTCGGTCGCCGCCAGCGCCATCTTTCCAACTCCCGCTATTGCCAGAACACGCGCTCGGGATCGGCGTTCAGGATCTCCGTCACCGACGCCAGTCGCTGATGCACACCGTGCAGCACCCAGGCGCCGGTCGCATGATTCTTGCGAAAGAGCTTCCAGCTTGCGCTCGCTCCATCGTGATGCAGCAGCGCGACGTCGACGACGCCGCCGTCGGCGTCGATGTTCCGCGAACAGCACGGACTCTCGACGAGGTAGCCGCCAGTCACGCCCCTGACGACCGGCGAAACGTAGCGATAGCGCTTGCGCGATCCGAGTGCGCGCTCGATCCGCCTACGGTCGAGCTCATTGGGATGCGCAGGCAAACGCACGTCTGGCTGTCTGAGGATCGCGGCATTCATCGGGACATCCCTACAGCGGGCTGATTTCTTCTTCGAGGCAGCCGACCACCAACCGCTCGCCGAACTCAACGAGATAGATCGGCAAGTTCGCATCGGTGTGCCGACCGACCTGGACGATCTCGCCGGTGTGGCCGACGCCGACGAGCAGGCCCTCGGCCGGCGCATCTGGAAACGATCCGTCATTGTGCAGGTCCACCGCCGCCTTCACACGCTGGCCCCATTGATATCTCGGCAATCTCGGTTCGATCATCATGATGCAGCCTCCGGCAGCGGGATGTCCTCGACCGCGTCGCGCGGGGTGACGGGGTCCAGCTCCTTGCGCTTCATCCCGACGCGGTTGCCGCTTTCGAGGAATTCGACGCCATAGATGTAGAATTGCTGAAGGAACGTGCCGATCGAGACCACGTAGCCAACTTCGCCCTTCTTGGCGAGGATGTCGCCGATCTCCTTGCCGGCATAGGTGCCGTCGTTACGGATAGTGCGCTTGGCCCGCACCTTCTCGCCGAAGGTGAAGAACGGCGCCGCCGTCAGCTCGACGACGTCGCTGTCGCGGACGATGTTGCTCATGGCGAGGCTCCCGTTTCTCGTTCCAGCCGCACGGCGACCCGCGACCGCGCGACTTCGCGCACCAGCGCGTCCTGGTCCTCGGCGAGGCCGACGAGTTCGCCGACCGTCGCGCGGCTTGCCACCTCGTAACGGATGCGCCAGTCCGGATCGCGGCGCATCAGCACGAGACGATCCGGCGACAGCCGCTGCGCCACCTCGAGCCGCACGGCCGCGTCACGGTCACGGCTCATGCCGAGCAGCCATTCATCGGGAATGCGCCGGGCCACGACGCGGCGTACCTCCGCCTCCTCGTCATTGACCATCCGGCCGAGCAGCAGCGGTGCGAGCCTGCGCGCGACGACGAGGCGGACGTAATAGTCCTGGTCCGAGGCCATCGGCAGCAGCTCGTCGTCGTCGATCAGCGTAGCGACCCGCATCCTGACCTCGCGATGCGGATCCCCACGCAACTGCAACGCATAGCGCCTGGGCAGGCGGCGGACGGCGTTCCAGCGCACGGTCTCGTCGGCGTCGCCGAGCAGCGGCGGGAGCAGGAACAGATTGGCGAATTTCGCCGCGATCGCGCGCACCTCGAAATGCGGATGGCCGAGATAAAGGTCGGCGAGGCCGGGATTCCAGTTGAAGAAGCGGTCGATGCGGCGAGCGTAGCGATCATTGACACAGGCATGCCGGATCCGGCAGCCGCCGGTGCCGTTGAGCGTCAAATGAGCACAGGCCGCGCAATCGACCTGTTGTCCCTGCCAGTCGAGGGCCTCGTCGATGTCCTCACTCATCGTCCTGCCCCATCCGATCGAGCACGTCCAAGAGGACCCTGGCGCCGATCTTGTCGGTGGGGTCGAGCTCCAGCAGCTTCTGGACCGCCAGCCGCCCCTCGTCGGTCTCGCCGAGGCGCATCTGCAAATAGGCGTAGCCCTTCAGCGAGAACAGGAAGAAGCGCGGCGAGATGTTCTCGTATCGGCTGAACTCGGCATCGCCTGCTCGCACGTGGCGCCAGTCGGTGGGAAGATTGTTCTCCTGCGCAGCCTTCGAGAGACAACGCCGGGCTACATCGAGCGCCTCGGCGAGACGTCCCTTGTAGAAATAGAAGCGATAGAGCCCGATCAGCACCGCGGCATGACCGGGCGCGAGCATCTCGGCTTCACGCAAGTGCCGTTCCGCGATGTCGTCCAGGTGATAGGACAGGCCCGCTTCCCACAGATGGTGCTCGGCCTCGCTCGGCAGCCCGCGCCCGAGCAAGGCGCCGGTGACAAGCGCCTCGTTGATCTCGACCTGCGGGCTGACGAACGTGTCGGGCATCGTTTGCGCCTGTTCAATGGTGTCCGCAGGAGACCTGCTTCGGATCGTGAAACACGAGCCCCGTCTGGGTCGGCGTATCCGCGAAATCGATGGTGACGCCGTCGAGCAGCAACCGGCTCTCGGCCGGCAGGAACAGCTTGACGCCCTCGCGCTCGACCACCGCGTCTCCTGCCTGCGGCTCGGCGCGCACGCTGATGTCGGCCGCAAGGCCCGAGCAGCCGCCCGGACTGACGGCGAGGCGGAAGCCGCTACCCGTACCGCCGTCGACACGGAGCATCATGCGCATGAATTTTTGCGCGGCGGGCGTGATCGTGAAGTTCATCCTTTTTCCTCCCTCAGGCGGGCGCCTGGTAGCGCGGCAACGACGTGTCGATGACGCAGGTATTGTCGACCGGGCAGACCGCCACGCATTGCGGCTCGTCGAAATGCCCGAGGCATTCAGTGCATTTCTTGGGGTCGATCACGAACGTCCCGCCCTTTTCGCGGATCGCGACATTCGGACATTCCGGCTCGCAGGCCGAACAGCTCGTGCACTGCGAAGCGATGATCTTGAACGGCATCGGACTCTCCTCACGCCGCCGAGATCAGCGCGCCCTGGCGGATGGCGGCATCGCCGCGCTCCACATGCTCGATCTCGCCGCTGTTGACCTTGTCGAGATAGGCCTTGAACCAGGCAATCGCCGACTTCTCAATGAACTCGTGCGCGTATTGATCGACCGGCTCAATGCCGGCCTTGATCAGGTCGCCCTTCGGGCAGCCGCCGATCTTGGCCACGAACACCGCGTGGCAGTCATTGATGGCGCGGATGATGGTCTCCAAGCTGTCTTCCTCGCCGTAGCCGCCCTGGCAATAGAGATCGACGCGGCGATGGCCGACGAATTTCGCGCCCGCGGTGGAGAGCTCGTAGACCTGGAACTCCTTGGCATGGCCAAAGTGCTCGTTGATCAGGCCGGAGCCCTTGGTCGCGACCGCGGCCAGCACCTTGATGTCGCTGGACGCACCTGCCAGCTCGGCGAGCTCCTCCTGCTTGGCCACGACCTTGGCGACGCGTTCCTCCTCGACTTTCTCCTGGTAGGCCTTACGGGTCTCGGCGTCGTACTTCACCTCCATTGCCATGATCTTCTCGGTGGTGAACTCGGCGCTGCGGTCTTCGCCGAGCAGGCCGACGGCGTCGGCGCGGCACTGGCGGCAGTGCCGCATCATGTTCATCTCGCCTTCGCAGGAGTCCTGCAGCGCCTTCAGCTCCTGCGCGCTCGGACCGCGCTGTCCGTTCAGGCCGAACACGGTGCCGTGCTCCGGCGCGGAGATCAGCGGCATGATGTTGTGCAGGAAGGCGCCGCGCGATTTAACCGCCTTGTTGACCTCGACCAGGTGCTGGTCGTTGATCCCAGGGATCATCACCGAGTTGATCTTGCACAGGATGCCGCGCTCGGTGAGCATCTCGAGGCCCTGGAGCTGGCGGTCCGTCAGGATCTTGGCGGCTTCGTAGCCGGTGTAGCGCTTGTGCTTGTAGAAAATCCAGGGATAGATCTTCGCGCCGATCTCGGGATCGACCATGTTGATGGTGATGGTGACGTGGTCAACGTTGTACTTCGCGATGGTGTCGACGTGGTCAGGCAGCATGAGGCCGTTGGTCGACAGGCACAGCTTGATGTCGGGCGCCGTGTTGTAGATCAGCTCGAAGGTCTTGAAGGTCTTTTCCGGATTGGCCAGCGGATCGCCGGGGCCGGCGATGCCGAGCACGGTCATCTGCGGGATGGTGGAGGCCACCGCCAGCACCTTCTTGGCGGCCTGTTCCGGCGTCAGCTTCTCGCTGACCACGCCGGGGCGCGATTCATTGGCGCAGTCGTATTTGCGATTGCAATAGTTGCACTGGATGTTGCAGGCCGGCGCGACCGCGACGTGCATGCGCGCGTAATGGTGATGCGCTTCTTCGCTGTAGCAGGGATGGTTCTTCACCTTCTCCCAGATCTCGGTCGGCAGATCACCCTGCCCGGCCTGCGATCCGCAGCTCGCCTTGCCGCTGCCGCCGCTGGTGCCGCAGCCCTTGTGCTCGGCGATCACCTGCATGATCTCGCCGACTTCGGCGAAGTTGCCATTGCTGCTCGCGTCGTGTTGCGCTGACACGTCCATGCTCAGTTCTCCTTGCAGGCCGAACAGATCTTGCGGCCTCGGATTTCGAGAAACGTCCTAAGAGTCGTTCTAGAAAGGTATTAGCAACCCGCATGCCACCGTCGATCTCACGACTTTCTTGGCTTGCTTCAAGGAGTTAGCGCGCGTGACAGGAAATGTCGGGTTGTCAACGCATGTTGGAAAGGTGACAGATGCGACGTCGTCGACCGCGTGCTTTGACGCCCAGCCGAACGCGCGCCGCGCGAACAAGGTCCGCGCGGCAAGGTCAGATCGGCGATGCGACGAAGGTCAGGCTGCCAGCACGATCTCGATCGCACGCGCCAGCGGGATGGCAAGCGGGGTCAGACCCTGGCTCACCAGGAAGCGCAACTCGTTCTTCGAGAGCATGTCGGGTTCGACGACCGCATAATGCGTATCCGTGGAGCGCTTCAACACCTGTCGCGCATAGGTACGCAGCAGCTGGTCGTTGAAGCGGCAGCCGAGGAACAGAAAGCTGCGGCCGGTGCGACGCGCCTTCACCTCGTCCGGAATCGGCGTCTGGATGTCGATCTCGGTCAGCACCTCGACATAGTCGGCATCGGAGATCAGGAAGTTCTTGGCAGGTGCGACGCTGCCGTGGGGCTTGTAGAGGATCGTGGTCCAGGTCTTCGCCTGGGCACGGTCAACCTCCTGGCCGGCGGCATCGTAGAACCGGTACCAACGATCCTCGCCGATGCCGGCACGGGTGATGCCCTGGATCTCGCCCCAATCGCTGCGCCCAGCGAGTGCGCCGCGCATCGCGCCGTCGTACCAGCTGTCGACGATCAGCGGCAGCGCGAGGGCGGCGAGATGGCGCTGCAGCGCCGTCGGTGCAACCGGCGTGGCGAAGGCTTCCGTCATCAGCGCCGTCACGGTGGCGCGGTGCCGCGTGCTCTCGATGTGTTGCGCCGAGGCCCAGGCATTACCCCTGGCGCGCCTTGGCAATGCCACCTTGGTACCGAAGAACGCCGCGAGCGCTTCCGGGGTCATCGGCACGGATGGCGTGGAAAGGTCGGCGACGCCCGGTCCGAGATAGGGAATGACGTCGCCGCCGCGCAGCCGCGCGACCACGCCGCTGAGGATGGCTTCAGCGTGGGTCGGGTTGGCGAAGTCGATCTGTGGGACCGGCGCGTTCATCACTCGTCTCCCTCTCCGCCGCGTTTCTTCGCGTTGATCGTGATCGGCAGATTGGTGTCGGCAGCCATCTGCGGCAGGTCGAGTACCCAGCCATTGGCGATCTTGATCCAGCCGCCCCACAACGTCTCGTGCTCGGATTCGACGATCGGCTCCTCGAGGTCCTTCTTCGGCACGTAGATCGACAGGCCGGTCTCGGGCGAGCGACGAATCATGACTTTCATGAGCTGAGCTCCTCGGTCAGAGAGGTGTCGCTCGCGCGCTCTTGCCACGACGGAGACAATGCTCTCAGTTTCGATAGGATGTCCGGCAGCACGTGCAGGACGCGGTCGATCTCGTCGGCCGTGGTTTCGCGGGACAACGAAAAGCGGATCGCGCCGCGCAGCGCCTGCGGCGGCACGTTCATAGCGCGCAGCACGTGCGAGGGCTCCATCGAGCCGGAAGCACAGGCCGATCCCAGCGAGGCGGCGATCCCGGCGCGATTTAGATGGTGGACGATCGCCTCGCCCTCGATATGCTCGAAGGCGATGTTCGAGGTGTTCGGCAATCGGCTCTTGACGTCGCCGAGCACCATGCAGCGGCCGAGTTGCAGGATTCCCTGCTCCAGCCGGTCGCGCAGCGCGATGGCCCCTGTCCGCTGCTGCTCCAATTGCACTGCGGCGAGCTCGGCCGCCCTGCCGAGGCCGACGATGCCGGGAACGTTTTCGGTGCCGGCGCGGCGGCGGCGCTCCTGAGGACCACCGTGGATCAGCGGCTTGAATTTCGTTCCCTTGCGCACATAGAGCGCACCGATTCCCTTGGGGCCATGCAGCTTGTGGCCGGAGAGCGAGAGCATGTCGATCTCGGTGGCATTCAGCTCGATCGGAACCCGTCCGACCGCCTGCACCGCATCGGTGTGAAACAGTGCGCCGGCGGAGCGCGCCATCTTCGCCAGGAACTCGACTGGAAAGATCGTGCCGGTCTCGTTATTGGCCCACATCACGGACGCGATCGCGGTGCGGGGGCCGAGCGCGCGCCTGTAGGCCTCGATGTCGAGCCGGCCGCGCCTGTCCACTGGGATGAGATGACTCTTGATGCCGCGCCGCGCGAGATCCTCGACCAGCGACAGCACGGCGGGATGTTCCACGGCGGTGGTGACGATCTCGTCGCGCCCTTCCTGCACGGCGAGCGCCGACAGGACCGCCGCATTGTCGGACTCGGTTCCGCCCGAGGTGAAGACGATCTCGTGATCGAACGCCGCGCCGATCAGGCCCTGGACGTTGCGCCGCGCCTGCCTCACCGCTGGGGCGACGTCGCTGCCGAAGGCATGCACTGAAGACGCATTGCCGAACTGCTCGGAGAAGAACGGCAGCATCGCCGCGACGACGGAAGGGTCCGTGCGGGTCGTCGCGTTGTTGTCGAGGTAGATCGGCCGCACGGAATCCCTCTCTCAGCGTCGGGGTCTGGTCAATGACGAGGCTTGGCCGCTCCGGCAACGGGGATCAGACGGACGAATTCGCCGAGCCGTTCGATCAGGCGGGCCTGGATGCCCTCCAGCGTCGCGCTGGCGAGCTTGCAGAACACGCAAGCCCCGGTAAGCCTGACCATGATCTTGTTGCCGTCGATCTCCAGCAGCTCGCAATCGCCGCCGTCGCGCTTGAGGTTAGGCCTGATCTCGTCGAGCACGGCGCGGACGATCTGCTCGCGGCCCGAAGGTTCGGCGGCCGGTGGCTGTTTCAGGTGTTCGGATTCGACGAGCATTTCACATTCTCTTTGTTGCGGACCGGATCGAAGAGGACGGCTTAGCTGAACGACTTGCCGCAGGAGCAGCTCGACTTCGCGTTGGGATTGTCGAAGGTGAAGCCGGAGCCTTCCAGCGCGACGACGAAGTCGATCGTGGTGCCGTTGAGGTGCTCGTGACTCGCATTGTCGACGAACACTTTCACGCCGCCGCGCTCGATCACGGTGTCGTCGGGCTTGGCTTCCTCGGCGAGGCCCATCATGTACTTGAATCCGGCACAGCCGCCGGTCTCGACCATGATCCGCAAGCCGCTCGCCGGCTGCGCTGCCGAGGAGATCGCAGTCTTCACTGCATTCACGGCGCTGTCCGTCAGGTTGATCATCGTTCGCCCTCGCTGTCTGGGTCTGTTGCAAGGAACGATCGCAAGTCCCGTGCCAGAGCGCATGGGCCTGATATTGCTGCATTTTTGTTCCGCCACCCGGCTGTTGCCTTTGCGACGCTTGTCGGATTCGCGACAGCCGGCACTACCGCTGCTTGGGCGAGCCGAATGGCAATGCGATACCGGGCGATCCGCGGCGGTCGCGCAGAGCAGTCCGGATTCCCGCCGGATTCAAACTTTCGGCGCATACGCGGACATGCGGCAAACTCCTTGCATAAGGGCCATCGAAACCTTCGCGCCGGCCAGGCCCGGCAGATGAGACAAGGAGACATCCATGACGTCGATCGACAACACCGCCCTTGGCCGCCTGGACAAGGAGGGCCGGCTGCTGAACGCGGTGCTGAAAGGCGACACCACCAAGCCTGGCCGTTTCGGCTTCCGCGGCGACATCGCGCTGAAATTCCAGACCCAGGTCGCCGACGAGAAGTGTCCACCGGATTATTCGATCGAGCAGGTGCTGACCGTGGCGCAGGAGGGCGAGACGACCATCCCGGTGCTCGCCGGTTACCTGCACTCCTATGCCTATCTCTCCGACGTCGCCAAGGTGCTGGACGGCGCGCTGAGCCCGAAAGGCAGCTACTTCATGTTCTGCAACAACATCGACTTCCTGGCCAAATACCGCACCAGGATCGGCGACATCGAGTTCCGGATTCAGCCGTGCGACGAATCCACAGTGTGGAAGGAGATGATGGACCTGGCCGGCGTCGACAAGAACGACATCAAGAAGCTCGATACCGCCGGCAAACTCGACTATCTGCTCGACGCTGCAAAGGATCTCGACGGCTCATATACCGAGATCTCCTTCGAAGACGGCGTCGCGAAGATGGAGCCGGTGAAAAACCGCAACGAGAACCGCCCGGTCTGACGCATCGGCGTCAGACCTCTTCCTCGCAAGCCGTCTCGTCGTCCTCGACCAGCGTCACGCCGGTGACGCAGACATCGCCGTCGAGCACGGCGAGTGCGATCGGCGTCAGGCTCTCGCCCTTGCAGGGCCCGTCCATGCAACGGCCGGTGCCGAGCTCGAAGGTGGCGCCGTGCTTGCCGCACATCAGCCGGGTGCCGTTCCCGTCGAGAAACTGGTTGCGCTCCCAGTCCAGATTTACGCCGTTGTGTGGGCAACGGTTGAGATAGCCGAACACCTGCTTGCCCCAGCGCACGATCACGATCGGCCAGGGCCGCGGCGCACCGTCCTCGCCGAAGATCATGAGATGAAAGCCGACCGCCCGCTGGCTCGGAATGTCGTTGAAGGCGCAGATCGCATAGGCGGTATTCTGGTCCATGCTGTCCTCGTTTGCGGGCGAATGCTTCGCAAGCTTTGCAAGAATCGCGCTAGGTCGGACATCGAGATGTGACCGCGACAATGGTGCGGAATCCGACACTGGTATCCCGATTGTCACAACAAACCGCCCCAGCCGGACACACGAGCGCCGATCGCCCGCCGATTCACCCGATTTCGGCGACGCCGTTCCCTCGGCGCGCATGGGCAACGTGGCATGGAAATTGATGTTGTTCAGTCAGGCCCGTTGGCATGGAGAATGACATGAACGTCGCGTCTGAATTCGCCGCCTGCTCCGAAGACGAGATCAAGGCGCTGCTCGATGGCGGTACGCTGACGGTCTATTCGGTCGCGCGACCGATCACCGCCGATCGTCCGATCGATCGCAGCGGCGTGCTCGCCACGTTCAAGTTCGCAAGCCCCGCCTTCGGTGGCGACCCCGGCGGCGCCAATCTCATTGCCAATCCCGTGCCGGCCAGCAGCGTCGGCACGCCCGGCTTCGCCCGCGCCTGCAAGGCGGACGGCACCGTGGTCGCGGATTTCTCGGCCGGGCCCGGCCCGCGCGAGGTCAAGTTCGCCGAAGTCTCGTGCTCGCAAGGCGCGCCGGTCAAGATCATCGCGTTCAAGCTCATCCCCGAAGGCGGCTGGCCGGAGCGGCCGGATTACTACGACGCCCATCCCCGCCCCGGCTTTGCCATGCCGATGGTGCCGTGATGGCGACCCTGGTCAAGACCACGCAGGACGGCCGCAAGCTCGAGGTCGTTGGACTTGCGATCACGCTGGGCGGCAAGCTCGAAGCGAACGAGCTGATCGAGGTGACGGAACATCCCTACCGCCGGGCGATCCGCACCGCCGCACCGGAGGCAACCCACATGGCCGGCCGCGTGCCGCTGACGCGCGACGAGGCCGAGATCGTCTTCGCCGCGTTCAGGCGGGCGGAAGCCGACATGCTTGCCAATCCCGTCGCCATCCATGAACGCTTTCGTATCGCCGCGATGATGAAGGCCCGCGAACAGGGCATCGAGTGAGGCGGATGGCGCAGTTCGTCGGGTGTCAGTTGATCAGCAGCCTGCGCCGGCGATAGCCACCGGCCTCGCCGACCTAGAAAAGGGCCCCTATTCCCGGATGCCGGACCGGCTCGCCGGAATCGTCGGGCTCCAGGTCACACTCGGCGATGCTGGCCACATAGGGGACTTCATCGTCCTCCGCGAACAGCCGGTAGATCAGACCGGTTGCTGTCCCGTTGGCCACCGGCTCACCATCCGTCCCTGAAAACGACGTGTCGACATCGAAGATGACGCCGCGCATCGCATAGAGCCGGTGACGGATCACCTGGCCGATATTGTACCTGGCGAACTGGGTCTTGCTCATCGCGGGTCCGCCGCGGCGCTCAGGCGGCCGCGGGGGCGTGGGTCTGGCAGTTGGTCGGGCAGACCCGCGCGCAGGCACCGCAGCCGATGCAGGCGCCATCGTCGTTCATCACCATGACCTTCTTCTCGACCTCGTCATCGTCGTCGTCGAGGTCGATCATCTCGCCGTCCTCGTTGATCCCCTTCAGCGTCATGACCTCGCGGCCGCAGACCTTGTAGCAGCGACCGCAACCGATGCACTTCTGGGCGTCGATCGAGACCAGATAGTCCGGCTTCCAATCGCGGCCGTCGCGGGTTGCGTAGGACATGGGGCGAAAATCCGCTTATGCTTTTTCCAGCGTCTTGAGATCCTCGCGCTTGCGCTCGAGCTCGGCGAAGGCGTCATGGGCCTTCTGGGCCACGCTCAGGATCGAGGTCCAGTTGATCGGAAGCTCCTCCGAGAGATCGTGCAGGTCCATCTTGGCCTGCGTGGCCTTGGCCGACAACTTCTTGATCTCGGCCTTCAGGGTTTCCAGGTCGCTCATGCTCAAGCCTCAATAGTTAGCCACATCGGGAAACTTGCGGATCATCTCGACGCCGCCCGCGACGTACTTGTCGCCTTCGGCGGCGAGCTTGGCGAGATTGTCGAAGCCGAAGCGGTGCACGTCGCGGAGCTGCTTGTTGACGACGATGAGCCGGCCGCCGATCAGGACCATGCGGCCGAAGCCTTCATGGTGCATCTTCAGCATCGGCGAGATCATCACGCCGGTCGCCTTCTCGATCGAGAGCGCGACGGCGTTGAAGAACAGCTCCATCCGCCAGATCGTGTCGGGGTCGGGGTCGCCGACGATCGGCAGCGCACGCCGCTTCTCCTTGTCGAGGATATAGGGCTCGAGCAGGTCGAGGTCCTTCTTGCCCTCCCAGGCCCCATGGGTGTCCTGGGCCCGCCAGATGTTGACCAGCTCCCTGACGAAGGGCGCCTCGGCCGCGGCATCCGGGTGGGTCAGCTCAGCAGCATCAGTCATGATCGTTGTCCTCAATCCTCAAAATCAAAGCTGCGTTCTTGCCCCTTGGCGAGCACCTTGCGCAGCCACGGCGGCGGCGAGCCCTTCAGCACGTCTTCGAGCTTGACGCAGAGGTCGTCGATCGCCTCGGGCTGGGTCACCTTCATCGGATGGATATTGTTGGCGACGACCCGCGCAGCGCCCGAGCCGCCGATCGCCGCGACGTAGAGGATGGTACAGTCCTTGATCGCCTCGATCTTCGGCGCCAGCTTGTCCTCGTTGCCGTCCTCCTTGAGGTCACCGTCGAACTGGATGGCCTCGACGAAGCGATGGCCGTCCGGATTGACATCGTAGATGGCGATGTTCTTGGCCCAGCCGAAATGCGCATCGACGCGCTTCAGGTCCTGGGTGGCAAAGGCGACTTTCATCGGTCTGGTCCCTCTTCTTGCGTCAGTGCAGCTGCGGCGGGACGACCTGGAGGCCGCTCTCCGTGGTCCGCCAGGTATCGGGTGTCGGCTGGTGGTTGGCCTCGCGGTCGGCGATGACGAGATTGGCGAGGTCGAAGACCAGGTCGCGCGTGCCGCGGTAGCCGACCGACAGCTGGTGGCCGGCACCCAGCCGGTCGAACATCGGGAAGCCCGCGCGATAGAACGGGATCTTCAGGCGCGAGGCCGCCTGGCGACCGTGCGAATGGGTGATGAGGAGATCACAGTCGCGGGCCCTGGCGAGGTCCTCGAGATCTTCGAGGTCCCCGATCAGGACCTCCTGCGTCCTGACGCGCTCCAGCACGGGCGAGGCCGTCGTGGTCACAGCGACCGCAACCTCCGCGCCCATCTCGTGCAGCATGCTGGAGAGATCGAACAGCAGGTCCGGCTCGGCGCCGATTGCCAGCTTGCGCCCGCCGATGTGGAAATGCGTATCCAGCATCGCATCGGCGAGCTGGCCGCGCTGGCGGCGGTACTTCGCCGGAACCGGTCGGCCGGTGATCTCGCTCAGAAACGCGACGAATTCGTCGTTGGGAATGAGACCGCAGAGCCGCTCGAACAGGCGGAACGGCACTCCCGTCTTCGCGTGCATGGCCTCGCCCGCGCGCTGCATCTGCGCACCGATCGCGATGGTCCAGGCCGCTTGCCCCATGGTCGCGATCTCGTCGACCCCGATGCCGCCGATCGTGGTCGGCGTGAATTCGTCCGGGATGTGGCCGTCGAGCGAGCCGGCGAGATCAGGCAGGAACGACGGCCTGAGACCGAAATCCTCGATGATGGTGCGTAGCTCGTCGAGGTCTCCGGGCGTAAGATGGCAGCCCGGCAGGACATTGACGCGCGCGGGATCGCGCGCAGCCCCAACCTCGACGGGATCGACCAGTACTTCGACCATGCGCGCAACGGTCTTCTCCCAGCCGTCCTGGAAAGCATCCTTGAAATCGGGCGTGGAGACATAGACCAGCGGGAATTTCTCCAGGTGCGGATGCTTCTGCCGGATCAGGCGGATGAAGCCCTCGACGTCGTCGCCCTTGGTCTCGGTGACGCCGGTCGAATTGATGCCGATGATCTCCGGCTTGGTGCGGTTGTAGATGTTGAGAATCGCCTGCTCGACATTCTCGTAGCCTCCGAGCACGGTCGCGACCTCGCTCATCGCGGTGGTCTGCATCGGCACCGCTTCCTTGAAGTGCCGCACGAACAGCGTCAGGCCGAACGAGGTGCAGCCCTGCGAGCCGTGCAAGAGCGGCATCGCACCGCGCAGGCCCATGAAGGCGAACGAGCCGCCAATCGGCTGACTCATCTTGAGCGGATTAACCGAGCAGGCCTTTTTGGAGGTGGTCACGATCGCCATGCGCGGCCCCCTATTCCGCCGCCTGAAGGACGGGCGAAGGCTGAGCAGCCAGGACGTCCTCTATCCGCCCTTTGCAGGCGCCGCAGCCGCCAGAGGCGTTGGTGTGCTCCTTCACCGCGTCGACGGTGGAAAGGCCGTGCGCGGCGATCGCATCCTCGATGGTGCCGAGGTCGACCGTCTTGCAGAAGCAGATCTTCCTGGCGCGCCTTGTTGCTTCGGCACGGACCGGGTCGGCGGCGATTTCGGCGGCCTGCGCGTCCACCTGCGCCAACGCCTTGGCCTGCCAATTGACGCCGGCATCGTCCCAGGGGGCGGGCTTGCGGAGTTGGCTCCACATCGGATTGTAGAGCGCCTTCTCGATCTCCTCCATCAGCTTGACCATGCCGATGTAGCCCATATAACCGTGGCAACGCTCCTGGTTGATGTCGAGCCAGGGCATAGCCGCCTTCAGCGCGACGAACTGCGACTTGCCGCCTGACAGCATGATGTCGGCGCGCGCGTCCTTCAACATCTTGTACATCTCGCGCGGCGTCATGTCCTCGATCATATGGGCTTCCTGGCCCATCAGCTCCTTGATCCGCTCCTTGTCTTCCTTGGTGGACTTTTTCACGGATGTGCCGACGATCTCGAGCCCTGCCTCCTGGAGCGCTGCGACCACCGACCACGACTTCACGCCGCCGGTGATCAGCAGGACCTTCTTGTCCTTGAAACGCGGCTTGAAGCGCTCGATCGCCGCCCAGGCCTTGGCCTCTTCCCGCGCGATCACCGCTTCGGTGCGGTCCATCAACTCCGCCGGGGCGCCGCGCTCGATCAGCATGCGCGCAATTTCGCGCAACGAATCGCTGGAATCCTGGATGCCGTAGAACGAGCCCTCGAAATAGGGAATGCCGTAGCGCTCCTCCATCTTGCGGGCGACGTTGATCATGGCCTTCGAGCACACCATCATCGCGGCCTTGGCGCGATGCGAATAGGCGAGCTCGCGATATTTCCCGTCGCCGGAGATGCAGGAGAGAATGCGGATGCCGAGCTCGTCGAGCAGCGGCTTGATCTGCCAGAACTCGCCGGACAGATTGTACTCGCCGATGATGTTGATGTCGTAGGGCGTGGTGAAGTCGGGTTCCTCGGTGCCAATCACATGCTCGAGCAGCGCCTCGCCGGCGAGCTTGTTGCCGAGGTTCTTCGGACCGACGAAGCCCGGCGAATTGACGGGAATCACCGGCTTGCCGAACTTGGTCGCTGCCGCCTTGCACACGGCGTTGATGTCGTCGCCGATCATGGCGGGCACGCAGGTCTGGTAGACGAAGATCGCCGGCGGATCGTATTTCTCGATGATCTCCCTGATCGCCTTGTAGAGCCGCTTCTCGCCGCCGAACACGATGTCGGTCTCGTTCATGTCGGTGGTGAAGCTGCGGCGCCAGAGGTCGGAGCCCGACGATGCACTGCCCCTGTTGTCCCAGGAATTGCCCTCGCAGGCGATCGGCCCGTGGACCAGATGCGCGACATCGGTGAACGGCTGCAGCGCGATCTTGGCGCCGTCGAAAGCGCAGCCGCCGGCGGCCCCTCCTGGCTGCAGCTGCTTTGTGCAGCCCTTCTTGCGCTCGGCCTCCGTCTTGTTGGCGTTCTTGCCGCAGCCCGGCTCGTTGAAGACGTCCTGGATGGTGGCCGACACCGAGCTCATGCGTCTCTCCTATTCCCTGACCCGCTGCGCGAGCGCTTACCCCGCAGTCTCGATCGCTCTGGCTAGACTTGTCGTCTGCCGCCGCCTTCCTCGGGCGGCGGCAGATTTCTTCTCGACGTCAGCGGATGATGTCGAAGCTGTAGTCGGTCTTGGCCGGCACGTTGGTGCTCTTGTCGATCTCGTCGAAGATCTTGTCGAGGATCTTGACCAGGACATTCATGCCGCCCTGATAGCCCCACACCGGATAGCGATGGTGGTGGTGACGATCGAATACCGGGAAGCCGATACGGATCAGCGGCGTGCCGGTGTCGCGCTCCAGGTACTTGCCGTAGGTGTTGCCGATCAGGAAATCGACCGGCTCGGTGAACAGCAGCGAGCGCATGTGCCAGAGGTCCTTGCCGGGATAAGCATGGCAGTTCTTGCCGAACGGCGAACTGGCGAATAGCCCTTCCATCTTCTCGGCCCAGGCCTTGTTGCCGTTGGTGGAGAGCACATGGGTCGGCTCCGCGCCGAGCTCGAGCAGGAAGGCGGCAAGCCCGTAGCAGAGGTCCGGATCGCCGTAGATCGCGAACTTCTTGCCGTGGATATGAGCGCTCGAATCGGCCATGGCGTCGACGAGACGGCCGCGCTCCTGTTCCAGTGCCTTCGCAATCGGCTTGCCCGTGATACGCGACAGCGTCATCAGGAACTCGTCGGTCGCGCCGACCCCGACCGGATGGTTGAAGGCCGCGACTTCATGGCCATGCCCCTCGATGAAGGGTAGCGTCTTCTCGGTGCAGTATTGCTGCATCGAGATGGTCGCCTTGGCATGGATCGCGTTCGCGGCGTCCTCCAGCGTGGTGCCGCCGTCGTACATGCGGAACTCGCCGTCCGTCGGGGTGTCGAACACGTCGCTGTTGTCGGCGAGGATCGTGTACTCGATCCCCATCAGCTCGAAGATGCGCTTGATCTCGCGGATGTTGCCGACGGTGTAGCCGTCGAAGCCGCCGATGAAATTGACCTTGCCGTTCTCCTTGCGCTCGAGCTTCGGCGCGGTGCCGGCCTTGCCGTCCCAGAAGTGCTCGAGGATGCCCTTGAGAGCGTTGTCATAGCCGGTCACGTGGCTGCCGACGAAGGCGGGCGTATGGGCGAAGGGAACGTCGTACTCGTTGGGAACGGAGCCCTTTTCCTTGGCCGTCTTGATGAAGGCATTGAGGTCGTCGCCGATCACTTCCGCCATGCAGGTGGTGGAGACGGCGATCATCTTCGGCTTGTACATGTTGTAGGTGTTGGCGAGCCCGTCGATCATGTTGTTGAGGCCGCCGAACACTGCCGCGTCCTCCGTCATCGAGGAGGAGACGCAGGAGCTCGGCTCCTTGAAATGGCGCGACAGATGGCTGCGGTAGTAGGCGACGCAGCCCTGCGAGCCGTGCACGAAGGGCAGCGTGCCCTCGAAGCCGACCGCGACGAACACGGCACCCAGCGGCTGGCAGGCCTTGGCGGGATTGACGGTCAGAGCTTCGCGCGCAAAATTCTTCTCGCGATATTCGGGCGTCTTGGCCCATTCGCGGATGCGCTCGACTTCCGCGGGATCGTGCGGATTCTCGAACAGCGTCTTCTTGTTGGCCAGCATCTGCTGGTATTCCGGACCTCGGAACAGCTCGAAGTGATCGAGCACGTGTTCGGCATTCTGTGTCATCGTGGCACCTTCGTTGGATGTCGTGTTCGATCGCCTGCCCGGCTCCCCCTGAACGGAAGGAGCCGGACTTTGCTGCTATTCCGCCGCCATCAGGCTCGGCCGCGGGGCATCCTTCCAGGGTGCCTTGGTCTTCTTCCAGATCGGGGAGTTGATGGCCATGTCCATGTCGCGGGCGAAGATCGCGAAACCGTCATAACCGTGATAGGGACCGGAATAGTCCCAGGAGTGCATCTGCCGGAACGGCACGCCCATCTTCTGGAAGACGTACTTTTCCTTGATGCCGGAGCCGACGAGATCGGGCTGGATCTTCTCGACAAAGCGCTCGAACTCGTAGCCGGTGACGTCGTCATAGATCAGCGTGCCGTCCTTGACGTAGTGCTGGGCGGTGCGCTGGTAGTCGTCGTTGTGTCCGAACTCGTAACCGGTGCCGACGACCTCCATGCCGAGGTCCTCGTAGGCCCCGATCACGTGGCGGGGACGCAGGCCGCCGACGAACAGCATCACCGTCTTGCCCTCGAGGCGTGGGCGGTACTTCGCAATCACCGCATCCATCAGGGGCTGGTATTTCGCGATGACGCGCTCGGCGCCTTCCTTGATCTTGTCGTCGAAGAAGCCGGCGATCTTGCGCAGCGATTCCGCGATCTTGGACGGGCCGAAGAAGTTGTACTCGCACCAGGGAATCCCGAACTTCTCTTCCATATGGCGGGAGATGTAGTTCATCGAGCGGTAGCAGTGCAGCACGTTGAGCTTTGCCTTGGGCGTCGCTTCCAGCTCGGCGAGGCTGCCGTCGCCGGACCATTGCGCGATCACGCGCAGGCCCATCTCCTCGAGCAGGATGCGCGACGACCAGGCGTCGCCGCCGATATTGTAATCGCCGATGATCGCGACGTCGTAGGGCGTCGATTCAAAGGCCGGCTTGGCCTCCGGAGAGACCTTGTCGAAGATCCAGTCACGGACGGCGTCGTTGGCAATGTGGTGGCCGAGCGACTGCGAGACGCCGCGAAAGCCTTCGCAACGCACCGGGACGATGGTCTTGCCGTCGTACTCCTTGGACTTCACCTTCGACACAGCCTCGATGTCGTCGCCGATCAGGCCGATCGGGCATTCCGACTGGATGGTGATGCCGTGGTTGAGCGGGAACAGCTCCTGGATCTCGTCGATGATCTTGGCGAGCTTCTTGTCGCCGCCGAACACGATGTCCTTCTCCTGGAAGTCGGAGGTGAACTGCATCGTGACAAAGGTGTCGATGCCGGTCGTGCCGATGTAGTAGTTGCGCCGCGCGGCCCAGGAGTACTGGCCGCAGCCGACCGGGCCGTGGCTGATGTGGATCATGTCCTTGATCGGCCCCCACACCACTCCCTTGGAGCCGGCATAGGCGCAGCCGCGAATGGTCATCACGCCGGG
>RXJC01000068.1 GCA_003963435.1 Bradyrhizobiaceae bacterium | reverse complement strand
CTTCGCCGATGTCGCCGGCGTGGACGAGGCGAAGTTCGAGCTCCAGGAGGTGGTGTCGTTTCTCAGGGATCCCAAGAGCTATGGCCGCCTGGGAGCGCACGTCCCCAAGGGAATCCTGCTCGTCGGACCGCCGGGGACCGGAAAAACCCTGCTGGCCCGCGCCGTGGCGGGCGAGGCTGGCGTTCCGTTCTTCTCGATCTCGGGTTCGGAGTTCGTGGAGATGTTCGTCGGCGTCGGCGCTGCGCGGGTTCGGGATCTGTTCGAGCAGGCCCGCAAGGCCGCACCCTGCATCATCTTCGTCGACGAGCTCGACGCGCTTGGACGCAGCCGCGGGCCGCAGTCGTTCGGCGGCTACGACGAGAAAGAGCAGACTCTGAACCAGCTTCTGTCCGAGCTTGACGGCTTCGACCCCAGCGCCGGTGTCATTCTGCTGGCGGCCACCAACCGTCCCGAGGTTCTGGATCCCGCGCTGCTGCGGGCAGGCCGGTTCGACCGGCAGGTCCTGGTTGACCGGCCGGACAAGATCGGGCGCATTGCGATCCTGAAGGTGCACGCCCCCAAGATCCGGATGAGCAAGGACGTCGATCTCGACAAGGTGGCGGGTCTCACGACCGGATTTACCGGGGCCGACCTTGCAAACCTCATCAACGAGGCCGCGATCGCCGCGACCAGGCGGAGCGGAGAGGAGGTCACGTTCGACGATTTCGTCACCGCGATCGAGCGGATCGTGGCCGGCATCGAGAAGAAGAGCCGCGTGCTCGGCAAGGACGAACGGCGCCGGGTCGCCTATCACGAGATGGGCCATGCCCTCGTTGCGGCCAGCCTGCCCGGCGTCGATCCCGTGCAGAAGGTGTCGATCGTCCCGCGCGGGATCGGCGCGCTGGGATACACGATCCAGCGTCCGACCGAGGACAGGTTCCTGCTGACGATCGAGGAGCTGAAGAACCGCATCGCGGTGCTGATGGGAGGACGCGCGTCGGAACACCTGATCTTCGACGGGGCGATCTCGACCGGCGCCGCCGACGACCTGCAACGTGCGACCGAGATCGCGATCGAAATGGTCACCAGGTACGGCATGGACGAGACCGTCGGGCAGCGCACCTATGCCGCCAAGCCGCAAGCGTTTCTCGTGGCCGCGCAGGACAAGATCGTGGCGGCGGCCGAGGCAACGGGCCGCGAGATTGATCTCGCCGTACGCAACCTGATCGAGGAGGGGGACCGCCGCGCCCGCGATATCCTGCAGCGCCGGCGCGCAGACCTCGACGCCGGTGTCGACCTGCTGATTGCAAACGAAACGGTCACGGCCGAGCAGTTTGCGCCGCTGCTCGGCAAGCGCCCGGGAGCCAGCAAGTCGGCCGCGGCGTGACGACATGCGATCGTGCGACGTCACTGTCATGATGCCCCAAGAAGGGCGGGCCCTTCCGGGACTTGCCTGATTTTGCTAAGGTTTGATCCGCCTCAAGATTTTGACCTGCCCGGTTCATTACGATGCGGTTCCCAAGTCGCCGCGGCCATCCGAGCCTCGGCAGTTTCCCTTCCCCGGGATGATCATTTCAACCGAGCCGCGTGGAAACGCGGAAAATGAGTTCATGCGCACATACTATTTCGATATGAAGGACGGCCTGCCCGTCCGGGACAAGTCTGGACTGGAGCTGGTGAGCGACGGGGCCGCCATCGCGCACAGCAAGAACCTGGCCGACCAGGTGCGCAGGGAGAAGCCGAAAGGCCATCCCGACCTCCGGATCGTCGTCATCGATGAGAACGGCCGGGAAGTCCACCGCGAGCAGATCTACCCAGACGCGACCTGACCGCCCGCCGGCGCGCTTCGGTGAACCCGTCGGCGTCGCGAGACATCACGGATCCGAGATCGCCAGCCGCTTTGCGATGGTCGCCGAGATCAGATAGGCCGCGGCGATGGCGATGATCGTCGCGAGCAATCCCGCGGACAGCGCGGTAAAGCCGAATGCGCCTCGCCACGGGCCGAGCGCGAGCGCCACGCCGGCAAGCAGGGCGCCGAAGGACGTGGCGATCAGGATGTTGGGGGGGCGGTTCGCCCGCCACGGCAATTTGCGCGACCGGATCACGAAGATCACCAGGATCTGGGTCGCGATCGATTCCACGAACCAGCCGGTTTGAAACAGTGACGCATCCGCGTCGAACAGCTTGAGGAGAACCGCGAAGGTAACGGCGTCGAACAGGGACGACACCACGCCCATGACGATGGTGAAGCGAAGGATGCTCGCCATGTTCCAGGCTTCGGGCCGGGCAATGTCTTCACGATCGACGTCATCGAAGGGGATGCCGATTTCGGAGAGATCGTAGATCAGGTTGTTCAAGAGGATCTGCAGCGGCAGCAACGGCAGGAACGGAAGAACGATCGAGGCCAGGGCCATCGACAGCATGTTGCCGAAGTTCGAGCTTGTTCCCATCCGGACATATTTCAGGATGTTGGCAAAGGTCCTGCGGCCCTCGCGCACGCCGGCCGCCAGTACGGACAGGTCGGGCGCCAGCAGGATCATGTCGGCGGCCGCGCGGGCGACCTCGGTTGCGCCGGTGACGGAGATGCCGACATGTGCGGCGTGGAGCGCGGGGGCGTCGTTGACGCCGTCTCCCATGAAGCCGACCACGTGATTGCGGTGCCGGAGCGCGGCAATGATCCGTCGCTTCTGGTCGGGATCGATCCGGGCAAACAGATCGACGTGATCGACCCGGGCGATCAGCGCGGCATCGGCGAGCTCGGAGATCTCGGCGCCGGTCATGATCCGGTCCGCGCGGAGACCGACGGATCGTGCGACGTGCGCGACCACTGCGCCGTGGTCGCCTGAAATGATCTTGATGGTCACGCCGAGCGAGCTGAGTGCATCGATGGCCGAGGCTGCATCCGTCTTCGGCGGATCGGCGAACACGCAAAAGCCGATGATGGTCAGGTTGGTCTCGTCGCCGATGGCAATGGTCTGTTGCCCGGCCGGAATGGACCTGATGGCGACGGCAAGCAGCCGGAAGCCGTCGCCGGCATAGCGCGCCTGGATGTCGGCCATCTTCTGTTGCCAGGCGGCGTCGAGCGGATGAGCCAGACCATCGATCTCCACGGCCACGCAGCGCGACAGGATGGATTCCGGGGCCCCTTTGGCGATCAGCATGTGCTCGCCGTTCCGGACGGCGAGAACGGACAGGCATCGCCGCTCGAAGTCGAACGGCACTTCGGCGAGCCGAACCCAGCCGTCGAGACCATTATGGCTCGCCGACAGGATCGCGTCGTCGAGAGGGCTTCTGACGCCGGCCTGGAAGGTGCTGTTCAGGCGCGCCAGGCTCAGAACGCGATCGCTGGTCTGCCCCTGAGGATCGATATGCGCGGCCAGCGTGATCCTGGCCTCGGTGAGCGTCCCGGTCTTGTCGACGCAAAGCGTGTCCATCGCCCCGAGATCGTGAATCGCCGACAGCCGCTTGACGATGACCTTTCGCTTCGCCATGCGCAGGGCGCCGCGGGCGAGGGTCACCGTCATCACCATCGGCAGCAGCTCGGGCGTCAGGCCGACGGCGAGCGCGATCGCGAACAGGAAGGACTCCATCGCGTTGCGATGCGCGACGAGATGAGCCATCAGCACGAAGAGCGTGAGAAACAGCGTCAGCCGAAGGATTAAGAAGCCAAGCTTCCGGACGCCTTGCTCGAGTGCCGTCGGCGGAGCGTTGGCCGCCATCGCCGAGGCGATCGCGCCAAAGCGCGTGCGGCCTCCAGTCGTCACCACCAGCATCCGGCCGCTTCCGCCGACGGTGCTGGTTCCCGCGAACAGGGCGTTGGTGGCATCCGCCGGCAATGAAGCGGAGCAGGGGCGGTCGGTCTTGAAGGCCGGAAACGGCTCGCCCGTCATCAAGGCTTCATTGACCTGCAGGTCCTGCGCATCGAGCACGACGCCATCGGCCGGGATCAAATCGCCGATCCGCAGCTTCACGACGTCGCCGGGGACGAGAGCCGTCACCGAAATCGTCGCGTCCTCGCCGCCGCGGACGACGTCGGCCTGAATGGCGACCGATTCCCGCAACGCTTCGGCGGTGAGCTCGGCGCGATGCTCCTGGACGATATCGAGCGTGATGGACAGCGACAGCACGGTCGCGATGATGGCAAAGCTGCCGATGTCGCCGCTCAGCCCGGACAGCAGCGCAGCCGCCAGCAGCATGGCAATCAGCGGATTCCAGAGGCGTTGGCCGAGCTTGCGCAGGACCGACCGGCTCGGCGAGGCGTCGGCGCGATTTGCCCCGTAGACCGCCAGCCGTCGGGCGGCTTCGCCCTGCGAGAGGCCGTCCGGGCCGGTGCGGAGCGCGTCGTAGAGGTCGGCCTTTGGCATTTGCCAGAACGCCGCGGCCAAGGCCTTGGCCGGGCTGGATTGTTCGATCATGGAAGGGCTCGGCGCTCGCGGACATCTGGGCGAGGTCAGGGTACGGGACTGCTCGATTTCCGGGTTGATGCAACGCAATCTGGCCCCGGCTGGCATGGTCACGCCGTCACGGGGCCGACACCGAGAGCACCGATCATCCCGCGCAGTCCGGCCGCGTCATTTCTTTCGGAATACCTCGTTCCCAGGCGTCGCGTCATTCCTTTCGCGAAAGAGCGACAGTACCCAAGGCGTGGATGGCCGGGCTTGGCCCCGCCATCCACGCCTTGCCACGCAGTTGTCGTGAAAGGCGCCGGAGTTTGCGCCTCGACAAAGTGGTCGTGACTGCAGCTGCTTACCGTTCTCGAGCCCCAACACGGACATCGTGGGTGGGCGATGGGAAGCAAGCCGTGATCGGAACCAGTCTCTGCAGATGGGCCATCAGTTATTTCGCGGTCGCAATCGCATGGCTGCTGCTCGCTGAAGTGCTGATCGTTGCCGGATTCGGTTTTCCGAATCACGCTATCGACGGCCCGGACACGCTCGTCATCGTTCACATGATCAGCATCGGCTGGTTGAGCACGGTGCTGTGCGGGGCGCTGTTCCAGTTCGTGCCGGTGCTCGTCGCAAGGTCGCTCTATGCCGAGCGCTGGACGTTGCCGGCCCTGGCATTGCTGACGCTGGGGCTG
>RXJC01000347.1 GCA_003963435.1 Bradyrhizobiaceae bacterium | reverse complement strand
CTGATAAGTCGCCACGATATCCGACACGGCGCGCTCGAGCTGTTGCGCGGTGGCGCATTGGCGCACGACGCTGCAGAAGGTCGCGTAACGCGGCATCTCGGAATCACCAAAGCCCCAGGCTAGCCGTCCTTCCGGATTGAGCCAGACCAGCCGCTTCGAGCGCTCGGAGATGCGGCGCAGGATGTCCGCGCGCGGGTCGAGATTGTTGCTGCGGGCATCGCCGAGCACGATCACCGTGGTTTGCGGCGTCAGCGAGCTCATGAACTCCTTCTCGAAATCGACCAGCGAAGAGCCATAGTCGGACGAGCCGAAGCCGACCTTGGACATGATCTCGGCCATGGCCGCTTCCGGCGAGTTCTTCTCCAGAATTTCGCTGACCTCGATCAGGTGCGAGGAGAATGCGAAGGAGCGGACGTCGTCGACCACCTCATGCAGCGAGTGGATCAGCAGCAGGAAGAAGTCGGAGACCTGGGCGACCGAGCCGGAGACGTCGCAGAGTGCGACGATCTTGGGGCGATCGCGATGCTTGCGCTTCCATGCGGTGAGGAAGGGTACGCTTCCCCACGCCGCGTTGCGGCGGAGCGTGCGGCGCACGTCGAGATGGCCGCGGCGCTGGCGTTTGCGCGGTTTGGAATAGCGCTCGCGCAGCCGGCGCGCGATCTGGCGGATGAGCGCGCGCATCTCGGCGACCTGACGCCGCTCGATGCGGGCGAGCGGGGCGTTGCGCAAAATCTCGTTGCGGAGGTTTTCGGCTTCCTCGCGGGCATAGAGCGCAAGGCCTTGCGAGACGGTGTCGCGCACCGCCTCGCGCAAGGCGTCGAGCGCAGCGCGCAGACGCTCGGCCAACGCGGGATTGGTCGCGGACAGCTCGTCGAGATCGTCGCGCAGTCGCTGGAGGCCCATGGCATCGAGGATGCGGCTGGAGAAGATGCCGCGCTGGGTGGAGTAGCGGATGTCGGACAGCGAGGCCGCGCGGGAAGCGCTGGCAATCGCGGTCGCGATCGCGTTGCGGTCCTGCGACAGCAGCATCTGCGCGAGCGGACCCAAGCCCTCGGGAGGCTGAGCTTCGCCCGCCTCGCTCGTCGAGCCGGTGGAGGGCGGCTGATCCTGGCCTTGCGCAGCGTCGTCGTTGGCCGCTTCAGGCTGATCCTGCCGCGGCTCCGGCTGGCTGAAGAACAGGTCAAAGCAGTCGCCGAGCGCGAGCTTCTCGTCCTGCGACTTGGCGAGCGTCAGGAGCAGCGCGTCGCGCAGGACGGCGCGGTCGGAGATGCCGACTTTCGCGACCGCGCGCATCGCATCGATGCTTTCGGCAGGCGAAACGTGGACGCCGACGCCTCGCGCTGCCCGAAAGAAACGATGGAGGTTCTCGCGCATCGGCGTCAACCGAAGACGTTGGACCGCGCCGCCTTGGCAATGAAGGTCGTCACCTGCGGCGATGCGGCCTCGATGTCGGCTTCGTACTTCAGGAGCACGTTGAGCGTGTCCTTGACGATGTCGGTGTCGAGCTCGGTGGCCTGGAGCAGCACCAGGACGCGCGCCCAGTCGATGGTCTCGCTGACCGAGGGCAGCTTCTTCAGATCGAGCGAGCGGATTTCGTGGATGAAGCCGACCATCTGCCGGCGCAGCGACTGCGAGATGCCGGGCACGCGGCTTTCGACGATGCGTTCCTCGAGCCGCTGCTCGGGGAAGCCGATGTGCAGATGCAGGCAGCGCCGCTTCAGGGCGTCGCCGAGATCGCGTTCGCTGTTGGAGGTGAGGATCACCGTCGGCGGCGTGATCGCCGAGACGGTGCCGAGCTCGGGGATCGTGACCTGGAAGTCGGACAGGATCTCCAGCAGCAGCGACTCGAACTCGGCGTCCGACTTGTCGATCTCGTCGATCAGCAGCACGCAGCCGCCCGGCTGCTCCAGCGCCTGGAGCAGCGGACGCGGCTCGACGAATTCCTTGGAGAAGAACACGTCGCCGAAATCGTGGAGCTGGTCGAGCGCGGCATGCAGCGTCTGCGCGCCGCCGAGGACTTCGCCGAGCTTGTCCTTGAGGATCTGCGTATAGAGGAGCTGCTTGGCATATTTCCACTCATACAGCGCCTTGGCCTCGTCGAGGCCCTCGTAGCATTGCAGGCGGATCATCTTCATGCCGCGCCAGGCCGCGATCGCCTTGGCAAGCTCGGTCTTGCCGACGCCCGCAGGGCCCTCGACCAGGATCGGCTTCTCGATCTGCTGCGACAAATAGACGGCCGTCGCGATCTGCCGGCTCGCGATGTAGCCCTGCGCGGCGAGGCCGCTCTGCACTGCCTCGATCGAGGTCGAGGCCTTCTGATCAGCCACGAAAGGGCGCTCCCAAAGGTCTTGCTTGAGGCTTGTTCTGCCTGCGTTCCCGGCAAAGAACAAGCCTCGTTTGGGAGACATCAGACCCGCGAGAACGGCGATTTTTCCGCTGAACGCAAATAGTTGAGCGCTTCGCCGTTCGCTTCGGTCAGTGCCGCGGCACTTCCGGCTTGCGGATCGTCTGCCGGACCTCGGCACCGCAATCGGCGCATTCATAGATGAAGTCGATCTTGGCGAGGCTCCAATGCGGCTCCACCTCGCGCACATACATCGGTAGGAACCCCATGCAGGTGGGGCAAATCACAGGCGCGATCTCGATGTCCTGATGATGCTGTACATAAGCTGGCATCTCGGCTCTCCCTCGCAGGCGACCACCAATCCCCGCGGCAGAAGCTACTGCCGGTTGCCCCTGGGCCCTCATCAACTCTTTCGAACAGAGGCGGAACGGCGGGTGTTTGTCGTTCGCTGTGACATTCTTGTTACGTCCTCTATACTTTAACGGGCGGACCAAATGCCTATTTCATCGCCCGATCAGGTTTCTGACCATCATTGCAACGATAAGGGAGCAACGCCCATGACGCATGCCATTCGTTTTCACAAGACCGGCGGTCCTGAAGTCCTGGTCTGGGAGGAGGTCAGTGTCGGCAAGCCCGGACCCGGCGAGGCGCGCATCCGCCACACCGCCGTCGGCCTCAACTTCGTCGACATCTATAACCGCTCGGGCCTGTACCCTGCGCAGCTTCCGAGCGGGCTCGGCAGCGAAGCGGCCGGTATCGTCGAAGAAGTCGGGCCCGGTGTCACCGATCTGAAGCCGGGCGATCGCGTCGCCTATGGCGCCTCGCCGCTCGGCGCCTATTCCGAGGCACGGCTGATCCCTGCGGATCGCCTGCTGAAACTGCCCGACGGTGTCGACGACAAGACCGCGGCGGCGATGATGCTGAAAGGGCTCACCACACAGTACCTGATCCGCCAGACTTATCGGGTGAAGGCCGGTGACACCATCCTGCTCCATGCCGCAGCCGGCGGCGTCGGCCTCATTCTCAGCCAGTGGGCCAAGCATCTCGGCGCGACCGTGATCGGCACGGTCAGCAGCGACGAGAAGGCCAAGCTCGCCAAGGCGCATGGCTGCGACCATGTCATCATCTACACGCGTGAGGATTTCGTGAAGCGCGTCGACGAGATCACAGGTGGCAAGAAGGTGCCGGTGGTTTACGATTCCGTCGGCAAGGACACGTTCCTGAAATCGCTGGATTGCCTTGCGCCGCTCGGCGTCGCGGCGCTGTTCGGTCAGTCCTCCGGCGCGGTCGAGCCGCTCAATCTCGGCCTGCTGGCCCAGAAGGGCTCGCTCTACGTCACCCGTCCGACGCTG
>RXJC01000686.1 GCA_003963435.1 Bradyrhizobiaceae bacterium | reverse complement strand
ATCGGCCTTGGTCAGCACGATCTGGTAGCTGACCGCGGAGCGGTCGAGCGTCTTGAGCACCTCGAGGTCGACGTCCTTGAGGCCGTGCCGTGCGTCGATCAGCACGTAGACGCGGGCGAGGCTGGCGCGTCCCAGCAGAAATTTGTGGATCAGCTCGGTCCAGGACGCGACCTGGCTCTTCGGCGCCTTGGCATAGCCGTAGCCGGGCATGTCGACGAGACGCAGGTCATTCTTGCCGGGGACCTCGAAGAAGATCAGCTCCTGGGTGCGGCCCGGCGTGTGCGAGGTGCGCGCCAGCGCGTTGCGTCCGGTGAGCGCGTTGATCAGGCTCGACTTGCCGACATTGGAGCGGCCGGCGAAGGCGACCTCCAGCCCCGCCATCGGCGGCAGCGTCTGGATCGAGGGCGAGGCCCAGATGAACTGCCAGTCGCGGGCGAACAGCTTCCGCCCGGCCTCGATCAGCTTCGCATCTTTGTCGTCGGTCTTCTCGTTCATCCGACCGTCTATCCTCTCGTCATGGCCGGGCTTGTCCCGGCCATCCACGCCTTAGCCACGGAGCAGGCTTCCAAAACGTGGATGCCCGGGCCTTCGCCGCGCCGAAGCGGCTTCGGCCGCGCAGGCGGGACAAGCCCGGGCATGACGATGTGGAGGCATTTGCGCCCGCATGATGGGGCACGCTCGTGTGAGACCTACGTCGCCTTCCGCGCGAACGTTGCCTTGAGATTGTCGAACAGCTCCACCTTCACGCCGTTGCGGCGCATGATGTAGCTCTGCTGGACCACCGAGAGCGTGTTGTTCCAGGCCCAGTAGATCACGAGGCCCGCCGGGAAGCCCGCCAGCATGAAGGTGAAGATCAGCGGCATCCAGTTGAAGATGATCTGCTGGGTCGGATCCGGCGGCGTCGGGTTCAGCTTCATCTGGAACCACATCGTGATGCCCATGATGATCGGCCAGATGCCGAGATGCAGATAATGGCCGAACACGGGAAGCGTCGTCGGATCGAACGGGATCAGGCCGAACAGGGTGAACAGATTGGTCGGATCCGGCGCCGAGAGGTCCTTGATCCAGCCGTAGAACGGCGCGTGCCGCATCTCGATGGTGACGAACAGCACCTTGTAGAGCGAGAAGAACACCGGGATCTGGATCACCACGGGAAGGCAGCCGGCGACCGGATTGATCTTCTCCTTGCGGTAGATCTCCATCATCTCCTGCTGCTGCTTCACCTTGTCGTCGGGGAAGCGTTCCTTCAGCGCCTGCAGCTGCGGCTGGACCGACTTCATCTTCGCCATCGAGGCGTAGGACTTGTTCGCCAGCGGGAAGAACAAGAGCTTCACGATCACGGTCACGAGCAGGATCGAGATGCCGAAATTGCCGAAGAAGCGGTAGAAGAAGTCGAGGCCGAGGAACATCGGCTTGGTGATGAAGTAGAACCAGCCCCAGTCGATCAGCAGGTCGAAATGGTTCAGCCCGAGCGCCTTGTTGTAGCCGCCGAGGCCGGCGAACGGGAACACGCCGACCACGCCGGCTTCCTTGGCGCCGGCGAACAGGCGCGCATTCGCGGTCGCGGTGCCGCCGATCGCGACGGTGACGGGGTCGAGCAGATAATCGGTCTGGTAGGTGTGGACGTTGCCGACCGGGTTCGACGAGAAGCGCGCCTGAAGCTGGGCATTGGTGTCCGGCAGCAGCGCCGAGGCCCAATACTTGTCGGTCATGCCGAGCCAGCCATTGGTGGTCTTGAAGTTCACCGACTTGGTCTCGTCGATCTTCTTGTAGGCATATTCCTGCAAGCCATCGAGATAGCCGATCAGGCCTTCATGCAGGATGTAATAGCCGGAGACCTGCGGCGCACCGTGGCGCGAGATCAGCGCGAACGGATAGAGGGTAACAGGCGCATTGCCGACATTGCTCACCTCGTCCTTGACCGTGAAGAGATAATGGTCGTCGACCGAGATGGTGCGGCGGAAGGTGAGGCCCTCGCCATTGTCCCACTTCAGCACCACCGGCGTCGTCGGCGTCAGGCTGCCGCTGCCGTCCTGCTGCCAGACGGTCTGTGCGTCCGGCAGCTTCGCCGTCACGCCCGTCGCCGGCACCCAGCCGAACTCGGCGTAATAAGGCTCCGCAGTGCCCGAAGGCGAATAGAGGATGATCGGCGGCGATTTCGGGTCGACCGTCTCGCGGAACTGCAGCAGCGCGATGTCGTCGATGCGGCCGCCCTTCAGCGAGATGCTGCCGGCAATTCGAGGCGTGTCGATCTTCACGCGCGGGCTGGCGGCAATCGCGGCATCGCGGGCGACGACCGGCTGGGCCTGCTGGTTCGCGCCCGGCGTTGTCGGCTGGGCCGCGTTGCCCGGCTGCTGCGGCGTGCTGCCCGGCGTCGACGACGCGGTCGGCTGCGGCGTGCTGCCTTTTTGGAGCTCGGTCTGCGCCTGCTGCTGGGCGCGCTGCTTCTCCATCTGCGGCACGTTGTAGAAATATTGCCATGCGATCAGGACGAGGCCCGACAGAATGACGGCGAGGATGGTGTTGCGATTGTCGGTCATCATTCTCTCGTCATCAATTCGGTTTGCGGCTGGTCGCAGGAGTGGGGCCGGGTCTTGAGCCGTCGGCTTTCGGGCCGCGTCCCTTGCCCGTATGCCGCGCGGGCTTCGCGAAGGCTATGCGCAGATCGTCGAGCATGGCGGCGAAGGGGCGCGAGAGCGCGTCCCTTCGGCCGACCAGCACGTAATCACGATGGGGCTGCATCGACACCGGGTCGAGCCGCTTCACCAGTTCGCGAAGCCGGCGCCGGATGCGATTGCGCTCGGGGGCGTTGCCGTTCTTTTTGGTGACGGTGAAGCCGATCCGGATCGGGCCGGAATCGTCACGGGGGCGGCTTTGCAGGACGAACGCGGGACTGTTCACCCGCGCGCCATTGGCAACGGCGAGGAAATCCGCCCGCTGCCTCAGCCGATCCATGATGAAATCCCGGAAATGGAGGTCCGGCTCAGGCGCTCAGACGCTTGCGGCCGCGGGCGCGGCGGGCGGCGAGAACCTTGCGGCCGCCGGCAGTGGCGAGACGGGCACGGAAACCGTGACGGCGCTTGCGCACCAGTTTGCTGGGTTGATAAGTCCGCTTCACGGGTTTTTCTCCGCTGACCGGGCAATTTGCCTGTAGAATTGATGGTAAAGTCCGGAAGATGCGGCCCAAAACGGGCCCTTTTCGGCCCCAAGAGAGCCGCTCCCGGCGTCACACCGGGTCATCGCGGACAATTTGCGCGGCTTATAAGGGAGCGCCTTGTTTTCGTCAACGCCGCACAAGCGCACGTTTCCGGTGAATATCGCTGTTTGCTAGGGGTTTTAAACCCTTGAGGTGGCGACTCGCGATATCAGTGCCTACATCCCACCTTGGCAGATTAGCGATCCGTAATTTGACCGGACCGAGGGCGGGCCGCATCCTTCTACCGCCGATCCTTCACACGCCAGAGGCAGCGAGGGCGAATTTCGTGGCAGCGACAGACCTCCAGCCGATCCAGGATCAGGATCAGCCGGACCAGCCGGCGGTGCGCCCCCGCGGGACGCGCGGGCTCGGGCTGTCCGGGAAGCTGCTGCTGTTGACCATTCCCCTCGTGATGATCGCGGCCAGCCTGCTCTACGTGCCCGCCATCGCCAACTTCTGGGTCAACCGGCTGAACGACCGCGTCGCGGCGGCCAATACGGCGGCGCTGGTGCTGGATGCGGCGCCGCTCGGCATGGTCCCCGATTCGCTGTCGCGCCAGATCCTCAAGAGCATCAATGCCCGGGCCGTCGCCATCAAGATGGGGCAGCAGCGCCGGCTGCTCGCC
Organism: Bradyrhizobiaceae bacterium; assembly: GCA_003963435.1. Classification (GTDB taxonomy): domain Bacteria; phylum Pseudomonadota; class Alphaproteobacteria; order Rhizobiales; family Xanthobacteraceae; genus Bradyrhizobium. The sequence goes on along the minus strand of RXJC01000686.1, from coordinate 4,775 downwards.
AGCGACAACATTCCGGCCGCCCTCGAGCACGACATCGACCTGCGCGACATGACGGCATGGGAGGCCATCACCGGCTCGTTCCGGATGATGCTGGAGACCGGCAACCAGGCCATCCGCATCGTCGGGCCCGGGGTCGGCAATGCCCAGTTCATCGAAATCGTCACCGACGAGCTGCCGCTGCGGCAGCAGATGTACCGTTTCTCCCGCAACGTCGTGGTGGTCGCGCTGATCATCGCGGTGCTGACCGCGGGCCTGGTCTATCTCGCGCTTCATTATCTGTTCGTGCGGCCGATGCGGCGGCTGACCGCGAGCCTGGTCGGCTTCCACGAGAATCCCGAAAGCTCGGCGGGAATCATCGTGCCGAGCCAGCGCAGCGACGAGATCGGGGTCGCCGAGCGCGAATTGTCGGACATGCAGCGCGATCTGATGTCGATGCTGCATCAGAAAAGCCGGCTCGCCGCCCTCGGCCTTGCGGTGTCCAAGATCAACCACGATCTGCGCAACCTGCTCGCCTCGGCCCAATTGCTGTCGGATCAGCTCGCCAGCGTGCCGGATCCGCGGGTGCAGCGCTTTGCGCCCAAGCTGGTGCGCTCGCTTGAGCGCGCCATCGCCTTCTGCCAGTCGACACTTTCTTACGGCCGCGCCCAGGAGGCCGCGCCCGACCGCCGCATGATCCTGATCGAGCCCGTGGTGCTGGAGGTGCGCGAGACCGCGGGTCTTGCCTCCGACGCCTCGATCGCCTGGGTTGCCGCGATCGAGCGCGGGCTGGCGGTCGATGCCGATCCCGACCAGCTGTTCCGGGTGCTGCTCAACCTCGTCCGCAACGCGGCCCAGGCGCTGGAGAGTCATTCCTCCGGCGACGGCGGCCCGCAGCAGATCCGGATCACCGGAAAGCGCGAAGGCGCGGTGGCGATCATCGAGGTTTCCGACACCGGTCCTGGCGTGCCCCAGAAGACCAGGAATCACCTGTTCGAGGCGTTCCAGACCTCCGGGCGTCCCGGCGGCAGTGGCCTCGGCCTCGCCATCGCCGCCGAGCTGGTCCGCGCCCATGGCGGCGACATCCACCTCGTTGAAGGCACCATCGGCGCCACTTTCCGCATCGTCATCCCCGATCGCCCCGTGGAGCTGCTCTCCATCCGCAACGAGCGGCAGAGGGCTTAGTCGGCCAGCGGCCTATAGTCTCCCGTCATTCCGGGGCTCGCGTAGCGAGACCCCGGAATCCCGAGGTTTGGCGCGAGATTCCGGGTTCGATGCTGCGCATCGCCCCGGAATGACATTCAAACCGTCATTCCCTGCAAAATCTCCCCATTCCGGACCTTGCCAATCCCGGCAAGAGCGGTTAGTCAGAGCGCTCTTTCGCACCCCTCCGGCGCTGCCGGAGGCTGCTTGCGGGCCCAGCCCGCGCTGTTTGCGAAAAACGCGCCCGTAGCTCAGCTGGATAGAGCATCAGACTACGAATCTGAGGGTCGGACGTTCGAATCGTTCCGGGCGCGCCATTCTTCGCCGAAAGGTTGGGATCAAGCAGCATCTGGTCGCCAGACGGGCCTGAGACCGGATGGCGACGCCGTGTGAGGAGCGGAATGAGGATATCGCAGGCGTTCAAGTTCGAGGCGGCGCATCGGCTGCCCAACGTGCCCGAGACCCACCGATGCCGGCGGCTGCATGGTCATTCCTACCGGGTCGAGGTCCAGCTCGACGGGCCGGTCGATCCGCACACCGGTTTCGTCGCTGATTTCTTCGACATCGAAAACAGCTTCGCCGACATCATGGGCGCGCTGGACCACCACTGTCTGAACGAGGTCAAAGGCCTCGAGAACCCGACCGCCGAGAATATCGCGATCTGGATCTGGGACCGGTTGAAGCCGAGCCTTCCGCAGCTGTGGGCCGTCCGGGTCTATGAAACGGCGGACTGCTGGGCCGAATATCAGGGGCGGTGACGGATCTTCGAAGCGTTCCCGCAGCGCCGGTTCGGTAGTAAGTACGTCCTATGCGGACCATCCATCGCCTGCTCTCCTGCCTCGCTCTCTTCCTCGGCATCGCAGCCGCGCCGGCATTTCCCGCAGCCGCGGCTGAAACCTGCCCGTTCATCAGCGCCCAGGAGCTCGCCAGCGCGATGCCGGCGCTCAAATGGTCGCTGATCTCAAATCAGGACGGCCGCGGTTGCATCTACCAGGCCAGGCGCGGCGACACGATGATGCTCTCCGTGTTCCGCAATCCCGACAAGGACCGCGCCAGGGAATTGTACGCGACCTTCGTCAAGACGCTCGGTGAGCGCATGAAGCTGAGCGCAGTGTCCGGAATCGGCGACGAAGGCCAGGGTGGAACGAGCGCCGCCGGTGCGGAGCGCCAGGAGGCCTCGGTGGTCGCCTTGTCCGGTGATTACATTCTCCAGATGACCGTCTATCCGATCGGCCGGCGTGCCGACGACGCGCTGCTCGCCCCGCTCACCGAAGCTGCGCGCGTTGTCATCGCAAGCGTGAGCCGGAGCAGCGAGCGGCTCGGCAATTGCGAGTGGCTCACGGCCGCCGATGCCGATGGCTTTCTCGACGCGGGCGCGCTGACGGTGCAACGGACCGGCGCGGGCAGCTGCATGATGTTCGATCGCGAGGCCAACACCATGACGGTCGCGGTGATCGCGACCTCGCGCGACACCGCCATCGGCATGATGAAGCGCGCAGGTCCCTGCAAGCATGTGGCGATCCCAGAGCTCGGCAGTGCAGCGTTCGGCGAGCATTCCTGCACCAAGGGCAACGGCAACGCCGTCAACATCTACGTCTGGAAGAACGGCAGGCAGGCTTCGATCCTGTTCGCGCCGGTCAAGCCGCATCCGGAGTCCGGCTCGGTCGAGCGCCTGAAGGCGGTCGCGGGACGGGTCTATGGAAAGCTGTAATGGCGCCGATCGACATCAACCGCCTGCCAGCACCTCCTTGCACTTTGCCGCGAACGCGTTGAGGTACGCACCCATCTCGCTCGCCAGCGCATCGGACCGGTCGACATTTTGCAGGCTCATGTTGAGGGCGTAGACCGGCAGCCCCTCCAGCACGATCGGCGTTGCGACGGCGAGCACGGCGGGCTGCCACGACACGGCGCAATAGCCCTCGCGCTCGACGGCGCTGATCGATCGCCTGACCTCTGCGAGCAGCGCCTTGGTGGCAGCCGCGCTGCGCCGCTTGAACAGCTTCAGCAATCGCTCGCGCTCGGTCTCGGCAATGCCGGCGAGGTAAGCGCGGCCTAGCGAGGTCAATTCCATCGGGACCTGCTGGCCGGCGACCACGTTGCGCAGCGCCGCGCGCGGGCTGTAGCGGATCGATTCCAGATAGACCATCATGGTGCGATCCGCGGTCGCTAACCCGACGTTGAGCCGGCGCTTCGCCGATTCGGCCCGCATCATCGGGCCGATCGCGTTGAGCACCGGTGATCCCGTCCGCATGGCGTGGCCGATGCTGATGACGGAGGCGGCAAGGCGGTAGGTCCGCTGGTGACGGACTTCGTCGAGCATCCCGGAATTGACCAGCGTCCGGGTCAGCCGGCTGACGGTGGACCGCGGCAAGCCGCACCGCTCCGCAATCTCGCCGTTGCCCAGCGTGTCGACGCCGGGCCGGAACGCCCGGAGGATTTCGATGCCCCGTTCGAGCGACCGGTTGCCGTCCACCCCGCCCGCATATCTGCGCGCCTGCGCCATGTCCCGCCCCCGCCATTTCCACTTAGTGGAATTAGGGGGATGTTTCGGACGGTGCAAGCCGCTATTGGCACCAGAACAAGAATGCCCGGCCGCAGCTGGCTCGACGAGGAAACGGCAACGGCTTGAGCGGAGATCGATCCGACGCCAACCACGGAGCCCGCCATGTCCTATCAGCTCATCGAATTCTCGCTCGAGGCCGGTGTCGCGACGATCGCCTTCAACCGCCCGGAACGCCGCAACGCCATGAGTGACGAGATGCGCGCAGAATTTCTCAGCGCGCTCGAAACCGTGGCGCGCGACAAGGCGATCAAGGCCCTGGTGCTGACCGGGCGTGGCCACGCCTTCTGTGCCGGCGGCGATATCAGCGGAATGAAGCGCCGGCTCGAGGCGCCGCAGGGCGATGTCGCATTCAACGGATGGAGCCGTCAGCAGGGCGTGCATCACGTGCAGTCGCTGCTATTGGGCTTGCCGAAGCCGACCATTGCCGCCGTCAACGGCGCCGCTGCGGGGCTCGGGGCGGATACCGCGCTGGCCTGCGACTTCGTCATGGCGACGGAACGCTCGAAATTCACCTGGTCCTACATCAAGCGCGGTCTGATCCCCGACGGCGGCGGGCTGTACTTCCTGCCGCGGCGCGTGGGACTCGCGAGGGCCAAGGAGCTGATCTTCTCCGGCCGCGTCGTCGAGGCCGACGAAGCGCTCGCGCTCGGCATCGTCGATCGCAAGGTGGCCTCGGCTGAGCTGCTGCCGGCCGCGCAGGCCTGGGCGGCCGAGCTGGCTCAGGGGTCCCCGACCGCGCTGGCGCTGAGCAAGAAGATCCTGAACGAGACTTTCGAGCATTCCGCGCACGACATCTTCAATCTCGGTAGCCAGGCGCAGGCCATCTGCTACACCAGCGCGGAGCATCGCGACGCCGTGACGGCGTTCCTCGCGCAGTCCGCGTCGAAGGATTGAACGATGAGCGCGATCGAACGCCTGATCCGGCCGCGCAGCATCGCTGTCATCGGCGCATCCGCAGACCCGAGCAAGACGTCGGGCCGGCCGGTGTCTTATCTGCAGAAGCATGGCTTTTCGGGTGCGATCTATCCCGTCA
>RXJC01000104.1 GCA_003963435.1 Bradyrhizobiaceae bacterium | reverse complement strand
GTCAAGGAGCAAGCCATGTCGAAGCCGGTGCTGGGCGCCGCATTGTCCATCAAATCGATCCCCGCGCATCGCGACTGGCTTCTCGAAAAGCAGCGCGATCTCGAGATCCAGGACTTCTTCCGCGCCGATCTGCTCGACAGCGACTGGCGCAGCACCGCCGGGGAGATCAAGCAGATGCTGTCGGGCCATACCGGACGGCTCGGCATCCACGGCCCGTTCTGGGGCTTCAAGATCGACAGCCACGATCCCATGATCCGCCAGGCCGTGACCAAGCGCCTGCTGCAGGGCCTCGATGCCGCCGAATTTCTCGGCGCGACGCAGATGGTGATCCATTCGCCGTTCACGACCTGGGACCACAACAATCTCGATCTCTATCCGGACAACCGCGCCAATATCGTTGAACGCGTCAAGGCGACGCTGGCGGAGGTGATCGCGCGGGCCGAAAACATCGGCTGCGAAATCGTGATCGAGAACATCGAGGACAAGGACCCGCGCGACCGCGTCCGTCTCGCCAAGGCGCTGGAAAGTGCCAAGGTCCGCGTCTCGCTCGACACGGGCCATGCCAACTACGCCCACATCTCCACCGGCGCCCCGCCAGTCGACTATTACGTCGAGACCGCCGGCGACATGCTGACGCATGTGCATCTGCAGGACACCGACGGCTTTGCCGACCGGCACTGGGCGCCGGGCGAGGGCAACATTCCCTGGGTCGCCGTGTTCCGCGCGCTCGGACGGCTGACGTCCAACCCGCGGCTGATCCTCGAGCTTCGCAATCACGACGACGTTCGCAAGGGCGCAGCCCATCTCGCCGCGCTCGGTCTCGCCGAATAACCGCATCATCCAGGGCTATCGCCATGAGCAAATTCACCCGTCGCACCATCCTGAAATCCGGCGGCGCTGCCGCGAGCACGCTGCTGCTGCCGCGCTTTGCCATTGCGCAGGGCGACAATCGTCCGTCGGTGACGATCGCCGTGCAGAAGGTCACCAACGCGAACGTGCTCGACGTGCTGCGCGAGCAGTCCAATGTCGGCGAGCGCGTGTTCTTCTCCTCGATCTGGGAAGGCCTGATCTCGAAGAATTGGCGCGGCAATCTGGAAGCCGTGCCCGGCCTTGCCACCGAATGGCGCCGCATCGACGACCAGACCGTCGAGGTCAAGCTGCGTCAGGGCGTCAAATTCCACAACGGCGACGAACTCACGGCCGAAGACGTCGTCTTCACCTTCAGCCGCGAACGCATGTTCGGCGAGACCGAGGCCAAGAACCGCTCCACCATCAAAGCGTTCGAGAAGATCCCGACGCCGCGGCCCGGCAAGGAGCTGCCGCCCGACGTGCCCGCGGTCGCCCGCCGCATCTGGCCGGACCTCGTGCGCGTCGATGCCGTCGACAAGTACACGGTGCGCTTCTACAACGCGACGCCCGACGTCACCATCGAGGGCCGGCTGTCGCGCTACGGCTCCGACATCATGAACCGCCGCGCCTGGGAGGAATCCGCGAGCTATCTCGACTGGGCCCGCAAGCCCGTCACCACCGGTCCCTACAAGGTCGTCGAGCTCAAGCCCGACGTGTCGCTGACCCTAGAGGCCCACGATGAATATTGGGGCGGCCGTCCGCCGCTCAAGCGCATCCGCTTCCTCGAAGTGCCTGAAGTCGCGAGCCGCATCAACGGACTCTTGTCGGGCGAATACCAGTTCGCCTGCGACATCCCGCCGGACCAGATCGCCGGCATCGAGAAGAATTCCGCGTTCGAAGTGCAGGGCGGCACCATCCTCAATCACCGCCTGACCGTGTTCGACAAGAACCACGCCGTGCTCGCCAACCCGCTGGTGCGCCGCGCTTTCACCCACGCGATCGACCGCCAGGCCATCGTCGACAGCCTGTGGGCCGGCCGCACCCGCGTGCCGAAGGGCCTGCAGTGGGAATTCTACGGCGATATGTTCAATGCCGATTGGGACGTGCCGGCCTACGATCCCAAGCTGGCGCAGGATCTGCTCAAGCAAGCCAATTACAAGGGCGACCCGATTCCGTATCGCCTGCTCAACAATTACTACACCAACCAGGTCGCGACCGCGCAGGTGCTGGTCGAGATGTGGAAGTCGGTCGGCCTCAACGTGCAGATCGAGACCAAGGAGAACTGGTCGCAGATCATGGAGCGCGGAGCCACGCGCGCCGTGCGCGACTGGTCGAACTCGGCCGCCTTCAACGACCCGGTGTCCTCGCTGGTGGCCCAGCATGGGCCGAACGGCCAGCAGCAGCAGATCGGCGAGTGGACCAACGCCGAGCTGAACAAGCTCTCGGAGTTCCTGGAGACCTCGACCGACCGGCCTGCGCGCAAGAAGGCGTTCCGCCGCATGCTGGAGATCGCCGAGCGCGAGGACCCCGCCTACACGGTGCTGCACCAGAACGCGACCTTCACGGCCAAGCCGAAATCGATCAAGTGGAAGGCCTCGCCCGCCTTCGCGATGGATTTCCGCGCCGGCAATTTCGAGGCGTAGGCGTGACATCGTTGGTCAGCATCCAGGGCCTCGGCGTCGCCTTTGGCGGCGTGCCGGTCCTGCGCGGGGTCGATCTCGCGCTCGGCAAGGGCGAGGCCCTCGGCCTCGTCGGCGAGTCCGGCTCCGGCAAGTCAGTGACGTGGCTGGCCGCGCTCGGCCTGTTGCCTCGGCATGCACAGGTCTCGGGCTCGGTGCGGCTCGACGGGCGCGAGCTGCTCGGCGCGCCCGCGTCCGAGCTCGACCAGGTCAGGGGCGGGCGCATCGCCATGATCTTCCAGGATCCGGCGAGCGCGCTCAACCCGGTGCTGACCATCCGCAAGCAGCTCTGCGAAGCGCTGGCGCTGCATAGGGATCTCCAGGGCAATGCCGTGAAGGCGGAAGCGCGGCGGCTGCTCGATCTCGTCGGCATTCCCGACGCAGGCCGGCGGCTGGAGGCCTATCCGCACGAATTCTCCGGCGGACAGGTCCAGCGCATCATGATCGCGATGGCGCTGGCCGGAAATCCCGATGTCTTGATCGCGGACGAGCCGACCACCGCGCTCGACGCCACCATCCAGGCCCAGATCCTGGAGCTGCTCTCGACAATTCGCCGCGAGCTCGGCATGGCGATGGTGCTGATCAGCCACGACCTCGGCGTCGTCGCCGAAAACTGCGACCGTGTCTGCGTGATGTATGCCGGCCGTATCGTCGAGCAGGCCCCCAGCAACCAGCTCTTCGCCGATCCCGTGCATCCCTATGCGCAGGGCCTGATCGGCGCGCTGCCGCCGCTCGACGGGCCGCGCCGTCGTCTCACCGCCATTCCCGGCACCGTGCCCGATCCCGCCACTATGCCTGACGGCTGCGCCTTCGCGCCGCGCTGTTCGCTGGCCGCCGAGCCGTGCGGCCTTTCAGCTCCGACCCTGGCGCCGATCGCGAACGACCGCAGCGTTGCCTGCATCCGCGCCGAAGCTTCGCGCCGCGCGCTGCTCGGGATCGCCGCCGAATGAGCCCGCCGCTCGTTGAGGTCTCCGCGATCTCCCGCAGCTATTCGATGCGCTCCGGCATGTTCGGTCGCAGCACCGCCGTTCACGCCGTCGATGGCGTGTCGCTGACCATTGCCAAGGGCGAGACCCTCGGCCTCGTCGGCGAGTCAGGCTCGGGCAAGTCGACCACGGGCCGCATCGTGCTCGGCCTCGAGCTGCCCGATCGCGGCGAGGTGCGCTTCGACGGCCAACCGATGGCGGCGCCAAACACGCCGGCATGGCGCGCGCAGCGTGCGCGCATGCAGATGATCTTCCAGGATCCGCTCGGCGCACTGGACCGGCGCCTGCCGGTCGCCACGCAAATCCGCGAGCCGCTCGACATTCACGGCATCGGCACGCCCGCGGAGCGCGAGGACCGCGTGCGCGAACTCCTGCGCGCGGTCGAGCTGACGCCGGCCCATGGCGCGCGCTATCCCGGCGCGCTCTCCGGCGGTCAGCGCCAGCGCATCGTGCTCGCGCGGGCGCTGGCCACCAAGCCTGACTTCCTCGTCTGCGACGAGCCGGTCAGCGCGCTCGACGTCTCGATCCAGGCGCAGGTGGTGAACCTGCTCTGCGATCTTCAGGCGCAGCTCGGGCTGACGCTGCTGTTCATCAGCCACGATCTGCGCGTCGTCAGGCAGATCAGCAACGTCGTTGCCGTGATGTATCTCGGCCGCATCGTCGAGATCGGCAGCGCCGACGATCTGTTTGCGCGACCGGAGCATCCCTATACGCAGGCGCTGGTCTCGGCCTCGCCCGCGCCGGGCCGCCGCAGCGCGGGCCGCATCGTGCTGGCAGGCGATCCGCCGAACCCGGCCGCGCGCCCGCAAGGCTGCGCCTTCCATCCGCGCTGCCCGCGCGCCGTCGCCCGCTGCGCCAGCGAGGTGCCGGCGCTCGCGGCCGTCGGCGGCGACAGGCAGGTGGCCTGCCATCTCGTGACCGGCGCGCAAACACGGGACGCCGCGTGATGGGACGCTATGTCGCCATCCGGATCGGACGCGCCGCGCTCACGATCGTCCTCGTCGTCACCTTCGCCTTCGTCGTGCTGCGGTTGTCGGGCGATCCGGCGCTGATGATCCTGGGACCGGAGGCGCCGCCGGAAGTGCTCGCGGCCTTCCGCAAGGCCTGGGGCCTCGATGATCCCATCTGGTTTCAGTATCTCGACTACTTCGGCGCCATTGCCAAGGGCGAGCTTGGCCGCTCCATGCGCGACGGACGGCCCGCGATCGAGCTGGTGCTGGAGCGCATTCCGGCGACGCTGGCGCTGACGCTGCCGGCGTTCGTCTTCAAGG
>RXJC01000124.1:3229-3667 GCA_003963435.1 Bradyrhizobiaceae bacterium | reverse complement strand
GGCCGGGCGAGTGGGTCGTGATCTCGGGCGTCGGCGGGCTCGGCCACGTCGCGGTGCAGTACGCCAAGGCAATGGGGCTCAAGGTCGTCGCGATCGACATCGCCGAAGACAAGCTCGCGCTCGCGCGCGAGATCGGCGCCGATCTTGCAGTCAACGCGCTCGAAGCCGGTGCAGTCGACAAGGTTCTTGCGGCAACGGGCGGCGGGGCCCACGGCGTGCTGGTGACGGCGGTCTCGACCCCGGCCTTCGCCCAGGCGCTGAAGATGGTGCGCCGCAAGGGCACGGTCAGCCTCGTTGGCCTGCCGCCCGGCGAATTCCCGACGCCGATCTTCGACGTCGTGCTCAAGCGCATCACGGTGCGCGGCTCGATCGTCGGCACCCGCCGCGACCTCGACGAAGCCGTTGCCTTCGCCACGGACGGCAAGGTGAAGGCCGAAG
>RXJC01000124.1:0-3179 GCA_003963435.1 Bradyrhizobiaceae bacterium | reverse complement strand
GTGACGAAGGTGCCGCTTGCGCAAATCAACGACGTCTTTGACCGGATGAAGGCCGGCAAGATCGACGGCCGCATGGTGCTCGACTTCGGCTAATCCGGGAGGAACAGAGCGTGGCCCGACCAACGAAGATCGTCTTTCTCGGTGCGAGCAGCGCATCCTTTGGGATGAGCATGTTCCGGGACCTGTTCTCGAGCCGCGATCTGGCCGGCTCAACACTGACTCTGGTCGGGCGTAACGCTGACCGGCTCGGCCGGTCGACGCGGCTCGCGAAGCTGCTCAACGAGAAATCAGGCGCCGGTTACGTCATCGAGGCGACGACGGACTGGCGCGCGGCGCTAGACGGTGCCGAGTTCGTCGTGCATTCCACCGCGATCGATCGTAACCGACTGTGGCGCCTTGATTTTGAAATTCCGCGCAAGTTCGGCATCCGCCATACGCTGGGTGAAAATGGCGGGCCCGGCGGTCTGTTCTTTACGCTGCGGACCTTGCCTGTCGTGTTCGACTTCGTGCGCGAGATGGAACGCCGCTGTCCCCGCGCGACCTTCATCAACTTCTCCAATCCGGAAAGCCGCATTATTCTGGCGCTCGGCCGCTACAGCAGGATTCGCAGCGTTGGGCTTTGCCACGGAATATTCCTTGCCCGCGGCGATGTCGCGCGGATCTTGGGCATGCCGGAAAGCCAGGTGGATGTGTGGGGGGCAGGCCTCAACCATTTCCAGTGCCTGACCCAAATTCGAGATCGCGAGACGGGCGAAGACCTCTATCCCCTGCTCCGCGAGAGGGAGAGGGATTTCGATCCCGCCTTCTCACCCCTGACGCGCAAATTGTTGCACGCCTTCGGCTACTGGCTTGGTTGTGGCGACGGTCACGTTGGCGAATATCTCTCGTTCGGCTGGGAGGCAGGCGAGGGCGGTTACAATTTCGACTGGGACGAGGGCGAGCGCGCGAAGCTGACGCGGCTGATCGATGACGTGCTTGCAGGCCAGGCCGTGATGCCGGACTGGTGGTCGATGCCGTCAGGGGAGCGCGCGATCAGCATCATCGCCGCCATCGTCCATAACCGGAAGCAATTCATCGAATCCGCCGTCATTCACAATCGACAGGTGATCCCGAACCTGCCGGCCGATGCCGCAGTGGAGGTGCCGGTGGAGGCCGATGCCGCGGGCATCCACCCGGTCTCGCTCGGGCCGCTGCCAGACGGCGTCGCCAAGCTGATGACGGTCCAGGTTCAGGTTCAGCAGATGGCGGTGGAAGCGGCGATGCATGCATCGAAGGAAATGGCGTTGCAGGCGCTGCTGCTCGACCCCGTGGTCCATTCCGAGCAGGCCGCACGCGGCCTGCTGGAAGAGCTGTGGGAAATCAACCGGCCTTACATCCGGCCATGCTTGTGAACGGTCGACCGCCCTCGGCGCGCGTAACCTTAACCCGGCGGCATGCCTGCAAACTTCGGCAGGTCGGGGTCGAGCCGATCCCAGCCGTGTCCCCGCGCGGCGTAGGTCACGACCTGCGGCGTGTAGCGCGCGGGTTCGTCGAGGCTTGCCGCGCGGATGGTGAAGATGTCGGGCATTGCGGCGAAAGTCATAAACACGGCCACGCCGCAGGTGGGGCAGAAGCCGCGCGTCTTCGCGTTGCCGCTGTCGGCGACCATGTCCCAATGCTTCGCCTCGCCGGTCACCGTGACGGCGGCGCGCGCGAATGTCGCGTACGAGCCATGGCCGCTGCCGCTTTCCCGCTGGCAGTCCCGGCACTGACAATGATTGCTGAACAGGGGCTCGCCGTGAATCGAATAACGGATCGCACCGCAGGCGCAGCCGCCGGTATAGGGCTTGTCCATCGCGATGCCTCCTTACCTGTCTTCGCCGGAGATGGCATCGAGCCGCTGCAGCACCTTGACCCAGCCGTCGCTCATGTTGCGATAAGCCGTGTCGTTCTTCGGCGTCACGAAGCCGGAATGCACGACGCGCACGCGCGTACCTGCTTCGACCGGTGTGAGCGACCAGGTGACGACCGTATCAAGCGCCGAGCCGTATCCGGTATTGCTCTCGTCGCCGCCTTTCCAGGCGTAGGCAAAGCGTTGGTTCGGCACGACCTCCAGAACGCGGCAATGGATCGTGCCGTCCCACGCGCCGGCCGGATTGGTCTTGAACGTGAAGGTGTTGCCTTCGACGGCCTCGAAACCGGTCGGCGGCATCAGCCAGCGCGCGATCAACTGGGCGCTGGTCAGCGCCTTCCAGATCGTTGCGACGGCGTGAGGGAAGACCTCGTCGATGACGATGTCCTGGGTTTGGACCTTGGAAGCAACTGCACTCACGGATCGATCTCCTTCAAGAGGTCACGCAGGTTCTGGAAGCGCTCGCGCCAGAACACGCCGTAATGGTCCATCCAGCTGACCAGGGGCTCGAGCCCCTGCGGCGCGGCGCGGTAATAGACGTTGCGGCCCTCGGCGCGCTCGGCGACGAGGCCGGCCTGCTTGAGGGACTTCAAATGCTGCGAGATCGCACCCTGGGTCACACCACTGCCGCGCGTCAGCTCGGCGACGCTGATCTCTTTGCTTTCGAACACGCGCTCGAACACGGCCCGGCGCGTCGGGTCGGCGAGGGCACGCATCACGGTGGTGACGGGGTTTGGTGCAGCTTCGATCATGCAATCAAATTAGCGATTACTAATGAATTAGTCAATGCTAATTCGTTCGTTCGATCCTGCGTCCAGCTTGACTATGACTGACTAGTCAGTCATAAATTTCCAATGACAAAACGGTCCACCAGGCTCGCCAAACCGTCCGCAGAGAGCGGCGTCCGCGCGTCCGCGGCCGGCGAAGCGGTGCCTGCTTCGAACCGCGCTACGCGCGCGCTGGAGCGGCGTGCGGCGATCGTGGAGGCGGCGATGGAGGAGTTCATCGCCCGCGGCTTTGCCGCAACGCGCCTCGACGACATCGCCAAGCGGGCCGGCGTCGCCAAGGGCACGATCTACCTGCACTTCAAGGACAAGGAATCGATGTTCGAGGAGCTGGTGCGCATCGTGATCGTGCCGGTGGTGGAGCGGCTGACCGCACTGCCGCCGCCGACCGGGACCGTGCGCGAGTTCGTCGAGACCTTTGCCGGCACCTTCCTGAAAGAGGTCATCAACACCAGGCGGGGCGATCTGGTGCGGCTGATCGTGGCGGAGGGGCCGCGCTTTCC
>RXJC01000002.1 GCA_003963435.1 Bradyrhizobiaceae bacterium | reverse complement strand
CGAGTTTCGCTGCGAGAACAGGCGCATCGGCCGCGGCCTCACCGAACGAGCTGAGATAGACCGCCATCGCCCGGATGTCCTGGTCCGGCAGGGCCTTGAGATCCCTCACGATCGGCGCCATCGGGCCGGCGGCGACGCCGTGATAGCGCGAATGGCCGGTGCGCAAATAGGCGAACAGCTCGTCCTCGTTCCACGGGATCGGCGCGTGCGAGAGCGACGTCAGCGGCGGTGCCTCCCAGCCCTCCGCAAAGCCGCCGGCGAGGTAGGCGTTGTGTTGCTCGGCGCCGAGCGCATTGCGCGGCGAATGGCAGCCGCTGCAATGGCCGAGGCCCTCGACGAGATAGGCGCCGCGATTCCAGGCTTCCGACTTCGCAGGATCGGGTTTGAACTCGCGCGTCTGGTGGAACAATGCATTCCAGCCAGCCAGCAACGGACGGAGATTGTAAGGGAAGGCGAGCGCGTTTGCGGGCGCCGTCGCGCGTGCCGAAGGCTGCGCCATCAGATAGGCGTAGAGCGCTTGCATATCGGCATCGCTGGTCTTGGCGAAATGCGTGTAGGGGAAGGCGGGATAAAGCTGCCTGCCGTCGCGATGCAGCCCATCGCGCATCGCGCGCTCGAAGGCGGGATAGGACCACGCGCCGATGCCAGTCTCGACGTCGGGCGTGATGTTGGTCGAATAGATCGTGCCGAACGGCGTCTCTAGCGCGCGACCGCCGGCATTGAGCACGCCGTTGATCGTGGTGTGGCACTCCGCACAATTGCCGAGCGCTGCGAGCTGCTGGCCCCGCGCAATCGTTGCCGCGGAATAGACCGATGCATCGGGCCGCGCGATCGGCGCGATGGCGCGCCCCGGCAATAGGGCGGCGCCAATGCCAATTGCGGCGGTACAGACGGCCGCAATCGCCGCAAAGACGCCAGCGCGATCGGCGAAGGGATTTTTCCAGATGCGCGACGGCGGTGCAACGGGTGCCGGCAAAGCCTGCGCTACCGGCGATGCTTCGCCGTGCAACCCTCTCAGGATTCGCTCGGGCGTGAACGGCGGCTCGCGAAAGCGTACGCCGGTGGCGTCGAAGATCGCATTCGCGATCGCCGCTGCGCTCGGCACCGAGGCGGACTCGCCGACGCCGAGCGGCGGCTGGTCCTGCCGCGGCAACATCAACACGTCGATCTTGGGCACGTCGGGGAAGGGCATGATCGGATAGGCGCCCCATTCGCGGGCAGCGACCGCGCCGCGTTCGAACGAGACCTCTTCCATCAACGCGCGGCTGGTGGACTGGATGACGTTGCCGTGGATCTGGTGGCGCACGCCGTCGGGGTTGATCATCAACCCGGAATCCTGCCCGGCGACGACACGCGTGACGCTGACATCGCCGGTGGACTTGTTGACCGCGACGTCGGTGACCCAGGCCGACCACGCCGCCCCATAGCCGGGAAACTTGCTGTGGACATAGAGCGCATAAGCAAAGCCGCGGCCATGCACGACCTCGCCGTCCTTCTCCTCGCGCACCGGGCGCGGCGTCCAGCCTGCACGTTCGGCGACCGCGTTGACGAGGTCGACCGCGCGTGGGTCCTTCAGATAGCGCAAGCGGTATTCGATCGGGTCGACGCCGGCCTCGGTGGCCGCCTCGTCGATGTAGGATTCATGCGCAAACGTGTTCGGCAGTGCCGAGACGCCGCGGAACCAGGAGGCGCGCACGATCGGCGCCATGTCGTGGGCGACGACGCGCATATGATCGTAGTCATAGGGCGGAATCGCGGTGCGGTCGCCCATCTGGAGCACGGCGGGATCCGGCGAGATGCGGCCGGTGAGCAGCAGCGCCAGCGTTGGTGCGGCATTGGAGGGATAGCGCGTGGCGAGATCGTAACCGGCGATGCCGCCATCGGCATCGAGCCCGCCATTGACGTCGATGAGCTGCGCGGTGCCCTTGGGCTCCCAGGCGTGCTCCTGCTCGCGCGTCAGCTGCACGCGCACGGGCCGGCCGACCGCGCGCGACAGCAGGAGCGCGTCGGCGGTGACGTCGTCGGCGCAGTTGCGGCCGTAGCAGCCGGCGGCCTCCAGGCGGATGACCTCGATCTCGCTCTCGGGACGTTCGATCAGGAGCGCAAGGTCGCTGCGCAGCACGTGCGGGTTCTGCGTGCCGGACCAGACCCGGATATTGCCGTCCTGAAAATCGGCGACGGCGCAGGATGGGCCGATCGAGGCGTGCATCTGATACGGCCAGAGGTAGGTACGCCGCATCGGCTTGGCTGCGCCCGAGATCGCCGCATCGACGTCGCCCTTGTCGATCAGCGTGCGCGGCGTGGACGGATTGGCGCGCAGCGCGGTCTCGACGTCCGAAAGATCCGTCAGTGTCGGCGTCGGCTTCCAGCTCACCTTGAGCTGCTCCGCCGCGCGGATCGCGTTCTCCTCGCGCTCGGCGACGACGCCGACGAAATCGCCGATGCGCACCACGGCTTTGATGCCGGGAATGTCGCGGACCGATGCTTCATCGACCGCG
>RXJC01000213.1 GCA_003963435.1 Bradyrhizobiaceae bacterium | reverse complement strand
TGAGAGAGGCCTTCAGCCATGACCCAGCGCTTCGACGTGATCCTCAAGAACGGCACCGTCGTCAACCAGGATGGCGAAGGTGTTCGCGACATCGGCATCACCAATGGCCGCATCGCCGAGCTGGGCCCGCTGTCGCACGGCTCCGCCGCCGAGGTGATCGACTGCAAGGGCCTGCACATCCTGCCCGGCGTGATGGACACGCAGGTGCATTTCCGCGAGCCCGGGCTGACGCACAAGGAAGACCTCGAGACCGGCTCGCGTAGCGCCGTGATGGGCGGCGTCACCGCCGTGTTCGAGATGCCGAACACCGCGCCGCTGACGGTGACCGAGGCCGACTTCACCGACAAGGTGAAGCGCGCCCATCACCGCATGCATTGCGATTTCGCCTTCTTCATCGGTGGCACCCGCGAGAACGTGCAGGACCTGCCGGTGCTGGAGCGCGCGCCGGGCTGCGCCGGCGTCAAGGTGTTCATCGGCTCCTCGACAGGCGCGCTGCTGGTGGAGGACGACGAGAGCCTGCGCCGCATCTTCCAGGTGATCCAGCGCCGCGCCGCCTTCCACGCCGAAGACGAGTACCGCCTCAACGATCGCAAATCGCTGCGCATCGAGGGCGATGCGCGCTCGCATCCGGTGTGGCGCGACGAGACCGCGGCGTTGATGGCGACGCAGCGCCTGGTCAAGCTCGCGCACGAGACCGGCAAGCGCATCCACGTGCTGCACATCTCGACCAAGGAAGAGATCGAGTTCCTGCGCGACCACAAGGACGTCGCGTCCTGCGAGGCGACGCCGCATCATCTCACGCTGGTCGCGCCCGAATGCTACGAGCAGCTCGGCACGCTGGCGCAGATGAACCCGCCGGTACGCGGCGCCGATCACCGCGCCGGCATCTGGCGCGGCATCGAGCAGGGCATCATCGACGTGCTCGGCTCCGACCACGCTCCGCATACGCTGGAGGAGAAGCAGAAGACCTATCCGGCCTCGCCCTCCGGCATGACCGGCGTGCAGACGCTGGTGCCCTTGATGCTCGATCACGTGAATGCCGGCCGGTTGTCGCTGGCCCGCTTCGTCGACCTCACCAGCGCCGGTCCCGCGCGCCTCTACAACATGGCCTGCAAGGGCCGCATCGCCGCCGGCTACGACGCCGACTTCACCATCGTCGACTTGAAGCGCAGCGAGACCATCACCCACGAATGGGTGGCCTCCAAGGCCGGCTGGACCCCCTATGACGGCAAGCGTGTCACCGGCTGGCCCGTCGGCACCTTCATCCGCGGCCGCCGCGTGATGTGGCAGGGCGAGCTGGTGACATCAGCGCAAGGCGAAGCGGTGCGGTTCCTGGAGACGCTGAAGCCGTAGGGCTCTTCCGTCAGGGACGAACGCACCTTTCCGTCATTGCGAGCCAACGGGTCCGCGCGAGGTGCGGCCCGATGACAGGCTCCGCGAAGCAATCCAGAATCTTTTTGTTCAGGCAGTCTGGATTGCTTCGGCGCAAGAGCTCCTCGCAATGACGAGGGGAGGGGTCTACACTTCCTCTCGAACGGAGTGCAGTCCGATGTCCCAGCCAGCCGCCCTTATCACGACCGAGCAGCTCGCCGCCATTCTCGGCGATCCCAATCTGCGCCTCTACGATTGCACGACCTACAACGAGCCCGTCCCGCCCGGCAGCGACGTGCCGTATCGCGCCGTGCCCGGCGACAAGACCTTCGAATCCGGCCACATTCCGGGCGCCGATTTCCTCGACCTGCAGGGCGAGTTCTCCGACACCTCGTCGCGACAGTTCTTCATGATGCCCGATGTCGCGCAGCTCGAGACCGCGTTCGGCCGCCACGGCCTCGATGCAAGCAAGACCATCGTGCTCTACAGCATCGGCACGATGATGTGGTCGACGCGGTTCTGGTGGATGCTGCGTTCGCTTGGCGTCGATGCGCAGGTGCTCGACGGCGGCTTTGACAAATGGAAGGAGGAGGGGCGGGCGGTCGCAACAGGCGCGCCGAAGGGCTATCCGGCCACCACCTTCAAGGCGGCGCCGCGGGAGGGCTTGTTCGTCGACAAGAATGTGGTGAAGGCGCGCATCGGGGATCCCGCGACGGTGATCGTCAACGCTCTGGGGCCGCAATTTCATCGCGGCCTCGAGCCGAGCCGCTACGGCCGGCCCGGCCGCGTTCCCGGCAGCGTCAACGTATCGGCTGCGACGCTCGTCAATGCCGACAAGACGCTGACGACGCTCGCCGACGCCGAAGCCAAGTTGGCCGCAGCGGGCGTCACGCGGGACAAGAACGTGATCTGTTATTGCGGTGGCGGCATCTCGGCGACGATCGACCTGTTCCTGCTGACGCAGCTCGGCTACGACAAGCTCAGGCTCTACGACGCCTCGATGGGCGAATGGGCAAGGGATCCGGCACTGCCGATCGAGACGGATTAGGCGCGCGCGCTGGTCTTGGCCTCCGGGGGGGCAAGAGCAGGAAAAGAAATCCGGGAACCTTTCCCCCAGGCCTGCATCCAATGTCCGGAACCAGTGGAGACAAGGGACCCGCCATGCCAGGGAACGCAGTCGGCCTGTCCGCCGGCGTCAGGACATCGGAAGCCGAGCTGATCGACCGGGCGCGGCGCCGGGATGAAGCCGCGCTCCGTGAGATCATGCAAGCCAACAACCGCAGGCTCTATAGGCTCGCCCGGGGAATCCTGCGCAGCGATAGTGAAGCCGAGGACGTGGTGCAGGAGGCCTATGTCCGCGCCTTCACCCATCTCGACGGTTTCCGCGGCGATTCCGGGCTGTCGACCTGGCTGTCGCGCATCGCCATCAACGAAGCGCTTGGCCGGGTGCGAAGCGCAAAGTCGCATGTCGCGCTCGGTGCGGTGCCGGAAGAGGCGCTAGAGGCGCAGATCATCACATTCCCCGTTTCTCCCGCAGGCGATCCGGAAAGGACCATGGCTCAACGTGAAATCCAGCGCGTCGTCGAACGCGCCATCGACGAGTTGCCGGATGTTTTTCGCATGGTCTTCGTCGCGCGGGTCATGGAGGGCATGAACATCGAGGAGACCGCCGGTCTGCTCGGCGTCAAGCCCGAGACTGTGAAGACCAGACTGCACCGCGCCCGCACCATGCTGCGCGAGAATGTCGAGAAAGAAATCGGGCCGGTGATGATGGATGCGTTTCCGTTCGCCGGTTGGCGCTGCGAGCGCCTGACGGAGGCGGTGCTGAAACGTCTCGGAATCGGCGGCTGAAGATTTTTCGGGAACGTTCGCGCGAAACGCCCATCCAATTCCTGTGAAGCAACGCCGGGAAAACTGTCCGGCACCACAGGAGTATCAAGCCATGTTCATCCGAAGGAGCGCGGCCATCGCCGCGGCCATTCTGTTGTCGAGTCCCGCGCTGCTGCAAGGCGCCAGCGCAGCCGACAAGCCCACCGATCCGCAGATCGCCCATATCGCCTACACCGCTGGCGTCATCGACATCAACGCCGCCAAGCAGGCGCAGAAGAAGGCGAAGAGCAAGGGCGTGAAGGCGTTTGCCGAGGACATGCTGCGCGACCACGAGGCCGTCAACAAGCAGGCGCTCGCGCTGGTCAAGAAGCTGAATGTCACGCCTGAAGACAACGCCACCAGCAAGGCGCTGTCCAAGCAGGCGAGCGACAAGCTGGCCGAACTCGATAAGCTGAGCGGTGCTGCCTTCGACAAGGCCTATGTCGCCAACGAGGTTGCCTACCACAAGCAGGTCAACGGCGCCCTGGCGACGCAGCTGATTCCGTCCGCGGGCAATGCCGAATTGAAGAGTTTTCTTCAGACCGGCCTGAAGATCTTTCAGGGCCACCAGCAGCACGCCGAGCACGTCGCGGCCGAGCTGAAATAGGAGAGTGCGATGATGTCGGGGCGGCTGACTTCGTTAGCTATCGCGCTTGCCGTCGCGGCGATGGTCGCCCCGGCGCACGCCGCGACGATCGAGATCACGATGGAGAATCTCGTGATCTCGCCGGCCGAGATATCGGCCAGGGTCGGCGATACCATCAATTGGATCAACAAGGACGTCTTCGCCCACACCGCCACCGCTAAGAATGGTGATTTCGACGTGATGCTGCCGCCGAAGAAATCGGCGACGTCAATTCTGAAGAAGGCGGGAACGATCGAGTATTACTGCCGCTATCATCCCAACATGAAAGCGATGCTCAAGGTCGAGCCGTGAGGGGAGGGAGCGCATTCCCGCGGCTTGCGGGAACATCTCCCGATGGCCGCGAGACTAATGCTTGTCCGCTGGAAGCGGCTTCTGTGCGATAACGCGGCAGACTTCGCGAAGCCTTTCGCCAAATGCGCATCGCAAAGTCATTCATCCGTCGACTGGCCCCGCCCGCGTGGCGGGGTCATTTTCGGCAGGACTTATTGCCTGCAGATGTCGACCGAGAATTCGCCGTTACGGATGCGGCCCGGAAAGCCCTCGACGAACTTGGCGACCGCGTCCTCGCCATAGGTGCCGACGAGCTCGGCGAAAGCCGCAAACAGGCTCGCCTGCGCCAGGCAGTCGCCGTCGACGCCGTCATGGCGCGCTTCGGCCCAGGCCTCGTTGAGATAGCTCAGTGCGGCCTGCTTCTGCTCGTGATCGGGCAGCGGCGCGCGGGCGGGGGCGTAGGAAATCGGCTGGCTCATGAAACTCGATCAGGGCTGGGGCGCGATCCACGGCGATGCGCTGTGCGAGAGGTGTAGCACGGTCGTTAACGACCGCTAGGCCACATCTTTAAGAACGGTTAACGGCTGTGAACAAAGTCGATGACAGGGTTCCCGGCCGGCCGTCGCGTCGATCCGTTCTGTCATTCCGGGGCGCGCGCAGCGCGAACTAATCCATCGTTCTGCAGAGATGGTGGATGGATGGATTCCGGGTTCGCGACTTCGTCACGCCCCGGAACGACACGGGGAGAGACTCAGTTCGCGTACCGCGCCGTCAGATCGCGCGAGATCTTCGAGCCTTCCTCGATGTACCGGCGGATCGCCACCGTCGCGGCCGGGGTGCAGCTTCGGTAGGTCTGCTGAAAGCCGTTATAGCCGCGGTTGAAGCCCGCGATCATGCGGGTACGGCGCTCGCCGGAGGGCGTTTCGGCGTCGATCAGCGCCTGCATCTCGTTGCGCCATTTGTTGCCCTCGTTGGATCCGCAGATACCGCGCAGGTAATGCAGGCCGCCGAGGATCTCGGCCAGGCGCTGCAAATCGCCGTCAAACGGCGCCGCCACGTCCTGCGCCCTCGCAGGCGCGGAGGCGCAGGCGAGAATCAGGACAAAAATGGCCAGAAATCGCGTGGACATCGGCCGGCTGTATGCCTCCTTGGGCCTGTGGACGCAAGGCGGGTCGTCAGGCCCCGACCAGTCGGGCGGCCGACTGGATGACCTCGTCCAGCCCCCCGGTCAGCTTGAGGTCGCTGAGGCTCGCCAGGGCTCCAGGGGAGATCCAGCGGTAATCGTCGAGCTCGTCGTTCAGGGCCGGCTCCCTGGCCACCCAGAGGGCCGCAAACGACATGATCAGATAGTGGCCGGCGCCGGGCGCGGCCGGCAACACCTCGCGCCAGCCGGCGAGGCCGACGATGGCAATGTCGAGGCCGGTTTCCTCGTCGACCTCGCGCGCCAGCGCCTGGTGCAGCGATTCGCCGAATTCGACCCGGCCGCCGGGGAGCGAATAGAAGCCCTTGGCGGGCGAGCGGGCGCGGCGGGTCAGCAGCACCTTGCCGTCGCGGAAAATCGCGGCACTGACGGCGAGTTGGGGGTGGGTGGGCTGGACGACCGAAGCCATTTTCTGAACGGACTTGGCTCAGTTCGCCATGATGGTGTCGACGTCCGCTTCGGCCCCGCCATGGATGATGCCGCCGCAGGCCGCAATCAGCGGTTTGACCCAGAGGGCAGCCTGCTCGGCGAGGCGGATCCGCGTGGTGTCCTTCTCGACCTCCCGCATGGCCGAGCCGACCGCGGTCAGGATCGAGGTCATGGTATCCGTGATGTGGTCGAACTGGGCGCGCACGTTGGGATCGGCCTTCTCATAGGCTTCGATGGCGAGATCGCGCGCCTTGAAATTCGACGCCGTGAAATGCTCGGCATAGGACAGCGGCGTCCAGGTCAAGAAATCTTCCGCGCATTCCGGCATGTCCGGAACCATTTCCAGCAACATCACGGCTTCATTGAAATGGTTGAGATAGTCGGTGGCAAGCCCGGTCCGCGGGTTGATATTGGCCACGCGCAGCCGCTCGGCCCAGTCGGCGGCCTCGGGGCCCGTCTGTACATGCGTCCGCGCGGGTTGGGAGGCCGTTGAGCTCATCTGCCGCAGTGTTAACGTTCGGGGTTAAAAGGACCTGAACGGACCCTATATAGACGCCCTGGGATGTGTGGACGCTTCGTCATAACTTCGGCCCCCGCGGCCTTGCGGCAACTGTTCGGCTATGTCGAGCAGCCGAATTTCCCGCCGCGGTACAATGTCGCCCCGACACAACCGATTCCGGTTGTGTTGGTCGAGAACGGGGCCCGCCATTTCCGACTGATGCGGTGGGGTCTCGTGCCTGGATGGGTCAAGGACCCCCGCGGATTCACGCTCCTGATAAATGCCCGCTCCGAGACGGTGCTTGAGAAGCCCGCGTTCAAGCGCGCGATTCGCCGCCGCCGCGGCCTGATCCCGGCCGACGGCTATTACGAATGGAAGTCGGAAGGCGGCCGCAAGCAGCCCTTCTTCATCCACCGCGCCGACGGTGCGCCGCTCGGCTTTGCCGCTTTGTTCGAGACCTGGGCCGGGCCGAACGGCGAGGAGCTCGATACCGTCGCGATCGTCACGGCCGCCGCAAGCGAGGACCTCGCCGCGCTGCATGACCGCGTGCCCGTCACCATCAGCGAGCGGGATTTCGAGCGCTGGCTCGACGTCAGCGGCGACGAGGTCGATGCGATCCTGCCGCTGCTGACGGCTCCGCGCATCGGTGAATTCGCCTGGCACCCGGTCTCCACCCGCGTCAACCGCGTCGCCAATGACGACGAACAGCTGGTTCTGCCGATCAGTGCGGAGGAGACGGCGGCGGAAGCCGAGGCGGCGAAGCCGAAGAAGGTGGTGCGGAAGGCGGCGACAGGGCCAGCCGATGGCGGGCAGGGATCGTTATTTTAGTAACGGTCCCGTCGGTGGGCAAAGGCGTAACGCGCCTTGCCCGCCATCTTTCCGGATCCGCGACCAGCAACGGCGTGTACGCCTCACTTTGCTCCAGGCGGCATGACTACGCGCGAGGCGATGGTCCCACGACGGCCTCGCACTCAGGCCGCGGCGACGGCCGATCCGAGTGCGGCGTTGCTGAAGGCCTTGCCTCCGATACCCCAGCCGCCGTCCACGGCATATCTGACATTGGCGAAGATCTGTTCACGCCTAATACGACCCTCGGCCGCGGTTTCGATAATCGCGGTCCCCTCCGAGATCCAGGCGTCCTTCAGCTCCTGCGTCGGCAGTACGAAGGACGGCACCGTCAGTTCGAACACGGCGATGTCCGCGCGCTTTCCGCCGGCGTAGGTGCGGTTGTTCGGGACCACGGTGACCTCGCCGATCACATTCGGCGTCATGAAGGGATTGCCGGTCAGGCCGTGCAGCCGCAACAGCAACTCGGTCAGCTTGCGGAACGCCTCGGCCTCTCCGGCCGGCGTGAGGGTGCCTTCGGGAACGATGACTTGGATGGGCATTTTAGTTTCTCCAGCTTTGCACCGTGAGATAACGGTCGTTATATAAAACATAACGATCGTTATATCGTCAAGAACAATATAGCGATCGTTATATCGAGGAGGTGATTTGCGATGGCACGACCGAGGAGGAGCGAAGGCGACGCGCGGGTACGGCTGGCAGATTCGGTGGGACGCGGCTTCCGCATTGGCGGATTTGGCGGCGCGGGCGTCGATGCGCTGGCGAAAGGCGCAGGTCTCACGTCAGGGGCGTTCTATGCCCATTTCGAGTCCAAGGCGGATGCGTTCCGGCTCGCCGTGGCGGACGGTCTTGCGTTTCTGCGCGAAGGCATCGGCCGGTTTCAGACGCAGTATGGCAGTAGCTGGCGCGATCCGTTCATTGATTTCTATCTGGGAGAGCGGATGGAGGTCGGCCTCGACGAAGCCTGCGCGCTGCCGAGCTTCTCCTCCGACGTTGCACGTGCGGATGCTGCAACGCGCGCCGTCTATCAGGCCGAGCTCGAAAAATTGGCGGACGTGGTTGCAAGCGGTTTCCGGGGCGGCCACGCGCGCCAGCGGGCGCTGGCACTCCTCGCGATTCTGACGGGGGCGGCGGACATGGCCCGCGCCGTGAAGGACGACGGTGTCAGACGGGACATCCTAAGCGCCGCGAAGGTCGCAGCCAAGGCGATCTAGCGTGCGGACATCAGACGATCTCTGCGGCCCTCAGCCGCGCGATCTCGGTGGCGTCAAACCCAAGCTCACTCAGCACCGCATCCGCATCGGCGCCCAGCTCCGGCGCCATCCGGTCCAGCTTGCCGCCGCCATGGGCGAGCTTGAAGCCGCTGCCGGCAAAGCGCAGGCGGCCGTAGGGCGTATCCAGCTCCTGGATTGCGCCGCGCGCCTTGATT
>RXJC01000123.1 GCA_003963435.1 Bradyrhizobiaceae bacterium | reverse complement strand
CGCGTCAATATCCGCAACCTGCATCGGCGCCTCTCATTGCGCGCACGAAAAGACAGGACCGGCGGAAATCGAGGGGCGTAAGTCATGACTGCACTTTCTTCGGATGCCGGTCGCGCCAGAAGCGGGATCGTGCCGATCCTGTTGTGCGTCGTGCCATTCAGTCAGATCCCGCTCGATGCCTATACGCCGGGCTTGCCGCAGATGGTGGTCGATCTCGCGACCGACTCGGCATCAATGCAGAACACCGTCACCGCCTACATGCTCGGCATGTCTCTGGCGCTGGTGCCGGTCGGCATCGCCTCCGATACGCTCGGCCGTCGCAAGGTTCTGCTCGCAGGCCTGTCGGTGCTGATCGCGATGAGCATTGCCTGCGCGCTCGCCACCAGTGCCTCGCTGCTGCTCGGCTTGCGCTTCCTGCAAGGCATCGGCGGCTGCACCTGCCTCGTCGTCGCCTATGCGGTCGCGGCCGATTGTTTTCGCGGCCGTGAGCTGACTGCGATCTCCGGCCTGCTTGGCGCCGCCTGGGGGCTCGCGCCGGTGCTTGCGCCCGCGGCGGGCGGCTTCATCGTCGAGCTGACGTCCTGGCGCGGCGTCTTCGTCATCATCGCGATCGCCGCGGCGATCGTTGCCGCCATCGTCGTGTTTTTCCTGCCCGAGACGCTGCCCGCGGAGCGGCGCGCGCCGTTCGATCCGCGCCGTACCGCGGGCATCCTGCGCGAGGCGCTGCTGCGTCCAGGCTTCCTGGCCTTCGTGCTGGTGTTTGCCGCGGCCGCGAGCGCGCAGCTCGCCTTTGGCGTCGTCGCGCCGTTCTTCTACCAGACCGGCCTCGGTTATTCGGCGGCGATCTACGGCCTGGTCGCGCTCGGCCTTGGCGGCGTCAATCTCGCGGGCGAGCTCGGCTGCGCGCATTTCGCGCGCTTCATGCCGGCGCGCATGCTGGGCTTCGGTGCCTTCGCGTTGTTTCTCGCCGGCGCGGCGGTGCTGACCGCAACCGGCATGATCCTCGGCCTCGATTTCGTGTCGATCACGATCGGCGGCGCGCTGGTGCTCGGCGGCTGCGGCGTGCTGTGCCCGATGATGTACGGCATGGCGCTCGGCCTGTTCGAACGCGACCACGGCCTGATCGGCGGCCTGATCAGCGCGCTCTGCTATCTCGCCGTCAGTGGCGCCATGGCGATCGCCGCGGTGTTGCCGGAAGCGACGCAGGCGCCGATCGGATGGCTCTATCTCGGCCTCTGCGCCCTTGCGGGCACGCCGCTTGCGATCTCGCTGCCCGCAGCGCGCCAAGCCACACAGACCTAAGGAAGGAACCCATTCATGACCACCGTCGGTATTCGCGGCACGTTCTTCGACTTCGTCGACGATCCCTGGAAGCACGTCGGCAACGAGCAGGCCGCCGCGCGCTTCCACCAGGACGGCCTGATGATCGTCGCCGACGGCGTCATCAGGGCGTTCGGTCCATATGACAAGATCTCCGCTGCGCATCCGGGCGTCGAGATCACTGACATCAAGGACCGCATCATCGTCCCCGGCTTCATCGACGGCCATATCCATCTGCCGCAGACCCGCGTGCTCGGGGCCTATGGCGAGCAGCTGCTGCCGTGGCTGCAGAAATGGGTCTATCCGGAAGAGCTCAAATACCGGGATCGCGACTACGCGCGCGAGGGCGTGAAGCGTTTCCTCGACGCGCTGCTGGCGTCCGGCACCACGACCTGTCAGGCCTTCACCAGTTCCTCGCCGGTTTCAACCGAGGAATTGTTCGAGGAAGCCGCCCGCCGCAACATGCGCGTGATCGCGGGTCTCACCGGCATCGATCGCAACGCGCCGGAGGATTTCATCGATACCCCGGAGAATTTCTATCGCGACAGCAAGCGGCTGATCGCGCAGTACCATAACAAGGGCCGCAACCTCTACGCCATCACGCCGCGCTTCGCCTTCGGCGCCTCGCCGGAGCTGCTGAAGGCGTGTCAGCGCCTCAAGCACGAGCATCCGGATTGCTGGGTCAACACCCACATCTCCGAGAACCCGGCCGAATGCAGCGGCGTGCTGGTCGAGCATCCGGACTGCCAGGACTATCTCGGCGTCTACGAGAAGTTCGATTTGGTCGGTCCCAAATTCTCCGGCGGCCACGGCGTCTATCTCTCCAACAACGAATTCCGCCGCATGTCGAAGAAGGGCGCTGCGGTGGTGTTCTGCCCGTGCTCGAACCTGTTCCTGGGCAGCGGCCTGTTCCGTCTCGGCCGCGCCACCGATCCCGAGCACCGCGTCAAGATGTCGTTCGGGACCGACATGGGCGGCGGCAACCGCTTCTCGATGATTTCCGTGCTCGACGACGCCTACAAGGTCGGCATGTGCAACAACACGCTGCTCGACGGCAGCATCGATCCCGTGCGTAAGGACCTCGCCGAAGCCGAGCGCAACAAGCTCTCGCCCTATCGCGGCTTCTGGTCGATCACGCTCGGCGGTGCCGAGGGCCTCTACATCGACGACAAGCTCGGCAATTTCGAGCCCGGCAAGGAGGCCGATTTCGTCGCGCTCGATCCGAATGGCGGACAGGTGGCGCAAGCGTGGCACCAGTCGCTGATCGCCGACGGCGCCGGCCCGCGCACGATGGACGAGGCCGCGAGCATGCTGTTCGCCGTCATGATGGTCGGCGACGATCGTTGCGTCGACGAGACCTGGGTGATGGGCAAGCGTCTCTACAAGAAGAGTTGAGACGGCTGCTCATGAGCGCATCTCCTGACACTGCCGGCCAGCCGGTTGCCCTCGTCATCCAGCGTCGTATTGCGGACGACGGCTTTGCCGCGTTCGCGCGCTGGAACGGCGAGGTCGGCGAGGTGCTCAAGGCCTGGCCGGGCTTCCTCAGCCAGGAGGTGGTGCCGCCGCAGCCCCCGGCACACGTCGATTGGGTCACGATCCTGCGCTTTGCAAGCCCGGCCGCAGCGCGCGCCTGGCTTCAGAGCGAGGTGCGGGCGAAGCTGATTGCGGAGGTGCAGCGCTATTTCGTCGGCTCGGAGGACGTCCATATCCTGC
>RXJC01000246.1 GCA_003963435.1 Bradyrhizobiaceae bacterium | reverse complement strand
ACGGGCGTCGAGGCGGCCAAATGGAGATGTGAGAAACAGCAAATCGGGCTCGATACGGTCTCGTTCGAGCCCGATGACGTCTTGCGATGATTCCCGTGGACCTCTCCGGGCGCCTTACGCGCTCGTCTCGCACTTCTTCATGAAGCTGTTCTTGGCAGCGCCGGCGAGCGGCTTGCCGTCGGAGCCGACGGCCTTGGGCGCGCAGGCGTCTTCCTTGCATTTCTTCATGAACGAGGTCTTGGCGGCGCCGGCCAGCGGCTTGCCGTCCTTGCCGACCGCCTTGCTCTCGCAGGTGTCGTCCGCGAGGGCCGAGCCGGCCGCAAAGGTGGCGACGATCGCAGCCAGGAAAATCCGCTTCATCATGGGGGTGTCTCCGTAAACCAGAAAGGGCGGAGCGATTGGAACCGGGAATCGTGGCGCAATCAAGCTGGATGAGGGCCTGGGCCCCTGCCGCGCGACGATTTTTGGATAGGCGTTCGACTGGCCGGCGGCTTGTTGCACTGCTCGCTGACCCCGGCCGGCAGTCCTGCTAGGCTTGGTCGGCTGAGCTGGATGGAGCATCGTGATGGACGCAATGATCCCGAAACACCGGGAAGCCGCCGACCAGCATTCTCACCTGGTTCGGCCTCAAGACATGGAATGGCAGACCACGCGCTTTCCGGGTTGTGAGGCCAAGACGCTGCTGTTCGATCGCAGCACCGGCCTGATGACCGCCCTGATGCGGTTCGCGCCGGGAGCGGTGCTGCCGGATCACGAACATGTCGGCATCGAGCAGAGCTGGGTCATCGAAGGCGCGCTCGTCGACAAGGAGGGGCCGGCCAAGGGGATCGCCTGCAAAGCCGGCGAATTCATCTGGCGCGAGGCCGGCAGCCGCCACGCCGCCTGGTGTCCTGACGGCGCCCTCATCCTTGCGATGTTCCAGGTGCCGAACAAATTCTTCGAAGCCGACGGCCGCGTCGTCGACGCCGCCGGCCAGGACTGGGACGAGATTTGGGGGCACACGGCCGCGCAGCGTTGAGCGACGTCCCGTCGCCCGGATGACTATACGCCACGCATCAGCAGCGTCTTGAAGTCGGCCCGCGCGCGCTGCGCCTCGGCGCGCGCGGCGTCCGAGGCGTCGCCCATGCCGAAATAGCCGTGGATCAGACCGGACCCCTCGTGGTGCTTGACGCGTACACCGGCGGCCTCCAGTGCCCGCGCATAGGCCGCGCCTTCATCGCGCAAGGGATCGAACCAGGCGGTGGTCACGACCGCGGGCGCGAGGCCGGCCAGAGAGGCGGCCCGCAGCGGCGACACGCGCCAGTCGCTGGCGTGGCCGGGATCGGCGAGATAATGGCCGCAAAACCATTCCATCGTGGCGCGCGTCAGGAAGTAGCCGTCGGCATTCTCGGCGCGTGAGGGATAGCGCGCGTTCTCGCGCGCATCGGCGTAAGCGCCGAGGACGTCGGTCACGGGATAGACCAGCAGTTGCGCGGCGAGCTCGATACCGGCGTCACGGCAGGCGATCGCGGTGGTCGCGGCGAGATTGCCGCCCGCGCTGTCGCCGGCAACGCCGAGGCGTTTTGCATCGCCGCCAAATTCCGCGACGCGGGTGAAGATGTCGCTCACGGCAGCGAAGGCGTCCTCGAAGGCGCCGGGGAAGGGAGTTTCAGGCGGGCGGCGATAGTCGACGGAGACGACGACCGCGCCGGTCTCGATCGCGAGGTTGCGCCCCTGCCGGTCGTGAGTCTCGAGGTCGCCCGCGACCCAGCCACCGCCATGGAAGAACACGACGGTCGGCGCGGGTGTGCTGCCGACCCGATAGACGCGCGCATCGAGCGGTCCCGCGCCGCCTTGCACCTTGATATCCTCGACGCTGTCGACCGGCGGGGGCGGGATGGCGGCACGCGCGGCAGCCAGTGCACGCAAGGAATCGCGGGCGCTCTGTGGCGTCATGACCGTGGGATCGCGCATCGGCATGAGCGGAATGATCTGGGCGATGACGGGGTCGAGTGGCGCGGCCATGGGCTTCCTCACAGGGTTCTTGGTCTTGCTTGCGGGGTAGCATAGATTTCGCGCGCCGCGCCGGCAACCGCATCATGTCATGACGCCGGCGACGAACGGGCAGGGAGGTTCCGAGAGGTGGAATTCGAAACGCTGGTCCAGTCGCGCCGCAGCGTGCGTGGCTTCAAGAAGGAGCCGGTGCCGCGCGCCGTGATCGAGGCGATCATCGAAAGCGCCAAGCGCGCGCCGTCGTCGATGAACACCCAGCCCTGGCATGTCCACGTGCTCACAGGCGGCCCGCTCGAAGAGGTCCGTCGCCGCAACATGGAGGAGATGGTCGGCGGGGCCAAGGTCAAGCGCGACATCGTCGGCCACGGCGAGTATCAGGGCGTGCATCGCACGCGGCAGGTCGACATTGCCAAGAAACTGTTCGGCGCGATGGGGATCGCGCGCGACGACAAGCCGATGCGGCAGGATTGGGTGCTGCGCGGCTTCCGCCAGTTCGACGCGCCGGTTTCGCTG
>RXJC01000115.1:3002-7042 GCA_003963435.1 Bradyrhizobiaceae bacterium | reverse complement strand
TGTCGAGGATCCCGTCAATCCGCTCGATGCCAGCAATCCCGAGATGCAGCTCGGCGAGCCGCTGGAGGCGTTTTCCGCGCGGGACATCAGGATCGTGGCGCTGATCGCCGTTGCGTTGTCCGCCGTGCCCTACGCCTACAAGCTCTGGCGCGGATGGCCGCCCAGCCATGTCGACCTCCTGCTGTTGCCGCTCGGCGCGCTCGCCGCGTTCGCGGTGCACCGCTACGCCAATCTCCTCACCGGCGCGTTCTGGACCATCCGGCAGAGCGATATCCGCGTCGAACGGCTGTGGGGCGACGGCACGCCGCGCGCCGACCATATCGCGGGGCCGGACGTGAAGACGATCACCGTCGAGCGCCGCGGCCGGTCCGAGGACGAGCACTGCATCGTCACGATCCGATTGCATTCGGGACGGCGGTTTCGCAGCCCCCGGATCGGATCGCGGGTCGAGGCCCGCGCGGTGGCGACGGAGATCGTGCGGCGGCTGGGGATCGCGGCGGAAAGCAACAAGATCTGACATCGGCATGGAGATTGGGGCATTGAAGTTTCCCCAACGTCATGGCCGGGACAAGCCCGGCATGACGACGTCCCTTTCGCCCGCCCGCCCGGCACGGATGGCGCGGGCACTGCTTTTCGCGCCATCCCCTGTTTGTGGCATTGCGTGGGGCCGTCAAAAAACCATAGGTATTCTCGTGACATATCAGGGCGGCGCGCCATCAACTTGCCATGAACTTGCCCCTCAGGTTTGATGCTTCTGAATGATTTGCGCTGTGGCAGCGGGGAGAGCTTCACATGACCGATTTTCGTCGCCTGACCGGAATGTTCATGGCCGCGGTGGGGCTTATCCTGTCCACACCGCTTGCCTCCGCGCAGCAGCCTGACCGCGGCGACGAGCCGGGCCTGATCGCCGACGACGCCTACCAGCTCGATCCGGAATGGCAGAAGCAGGTGGTCTACTTCCGCACCACCGAACCGCCGGGCACCATCATTGTCTCGACCGCCGAACGGCACCTCTATCTGGTGCAGCCGGGCGGCCGCGCGATCCGCTACGGCATCGGCGTCGGCCGCGACGGCTTTCAGTGGCAGGGCCTGGTGACCATCACCAACAAGAAGGAGTGGCCGGACTGGACGCCGCCGCCGGAGATGATCCAGCGCCAGCCCTATCTGCCGCGCTTCATGGCCGGCGGCCCCGGCAATCCGCTCGGAGCCCGCGCCATGTATCTGGGCACCACGGTCTACCGCATCCACGGCACCAACCGTCCCGACACGATTGGCACCAAAGTGTCCTCGGGCTGCTTCCGCCTCGTCAACAACGACGTCGCCGATCTCTACGACCGCGTCCCTGTCGGCACCAAGGTGGTGATCCGGCAGAAGCCGGAACTGTAATTCTATCGTTGGAGCATGATCCCCGGGGATCATGCTCCGCGCCCTCCTCCCAATTCCTTTTCCCGATTTTTCGAGAGAGCAACATGATGCGCACCTTTCGTGGCGGCCTGCTGATCGGGCTCGCCGTCGCCGTGCTGGTCGCTGTTCTGGCCATCATCTACGAATTCTACGACACCCGCACGCTGAAGCGCACCGTGCGCCGCGGCGAAGTGCTGTGCGGCGTCAACAAGGGCCTGCCGGGCTTCTCGTATTCCGAGGACAACAAGAACTGGACCGGCTTCGACGTCGATTTCTGCCGCGCGGTGGCCGCGGCGATCTTCAACGATCCCGGCAAGGCGAAGTTCATCCCGCTCGATGCCAGCGAGCGCTTCAAGGAACTGCAGAGCCGCAAGGTGGATATCCTGTCGCGCAACTCGACCTGGAGCATGGCGCGCGAGCTCGACTACGACCTCTATTTCCCCGCGGTCGCCTATTACGACGGCGCCGGCTTCATGCTGCCGCGGTCGCGCAACAAGGAGACGTCGCTGGAACTCGACGGCAGCAAGGTCTGCGTCCAGGCCGGCACCACGACCGCGCTCAACGTCGCCGACTACTTCAAGGCCAACAACATGAAGTATGACGAGGTGAAGTTCAACAACCTCGCCGACGTGGTGAAGGCCTACGACACCGGCAAGTGCGACACCTTCTCCGCCGACGTCTCGCAACTCTATGCGCTCCGGCTGAACCTGACCAAGCCCGGCGACCACATGATCCTGCCCGACATGATCTCCAAGGAGCCGCTCGCCCCCGTCGTGCGCCAGCGCGACGACGACTGGATGATGATCGTGAAGTGGACACTGTACGCGATGATCAACGCCGAGGAGCTCGGGGTCACCTCGGAGAACATCGACGAGGCCCTGAAGTCGAAGAAGCCGGAAGTGATGCGCCTCGTCGGCACCGAGGGCAACTACGGCGAGCAGCTCGGCCTCACCAAGGATTGGGCCGTCCGCATCATCCGCCACGTCGGCAATTACGGCGAGATGTACGAGCGCAACATCGGCGAGAAGTCGAAGCTGAAGATCCCGCGCGGCATGAACCAGCTCTGGAACGCCGGCGGCGTGCAGTACGCGCCGCCGATGCGGTAAGCGGAGGTCTATCGACCGTCATTGCGAGCGAAGCGAAGCAATCCAGACTGCCTCCGCAGAAAGATTCTGGATTGTTTCGTCGCAAGAACTCCTCGCAATGACGGGGCGCGAGCTTCGATCCTCGCGAAGGCCTGTAGCCCGGATGGAGCGTAGCGTAATCCGGGGCAGTCTCGCCGCGGACAGAATCCCGGATTTCGCTTCGCTCCATCCGGGCTACAGGTGCCCGATCAATACCCCCGCGCCCGCGCCAGCTGCTCAGTGTGGTAATTGGCGTCGCCGAACAATTCCTCGCACACCCTCGCGCGCTTCATGAAGAAGCCGATGTCGAACTGGTCGGTCATGCCCATGCCGCCATGCATCTGCACGCCTTCCTGCACCGCGCGCGTGGCGGTGGTGCCGGCGCGCGCTTTTGCCACTGCGACGGCTGCGGTCGCCTTGGCGACGTCGGCGTCCAGCGCCTGCAGCGCCTTCATGGTGGCGGCGCGGGTGATCTCGATGTCGATATAGAGCTCGGCGGCGCGGTGCTGCAGCGCCTGGAATTCGCCGATCAGCTTGCCGAACTGCTTCCTGTTCTTGAGGTACTCGACGGTGCGATTGAAGACCTCGTCGCTGAGGCCGACCATCTCGGCGGCGACCGCGCCGCGGCCGATGTCGAGCACGCCGTCGAGCAACGCCGCACCCTGATCGACTTCGCCAAGCACGCTATCGGCATTGACCTCGACATTGGCGAACTCGATCCGCGCCGCGTTGTGCGCGTCGACCATGATGGTGCGCTCGATCGCAACGCCCTTGGCCTTTGGATTGACCAGGAACAGGGTCAAGCCGTCACGCTCGCCGGCAGCGCCTGCGGTGCGCGCGGCGACGATGAGGAGGTCGGCGACATGACCGTCAACGACCAGAGCCTTGGCGCCCGAGAGCTTGAAACCGTTGCCGGCGCGCACAGCCTGCAGGCTGGTCTGCAGCGGGCGGTGCTTGGCGCCTTCGTCGATCGCCAGCGTCGCGAGCAGCGAGCCGCTTGCGATCTTGGGCAGATATTCCGACTTCTGCGCGGCATTGCCGCCGCGGGTCAGCGCCGAGGCCGCGACCACGCTGGTGCCGAGGAAGGGCGAGGGCATCAGGGTGCGGCCGATCTCCTCCATGACAACGCCGGCTTCCATGACGCCGAGCCCGCTGCCGCCGAACTCTTCCGGCACCAGCAGGCCGGCAAAGCCCATCTCGGCGAAGGAGTGCCACAGCTCCTTGGAGAAGCCGGTAGGGTCTTTGCTGTCGCGCAAATGGCGCAGATGCGATACCGGCGCCTTGTCGCTGATCAGCCCGCGCGCGCTGTCGCGGAGCATCGATTGTTCTTCGGTGAGGACGAGGGCCATGGGCAGATTCTCTGTCGCGTGAAATGCATATTGTTGCTGTCATTCCGGGGCGATGCGCAGCATCGAACCCGGAATCTCGAGGTTCTCTGGTGCGCAAGCGCGCACCATAGTTCGTCGCTGCGCGACGCCCCGGAACGACGGTGGAGCTAGGCCCCCGGCAGAT
>RXJC01000115.1:0-2952 GCA_003963435.1 Bradyrhizobiaceae bacterium | reverse complement strand
CGGCAGATCCAGGATGCGCTTGGCGACGATGCCGAGCATGACCTCGGACGTGCCGCCTTCGATCGAGTTGGCCTTGGTGCGCAGCCAGGCGCGCGGACGAGCGCCCTGCCTGGAGCGCTCGCTTTCCCATTCCAGCGCGTCGACGCCGCCGGCCGACATCAGAATCTCGTAGCGGCGCTTGTTGAGCTCGGTGCCGTAATATTTCATCGCCGAGGAGAAAGCGGGATGCGCCTGTCCGGCCTTGGCGAGATCGACCGCGCGCTCGGCGCAGGCCGCGAGCGCGGCCTCGTCGACATCGAACGTCGCAATCTTGCCTCGCAGCATGGCATCGTCGAGCTGCCCCAGCGCGTCGGTGCCGACGGAATCGGCCGCGATCTGGCCGAGCGGACGGCCGACGCCGCGCTCGCCCATCCCCGAGATCATCGCGCGCTCATGCTGCAGCAGATATTTCGCGACGTCCCAGCCGCGGTTGACGGTGCCGACCACATGCGATTTCGGCACGCGGACGCCGTCGAAGAAGGTCTCGCAGAACGGCGAATAGCCGGAGATGAGAAGGATCGGCTTGGTCGTCACGCCCTTCGAGGTCATGTCGAACAGGATGAAGCTGATGCCGTCGTGCTTCTTCGCGGTGGGATCGGTACGGACCAGGCAGAAGATCCAGTCGGCGTAATTAGCGTAGGAGGTCCAGATCTTCGAGCCCGTGATGACGAAGTCGTCGCCGTCGCTCTCGGCGCGGGTCTGCAGCGAAGCGAGGTCGGAGCCGGCGTTCGGCTCGGAATAGCCCTGGCACCACCGGATCTCGCCCGCCGCGATTTTCGGCAGATGCTCCTTCTTCTGCGCCTCATTGCCATATTTGAGCAAAGCCGGCCCGAGCATCCAGATACCAAAGCTCGAGAGCGGCGGACGCGCGCCGATACGCGCCATCTCCGCGCGCAGCACCTTGTGCTCGGCCGCGCTGAGGCCTCCACCGCCATACTCCCTGGGCCAGTCCGGCACGGTCCAGCCCTTGTCGCGCATGCGCTCGAACCAGATGCGCTGCGGCTCGGAGGAGAACTTTGCATTGCGCCCGCCCCAGAACACGTCGGCATCTGAGGTCGCGGGCTTGCGCATCTCCGGCGGACAATTGGCTTCGAGCCAGGCGCGCGTCTCGTTGCGGAATGTTTCGAGCTCGGCGGATTCAGTTTCGCTCATGGTCGTTTCCATCAATCAAGATCGACTTTATTGGGCGCGACTCTGGGCCATTGCCCCGCGGAATTCAACCACTTCCGCGAGCCACAATCCGCTATAGTCGCGACAGAACAGTGCTTGAAAACAAAGAGGAAACGCGAATGCGCCTGAAACTTCTTTCGCCTGGCGAAATGAACGACAACCAGCGCCAGACCTATGACGAGTCGATTGCCGGCAAGCGCGGCAAGCCGCCGGCGCCGATGATGGCCTGGCTCAACAGCCCCGACATGGCCCGCCACGCCACGCGGCTCGGCGAAGTGCTGCGCTACGACACGATCTTTCCGGCAAAGCTTTCGGAGATCGCGATCCTGGTGACGGCGCGGCATTGGACTGCGCATTACGAATGGTACGCGCATAAGCGCCTCGCGCTCGCCGGCGGCATGGACCCTGAAATCATCGACGCCATCCGCGACCGCCGCACGCCCGACTTCGACGATCCCAAGGGCAGGATGATCTACGACCTCGCGAAGTCGCTGCATGAGGGGCACGGCGTCGAGAGGGGGCTCTACGATGAAGCGGTGAAGCTGCTCAGCGAGCGCGGCGTGGTCGAGGTGATCGGGCTGTGCGGCTATTACACGATGGTGTCGATGACGCTGAACACGTTCGAGTTCGAGCTGCCCGAGGGTGAGGAGACGGAGTTGGCATAGTTTCCCATTCGGAAACGATGGGTTTCTGGATCGGCCGTAGCGGCGTCCCGGAGCCCACCCTATGTGCATGTTTTCGAGGGAGCATTCACATGTCGCAAAGCCCCGTTCATGCCGCTACCCGGATCGGCCACGTCCACCTCAAGGTCGCCGATCTCGATCGCGCGCTCGGCTTCTATTGCGGCGTGCTCGGCTTCGAGCTGATGCAGAAGATGGGATCTGGCGCGGCCTTCATCTCCGCCGGCGGCTATCATCACCACATCGGGCTCAACACCTGGGAGAGCAAGGGCGGCTCGCCGCCGCCGCCGGGCACGACCGGGCTCTATCACACCGCCATTCTCTATCCGACGCGTGCGGCGCTTGCGGATGCGCTGCACCGCGTGCTGACGGCCGGCATCGCACTGGATGGCGCCAGCGATCACGGCGTCAGCGAGGCGCTGTATTTGCGCGACCCCGACCAGAACGGCGTCGAGCTCTATCGCGACCGGCCGAAAAACGAGTGGCCGTTGGGACCGGACGGCAAGCTTGCGATGTTCACCAAGCGGCTGGATGTCGAGGCGCTGTTGAGAGAGCGGGAGGGGTGATCCCGTAGGGTGGGCAAAGCGAAGCGTGCCCACCACCTCTATCGATTGAGAGAGATCGTGGGCACGGCGCGTTGCGCCTTTGCCCACCCTACGAGAGTTTTGCTTTGGGCCTCCCTCGCACCATGATCAGCGCTGCCGCCATCAGCTCCAGCGCGATGCAGAGATAGAATGGCAGCGCATAGCCGCCGGACCAATCGCGCAAGGCACCGACGATTCCGGGACCGAACGCATAGGTCACCTGGTTGATCGCGGTGTTGAGGCTGATCAGCACGCCGAACGAGCTACTGTCGAACTCCTGCTGCACGATCAGCGACGGCAGCGTGATGAGGTTGCCGACCGAGAAGCCGAACAACGCGCAGGCTGCGATCAGCACGTAATCATTGTGCAGGTTGATGACGGCGAGCAGCGCCGCGGCCTGGCTGAGGAACGACAGCGCCGAGGCCAGCCGCTGGTTGAGGCGGTCGATCACCAGCGAGAACAGCACGCGGCCGACCACC
>RXJC01000678.1 GCA_003963435.1 Bradyrhizobiaceae bacterium | reverse complement strand
GGCCGCCTCATGGTCGAGGTGCATCGGCTGGGGATCGAACTCGGCCGCGAAGCGCTTGATGTCAGCTTCGGTCACCACCACCTCGGGCGATTTGAACCGCATGCCAATGCTGAGATCGTCGAACCACTCGACCTGCGCCATGATTTTGCCTCGCAACATGATGGATCGCCTCGCCAGAAGGCGCGGCCCAAGACGTTAGCCAAGCGCGAGAGATAGCGGCTCCGCAGCGCACAAACCAGCCCAGGGTTCCCTGCGAAACCCCTTTCCCGATGCGACGAAACACGCCTGAAACAGATGGCCGTCTAAATGGTTGTCAAAATAAATACAGGGACGGCCACCATGCAATTCCTTCTCGATCTGATCTACGAATATTCCTGCTGTCAAAACCTCCTCGCCCAGCCACCACGGGAGGACGAGCTATGATCGAGCTGATCTCCGCCCTGCTCGCCCTTTGCAGCGTCGGCGTTTTCGCGGCGCATGCGCTGGATGCCTACCGCACCACGCACTCCTGACCTTGCCGCTTCTCCGGCACTAGAACGGTCGCCGGTAGAAATGCTCCGAGTGCGTCGCCGGCGGAAACCGGTTGGCCAGCGCCAGGGCCCCCTTCTCGTCCGTCTCGAGCGCGATCTTCTGCGCCAGCATCACGTCGCCCGGCACAAGAAAGCCTGACGGAACGAAACACCACCCCATCGTCGCATGCCCGGCCTCGTCGATCTCGTGGACATTGGCGGCTGTGCCGTAGTGAATGCGGTAGGTCTTGCCGGTGTCACAGCCGACAACGTCGAAATACCGGTGCTGTTCGAACTGAGCGCGCTGCGCCGGCGACAGCCATTCGGCCAGAAGCCGGCGGCCACGGGCATCCGGCGTGTTCTCGCCGAAGAACCGCCGATAGAGTTCACGCAGCGCATGCAAACGCGCACGCGCCGGCGCGCGGAGCCAAACTGCCGCGATCATGAGCAGCTCAGATCAGCCGCCGACCAGGCGCGGGTAAAACAGCGTTTCGTGTGCGGTCGGATCGAATGATCTAATCCGGGTGACCTCGCCCGGTCCGGTCCGCAGCGCGGCGGTGAAACCCGCTCCGGTCAGCTCCCGAAAGCGCTGTTCGGCTCGCGCCAGCGCTTCGGCATTGCCAGGATCAAACTCGTGGCGCGTATCGCCAGTCTGGTCCATCACGATCTGGGTAGCCATGTTGAGTCTCCTCATGCCCAGCCCTGAATCTGATCTAAGCAAACGTCGTGCCGTCAGTTCCCAATGGCAACAACTTTCTCATGCCGGCGCATCACGCCTTGCTGAACTGACTTAGCGTGAAGCGGCCGTCCCTCCGCCCTCGTCGATCTGCCGGCCCATCAGCGCGATTGCCTTCTGATAGACGCCGGCGGCATTCCAGGCCTCGATGGCGGCGAAATTCGGCTCGCCCGGCTGGTAGCCGGCTCCGGCGCGCCAGCCATGGGCCTTGAGGAAATTCGCCGTCGAGTTCAGTGCATTGGCCGCAACCTCGAGATTGCCGGTGCCGTAGGCCAGGATGTTCTTGGGCATGAACTGGGTCTGGCCGACCTCCCCGTGCATGGACCCGCGGGTCGCCCCCGACAACGTGCCGCGGTCGATCAGCTTCAGGGCGGCATAGAGCTGGTCGGTGAAGAATTCGGGACGGCGGCAGTCATAGGCAAGGGTTGCGATCGACGACAGCATGTTCTGGTTGCCGCGCTGGCTGCCGAAGCCGGTCTCCATGCCCCAGATCGCGATCAAGGGGCCGGGCGGGACGCCATAACGCTGCTGGATGGAAGCGAACAAGGCAGCCTGCGACTGCTTGAGCTGCCGCCCCTTGGCGACGATGGTGGTGGCGCCGCGCTTGGCGAGGAACTGGTCGAGCGTAAGCGAGAAGCTGCGCTGGCCGCGGTCGGCCGCGATGGTGGCGCTGGCGTAGTTGGTCTGCATCAGCGCCGCGAGCGCGGTCTGGCCGATGCCCTTGCCTTGCGCCTCCGCACCGAATTCGCGCTTCCAGGCTTCGAAGCCCCCGGGCCCGTTGCCGCAGGTGGCGGCCTCGGCGGCCGACGCCAGGCACCCCAGCAGCGCCAACGCGCCAACAACCGCTCCCGCGACTACCCTGCCCCTGACCATACCCAATCTCCGTCCTGTACCAATCGGCGGCGCAATCCTACCCGGGAGAACGCGCCGACTCCATGGCCTGACCATAGGACAAGTCGAGGCCTTCCAGATTGCCTTCCTTTCGCCATTTGTCGAGCAGCCGCAGGAACGCCATTGGCCCGCGCCAATATTGGCTGTTTCGCGCCGCGATCGGATCGAACACACCTTCGTTGTTGTAGTAGCCGGGTGTGCATTCGGCGAGATAGGTCTGGCGGCCGAGGGCGGCCTTGACGACCTCGTCGACCCAGGCGTCCTCGGCGGCGAGCGTCGGCTCCAGCGTT
The DNA here is from genome assembly GCA_003963435.1 of Bradyrhizobiaceae bacterium. Classification (GTDB taxonomy): domain Bacteria; phylum Pseudomonadota; class Alphaproteobacteria; order Rhizobiales; family Xanthobacteraceae; genus Bradyrhizobium. The sequence continues at coordinate 14,455 of RXJC01000678.1, read as the reverse complement.
CTGGCGCCACGCTTGCGCGCCTGGTCGATGACGTAGGCGATGTGCTGCGACTGCTCGTCGATGATATGCGGGAAGTTGGCGCTCTGGCCGGCCTGTACCGTGACGATCAGGAAGCAGTTCGGAAAGCCGCGGCTATAAAAGCCATGCATGGTCTTGACGCCATCGCGCCAGCGCTCGGACAAGCTCATGCCGCCGCGGCCATAAACCTCGAAGCCCATGCGGCGCGCGTAGTCGGTGCCGACCTCGAAACCGCTGGCGTAGATCAGACAGTCGAGCTCGTAGGCCTTGCCGCCGGCCACCACGGCATTCTCGGTGATGCGTTCGACGCCCTGCCCCTGGGTGTCGACGAGATGCACGTTCGGACGGTTGAAACTGTCGAGATATTCGTCGTGAAAGCACGGCCGCTTGCAGAACGCCTTGTACCAGGGCTTGAGCGCGTCCGCAGTCGCCTTGTCCTTGACGACCGCATCGACGCGGGCGCGGATCTCCTCCATCTTGCGGTAGTCGGCCTGCTCGATGACCTTCAGCGCCTCCTCCATCGAGGCGACCGGCTGCGATTGCCGGCGTGGCGCCAGCAGGATCTCGCCAAGCAGGCCGGTCCAGCCGTCCTGCACCAGATCCCGTTCGAACGGCTCGCCCGAGATCACGGCGGTGAAATTGTCCATGCGCTCGCGCTGCCAGCCCGCCTTCAGGCTCTCCGCCCAGCCCGGATCCGTCGGCCGGTCGTCGCGCACGCCGATCGCCGAAGGCGTGCGCTGGAAGACATAGAGCTCCTTGGCCGAGCGGCCGAGATGCGGCACGCATTGCACAGCAGTGGCGCCGGTGCCGATGATGCCGACGCGCTTGTCGGCAAGCCCGGTCAGGCCGCCATCGGCATTGCCGCCGGTGTAGCCGTAGTCCCAGCGGCTGGTGTGAAAGCTGTGGCCCTTGAAGGTCTCGATACCGGGAATGCCCGGCAGCTTCGGCCGGCTGAGCGGACCTCCGGCAAGAATGACGAAGCGTGCCCGGATCTGGTCGCCGCGATCGGTCTCGACCAGCCAACGCGCTGACTGCTCCTGCCACACCATCCGCGAGATGACGGTCTGAAACAGCGCACGATCATAGAGACCGAAATGACGGCCGATGCGGCGGGAGTGCTCGTAGATCTCCGGCGCCCGGGCGTATTTGCGCACCGGCATGTAGCCGGTCTCTTCCAGCAGCGGCAGGTAGATGTAGCTTTCAGTGTCGCAGGCTGCACCAGGATAACGATTCCAATACCAGGTGCCGCCGAAATCGGCAGCCTTTTCCACGATGCGGAAATCATCGATGCCGGCTTCGCGCAGGCGCGCGCCACAGAGCAACCCGCCGAAGCCGCCGCCGACGACGAGCACCTCGGTCTCTTCACTGATCGGTGCGCGTTCAAATCCGGGATCGGCCCAGGGGTCGTCGAGATAGCGACTGAGGCCGCCTGTCACCTCGACGTACTGAGCCTTGCCCTCGGCACGCAAACGGCGATCGCGCTCGTCGCGATAGCGCGCGCGGAGCGCCGCAATATCGACGGTAGGTTCGCCGGCTGCGCCGGTCTTGTGTCTTTCCGCTGACATGCATGTCCTCCCCAGCGAGCGCTGCTTCGCCGGCAGCTCGGCTCACGTTAGCCCTGAAAAAGCGGCGCATGCAATCGCGCCCGATGTTTTTTGCGTGAACGCCGCGCGACGTTCCGCTAACCTCAAGCGCAAATCACAAGCATACGCCACGCAACGACGTGGCTTGCGGAGGGGAACATGCAGGGACTGATGATGGACATGCCGCTCTTGATCAGCGGTCTGATCCAATATGCCGCGGACTATCACGGCGAAGCCGAGATCGTCGCGCGCGAGATCGAGGGCGACATCCATCGCACCACCTATGCCGAGGCGCATCCGCGCATCAAGCGCATGGCGCTGGCGCTCAAGCGGCTCGGCATGACGCAAGGCGACCGCGTCGGCACGCTGGCCTGGAATACGCACCGCCATTTCGAGATGTTCTACGCAGCGCCCGGCATGGGCTATGTGCTGCACACGATCAATCCGCGGCTGTTTCCCGAGCAGCTCGTCTACATCATCAACCACGCCGAAGACCGCCTGCTGTTCATCGACCGCGCCACGCTGCCGCTGGTCGAGGCGATCGCGCCGCAGCTGAAGACGATCGAGGCCTATGTCGTGATGTCCTCGCGCGAGCGGATGCCCGAGACCAGGCTCGCGAATGTCCATTGCTACGACGAGCTTCTGGACAAAGAGAACGAAGCCGGCTTCGCCTGGCCGGAGTTCGACGAGAAGTCCGCCTCCACCATCTGCTACACATCGGGCACGACCGGCAATCCCAAGGGCGTGATCTATTCGCACCGCGCCGCGATCCTGCAGACCATGACCTGCTGTAATTTCGACTTCCTGCCGGGCCACGTCGAAGGCGTGCGCGAGGTGATGATGCCGATGGCGCCGCTGTTCCACGGCAACGGCTGGAACATGCCGTTCACCGCGCCCTATACCGGCTCGAAGCTGGTTCTGCCCGGCCGCAACTACGAGCCCGACAAGCTCTACGAGCTGCTCGAAGGCGAAAAGGTGACGCTCTCGGCCGGCGTGCCGAGCTTCTGGTTGATCCTGCTCGACTGGCTCGGCCGCACCGGCAACAAGTTCTCCACCCTGCGCGCGACGCTGTCGTCGGGCTCGGCGCCGCCGCGCGCGATGGTCGAGAAGCTCAAGCGCGAATATGGCATCGACTATATCCAGGCCTGGGGCATGACCGAAGCCCTGGGCTGCTCCATGCCGGGCTTGCGGCCGGGCTCGGAGCACCTTAGCGAGACGGAGAAATTCGACCGCCGTCAGGTGTCCGGCCGCGCCTGTTTCGGCACCTCCCTTCGCATCGTCGACGATGCCGGAAACGAGCTGCCCCGCGACGGCAAGGCCGTCGGGCATCTGCGCGCCCGCGGCCCCTGGGTCGCCTCCGGCTACATGAAGCTCGACGAAGGTCTCGACCGCGACGGCTGGCTGATCACCGGCGACATGGCCGTGATCGACAGCCAAGGCCACGTCACCCTGACCGACCGCTCCAAGGACGTGATCAAGTCCGGCGGCGAATGGATCTCCTCGATCCAGCTCGAGGACGTCGCACTCTCTCATCCCGACGTGCTTCAGGCGGCTGTGGTGGCGATCCACCACGAGAAATGGCAGGAGCGTCCCCTGCTCCTCATCGTCCGCAAAAAGGGCGCGACCGTCGACGGCAGGACGCTGCTCGACCACATGCGCCCGAAGATCGCGAGCTGGTGGATGCCGGATGCCGTCGAATTCCTCGACGAATTCCCGATGACCGGCACCGGCAAGGTGCTGAAATCGGCGCTGCGCGAGAAATTCAGGGAATATCGCGTCGCGTGACGGCACTCGATCGCGTGCCGACAATTCCGCGCGCGGTCTTCATCTTTTGGTAGATCGAGCAGCGATATAGCGAGACCTCGCTCACCTTGGATCGAGGACACCATGGCGTTTTCCGGATTGGGTCTGCATCTCGGCAATCTGTCGCGCCTGTCGAACGCGCAGACGCGCTCGATCAGCCCTGAGAATTTCACCGGCGAGAAGAGCAAGGGCGGCATGTCCGTCGACGGCCCCGCGGCACGCCAGGCCCGCGATCTCGGCCAGGGCTGGAAGGTCTCGCCCTATGTCGTCATCGAACCGGGCGCGACCTTCACGCTCGCCGACATCGAGGGACAGGGCGCCATCCAGCAGATCTGGATGACCTTGGCGCGCGGGCGCCTGCGTCACTCCATCCTGCGCATCCATTGGGACGACCAGGAACAGCCGAGCGTCGAGTGCCCGGCCGGCGACTTCTTCGCCTGCGGCTGGGAAGAGTTCGCGCAGGTGTCCTCGCTCGCGGTCTGCGTCAACCCCGGCCGCGCCTTCAACTGCTATTGGGAAATGCCATTCCGCAAGCGCGCGCGTTTCACGCTGGAGAACCGCAGCGAGGAGCAGCTTACGGTCTACTACCAGATCAACTATGCGCTGACCGACGTGCCCGAGGACTGCGCCTATTTTCATGCCCAGTTCCGGCGCACCAATCCGCTGCCCTTCAAGGAGGTCTACACCATCCTCGATGGCGTGAAGGGCGCGGGCCATTATGTCGGCACCTACATGGCCTGGGGCGTCCACAACAACGGCTGGTGGGGCGAAGGCGAGATCAAGTTCTTCATCGACGGCGACGGCGAATTCCCGACCATCTGCGGCACCGGCACCGAGGACTATTTCTGCGGCTCCTACAATTTCGACCCCCATGTCGCGCATGGCGGCCAGGGACAATCGCGCTACCAGGAATTCACGACGCCCTATTCCGGCCTGCCGCAGGTGATCCGGCCCGACGGCGTCTACAAATCGCAGCAGCGCTTCGGCCTGTATCGCTGGCACATCCCCGATCCCGTGCGCTTCAGATCCGATCTGCGCGTGACGATCCAGGCGCTCGGCTGGCTGCAGGGCGCGAGGGAAGCAAAGTATCTTCCCTTGCAGGACGACATCGCCTCCGTCGCGTTCTGGTACCAGACGCTGCCAACCGCGCCGTTCCCGACATTGCCCGGGCCCGATTATCTCGAAATCGGCTAGGCCATTGATCGATCAAGGAGACCCAAAATGCTCTACCCGATGTCGCCGAAAGTCGTCGAGCTCAAGCGCAGGCTCGAAAGCTTCATGGACCGGCACATCTATCCGAACGAGGAGCGGTTCTATCGCGAGGCCGAGGAGCTCGGGCCCTGGAAGGTCTATCCGGTCGTCGAGGAGCTGAAGCCGCTGGCGCGCGCGGAAGGGCTCTGGAATCTGTTTCTGCCGGAATCAAGCCACGGTGCCGGCCTTACCAATCTCGAATACGCCCCCCTCTGCGAAGTCATGGGCCGCTCGCATCTCGCCCCAGAGGTGTTCAACTGCTCGGCGCCCGACACCGGCAACATGGAGGTGCTGGAGCGCTACGGCTCGGAAAAGGACAAGGAGCGCTGGCTGAAGCCGCTGCTCGCAGGGGAGATCCGCTCATGCTTCGCCATGACCGAGCCTGCCGTCGCATCCTCCGATGCCACCAACATCGAGAGCTCGATCGTGCGCGACGGCGACCATTACGTCATCAATGGGCGCAAATGGTACACGACCAACGCAACGGACCCCCGCTGCAAGATCTGCATCTTCATGGGCAAGACCGACCCCGACAATCCGGATCGCCACAAGCAGCAATCGATGATCCTGGTGCCGATGGACACGCAGGGCATCGAGGTGAAGCGCCCCCTGCCCGTGTTCGGCTTCTACGGCGTGCCCGACCGGGCTTCCGAGGTCGTCTTTACCAATGTGCGGGTGCCGAAGGAGAACATGCTGCTCGGCGAGGGCCGCGGCTTCGAGATCGCGCAGGGCCGCCTCGGGCCCGGCCGCATCCACCATTGCATGCGGCTGATCGGCCTTGCCGAACGCACGCTGGAGAAGATGTGCCGGAGGGTGCGCAGCCGTGTCGCCTTCGGCAAGCCGGTCTCCGAGCAGACGGTGACGCAGGAGCGCATCGCGGAGGCCCGTATCATGATCGAGCAGGCCCGATTGCTGACACTGAACGCCGCCTATGCCATGGACACGGTCGGCAACAAGGTGGCTAGGAGCGAGATCGCGATGATCAAGGTCGCGGTGCCCAACATGGCCTGCCAGATCATCGATTGGGCGATCCAGGCCCATGGCGGCGGCGGAACCTCGAACGATTTCGGCCTGACCCACGCCTACGCCACCGCACGCCTGTTGCGGCTCGCCGACGGGCCGGATGAGGTGCACCGGAACCAGATCGCGCGGCTCGAGCTGAAGAAATATTCGAACGGGTGAAGCAAAGGCGTTCATCAGCCCGTGCCGGCTCTTCTTTCCTTCTCCCCTTGTGGGAGAAGGTGGCATAGGCCGCCTGCGGCGGCCGTTCTTAAGAACGCCGAAGCGAAGCTTCGGCTATGGCGCCGGAAGGGGTATCCATCCACACGGCAAATGCGGTGAGAGACCCCTCACCCAAGTGCACGCGTGTCGGCCAGCGGAGATGCCCTCTCCCACAAGGGGAGAGGGCGCGACAATACGCAGCGCAATACTCTCGTCGCCCTTACCTCAGTTCACCGCATACACGTCCGGATCGGCGCTGGAGCTCGGCTTCTTGAAGGCGTTGCGTAAGGCGGGCGACATCGGGACGTTGTAGTTGAGGCCGTTCGGCGGCGTCGGCGACTGCAGCCATTTCTTGTAGAGAACCTCGATCTCCGGGCTGGCGTAGAGCTCGGCCGTGGCCCGATCGGCAAGCGCCTTGAAAGGTGCGTCCTCTCGGCGCAGCATGATGCCGTAAGGCTCCGGCTTGGAGAACGCCTCCTCACTGATCATGTAGGCTTGCGGCTCCTTCGAGCGCGCGATCGCAACCGCGAGCTGCACGTCGTCGAGCGCGTAGGCCTGGGCACGGTCGGTCTCCAGCAGCAGGAAGGCTTCAGCCTGGTCCTTCGCCGGCATCACATTGATGCCGAGATTGCGCTCGGTATTGACCTTGGCGAGCTGCGTCAGGTTGACCGAGCCGGCCACGGCCGTGACCGCCTTGCCCTTGAGATCGTCGATGGTGTTGATCTTCGCGGCCTTCTTGGCGGCAAACCGCGTCGCGCTGAGGAAGTGCGTGTTGGTGAAGGCGACCTGCTTCTGGCGATCGGCGTTGTTCGTGGTCGCCGAGCAGTGCAGATCGAGCGTGCCGTTGACCATCAGGGGAATCCGGTTCGACGAGGTCACGGCGAGCGTGTCGACGGCGATGTCCGGCATGCCCAGCTGTTTCTTCACGGCATCGACGATCCTGAGGCAGATGTCCATGGCAAAGCCGACCGGCTTCTGGTTGCCGTCCAGATAGCTGAACGGCACCGAGGCCTCCTGATAGCCCAGCGTGATCTTCTTCGTTTCCTTGATCTTCTGGAGCGTGCCCGTGAGGTCCTCAGCCGAGGCGCCACTCGCAAGACATGTCAGGGCCAGAATAACGGTAGGTAGACGCATCGGCTGCTCCTCAGGGGCTCGCGCCTCCACGCCGGGCGCGATCGCGTGAGTTGATAGCGCAGGCGCGCTCCAGCCGCCACTCGTGCTTGCGCCTATCAGCTATCCCAGCTTTCGATGCGGCGAGATGGCTCTTACGCGTCGATGCCGCGCTGGACCAGGATGCGCTCGGCGCTGTCGTTCCAGACGTCCATCTTGGTGATCTTGCCGTTGCGCACCACGAAGCGGTCGACGTAGCGGTTGCCTTCGAACGGGGTGCCGTCCTTCCATTCGCCGTAGAGCGTGCCGATGCTGTAGACTACGGTCTCGCCGTCGCCGGGGCAGACGTCGAAGCGGTCCATCTTCTTCTTGACCCAGCGGTAGCGCTTGGCGTTGAAGCCGGTCGGCCCGCGCGGGTGATCGAACGCGCGCCCGCCGGTGAAGGTGATCACGGTGCCCGGCGCCATATAGGCCGCCGCAGCATCGGGATCCGGGATCATCGATGCCGTGAGATAGGCCTCCACGATCGCGGCGTCGGACAATTGAGCGGTTTCGGCTCTTGCGGCAACGGACATGGCTGGCTCTCCCGGGATTCGCGGAATACTACCGCTGCCTGCGCAGAATCCATGCATATATTTTGAACATTTGCCTCGCTACACTGCCGACAATCTGGAGCCGCCGATCCCGGTTGATTGCTCTAAATTCCGTCCGCGAGAGCCATGACCGCCCAGCCCGCCTTCGACCTCATTTTCCGTAACGCGCTGCTGCGATCATCCGCCGCGCCCGTCGACATCGGCGTCAAAGGCGGCCGGATCGCCGCGATCGAGCCACGGCTCGCCTGTGAGGCGGTCGAGGTCGATATCGGCGGCCATCTCACCCTGCCCGGCTTCGTCGACACCCACATCCATCTCGACAAGGCCTGCCTGCTCGACCGTTGCGGGCACAATCACGGCAGTCTCGGTGACGCCATCCGAGCCGTGTCGGCGATGAAACGCGACTTCACCGTCGAGGATGTCTCCGCCCGCGGCGCCAAGGTGCTCGAGCGCGCGATCGTGCACGGCACGACGCGCATGCGCACGCATGTGGAAATCGATCCACGGATCGGCCTGCGGAGCTTCGAGGCCGTGAAGGCGCTGAAGCGCGACTACGCCTGGGCGATCGACCTGTCGCTCTGCGTCTTCCCGCAGGAAGGCCTGACCAACGACCCCGGCAGCGAAGAGCTGCTGATCCAGGCTTTGCGCGACGGCGGCGACGTGATCGGGGGCTGTCCTTATACCGACACCGACCCCGACGCCCATCTCGAGCGCATCTTCGACCTCGCCCAGGAATTCGACGTCGATGTCGATCTCCATCTCGACTTCGATCTCGATCCCTCCTGGTGGCATCTCGACGAGGTCTGCCGGCAGACCGAGCGGCGCAACTACGGCGGACGCGTCGCGATCGGCCATGCGACAAAACTCTCGGCCCTGCCGCCGGAGCGGATGAGGGCCGCCACCGCGCAACTGGCAAGGGTCGGTGTCGCCGTCACCGTGCTGCCCGCGACCGATCTCTATCTGATGGGGCGCGAGGCCACCCACAACGCGCCGCGCGGGCTGACGCTCGCCCACAAGCTCGCGGGCGACGGCGTCATTTGCTCGGTTGCGACCAACAATGTGCTCAACCCGTTCACGCCGTTCGGCGACGCTTCGCTGCTGCGCATGGCGAACTTCTACGCCAACGTCGCGCACGCCTCGGTGAACGATTTCGACACCTGCCTCGATCTCGTGACCGAACTGCCGGCGCGGCTGATGAAACTCGACGATTACGGCACCAAGGTCGGAAATCCCGCCGATCTCATCGTGCTCGATACAACGGATAGCCGCTTCGCCATCGCCGAGCTGCCTGATGTCGTGATGGGCTTCAAGAGCGGCCGACAGACATTTGCGCGGCAGCGGCCCATCCTGTTCCGCCCCGGAACCTGAATGCGTCTTGGGCCGAATTTCCCGCGGTAAAATCATCGGAACACCGCCGAATCCGTCCCAAATCCGAGCCTGTAGAATCCCGGACCGTAGCCGTGCGCATTGCACAAGAGCCGCCCGGATCATACGAAAGGGGCGCTCTGAACCATCTGGGTTCAGTGGGGAAGTCTGTCTATGTTCAGCGCATTCAGTAGCATCGATTACCGGTCCATTCGGGCCAACACGCCCGCCGAGACGGCCGTCAAGCGATTGAATGGAATCGGCGAGGTTCTATCGGACATCGATATCTCGGCGATCCACACGCAAGACGACATGACGCGCGCGCTCTGGACGCTCGATACCGCCGACAAGTGCATCCGCATGATCCTCGCCGAGTTCCGCGGCGCGCCCGCCAGGGAGCAGGTCGTCCGCAAGGCCAAGAGCCTGGTCGATGCGATTGAGCTCGCCCGCGACGAAATCTCGACCTATCGCGATGACGGCAGGGTCATGAGCCGCGCCTGCGCGTTCGGCGTCAGCGTTTGATCTTTGCCAGGATCCGGTCCGCCTCGGTCCGCCAATCAGCGCTGCGAGCGAACTCCTTGGTGCCCCTGGCACCGAACAGCCCTTCATCGGCGAGATCAGCCACCCACGCCTGACGTTCGGCCGTGCCTTGCGCGGACCATGGCGTCAGCCCCGCCTCGCGCACGGTCTCGGCGACTTCGCGCACCTCCTCAGCACGGCGGCGGCCGTGCTCGATCACGCGCTGGAAGAAATAGGCGCCCTGTTTCTCCCAGTTGATGGCGGGGAACGTCTCGGTGAGCGAGGCCAGCACGGCATCCTCGACGCCATAAGCGCGCGCGGTCGTAAAACTCTCGATGACCATGGCCTCGAGGCCCTTGATCATGATGCTGCGGCACATCTTCACGGCAGAGGACACGCCGAGCTTGTCGCTGGCAACCTTCGCGGCAAAGCCGATCGCGTTCAGCAGCGGCTCCAGCTCCCGCGCGCCGGGACCGCCGAGCAGCAGCGGCACCTTGATGCGATACGGCGGCACCGAGGTCATCACCGCGCCCTCGACATAGCGCCCGGCGGCGCCGTCGATCAGCGCCGCGGCCCGCTGCTTGGCGCCGGGCGAGGCCGAATTGAAATCGAGGAACCAGGTGCCCTGGTTGATCGCGGCGGCACAGGCCTTCGCCACCGGAACGGCCTGGCTGGCGGTGACGGCGGAGACGATGAAATCGGATCTCGCGGTCAGCTCGGCATGGGAAGCGGCGAGCGTCACGCCGAACCTGGCCGCATGCTCCCGCAGCGGTGCGCCCTGCTCGCTCCCGAGCTTGATGTCGTAGGCCGCGACCTTGATGTCCTGCTGGCGCAAATCCTCGGCGAGGATACGGCCGACTTCGCCGTAGCCGACCAGCCCGATCTGCCAACGCCTGGGATCACCCGACATCAGTTCATTCCTCGTGTCGTCGCGTCGAACAGCGCCTCGACCGCGTAGCGGCGCGGAATCAGCCCCTGCTGGAATGCATAGTCGACGATCAACTCAAGCGGCCTCCTGTTGGCCTCGATCCCGAACGGAAGAAGATCGGGTGATGCCGCAGGCCCCATCTGCTCCTTATTCCGCTTGAGCAGATCATAGACGCCTGCGACCACGTCAGGGCGGGATTTTGCGAGCTGCTCGGTCACAACCACGAGATGGTTGACCGGCACGACGCCGCGCCGGCCGTACCACCTTGCCGCTTCCGCGGCGGGATCGGAGAAGAGCGGCTTCAGCTTCGGATCGTTGGAGGTCTCGCCAAGCACGGCGTCGAGCTCGCCCTCGAGCAGCATCTGCAGGATCTTCTTGTCCTTCGGCGCGCGCTCGGTGGTGTCGACATACTCGGCGACGTGCGGATCCTCGAAGGTGATCCAGCGGATGCTGTCGAGGTTCACGCCGTAGTCATTGGCGAGAATCCCTCTGATCCAGGCGCCGGTCGTCGTGGTGAAGGAGCGGATGCCGACGCGCCTGCCTTCGAGATCGGACGGCCCGAGCGATCCCTGCGCGGGATTGTAGAGCGCATAGGAGTGCTGGAAGCGCCCGAGCATGGTCGCCGGCAGCAGCACCAGCGGCTTGCCATGGGCTTTCGCCATCAGATAGGTGACGATCGCCATCTCGCAGACGTCAAAAGCCTGCTCGCGCACCATCGGCTTGAACGCCGTGTTCGTGGGCGTGTACTCGATGAAGTCCAAGTCGAAGAGGTCGGAGCGGAGCTCGCCGCTCTTCACCGCCTGGACATGAGGATGATTGCCGAGCACGGCCTTCAGCTTCAGACGATCCATCCGCCCACTCCACTTGTCTTCGCCTCAGACATCCTCGGGATTGTCGACATAGACGAGCCCGGCCTTCGCGAGCGCCTCGCGCATGCTGTACATGTCGAGACCCAGCTCACCCGAGGCGAGGCGCTTGCGCTTGCCGTCTTCGTCCGCGTTGCGCTTCTTCGCTTTCTCGGCGACCTCGGCCGCATGGCGTTTCGGCACCACGACGACGCCATCGTCATCGGCGACGATGATATCGCCGGGATCGACGTTGACGCCGGCGCAGACCACGGGGACGTTGACGGAGCCGAGCGTGGCCTTGACCGTGCCCTTGGCCGAGACCGCGCGCGACCACACCGGAAACCTCATCTCGTGCAGCGCTTTGACGTCGCGGCAACCGGCGTCGATGATCAGCCCTTGCACGCCACGCGCCTGCAGCGAGGTTGCCAGCAGCTCGCCGAACATGCCGTCGGTATTGTCGGTGGTGCAGCCGACGACGAGGATGTCACCCTTGTTGCACTGCTCGACCGCGACATGGATCATCCAGTTGTCGCCGGGCTGCGCCAGCACGGTGACGGCTGGACCTGCGATCGACGCACCCGGCCACACGGGGCGCAGATACGGCTTCATCAGGCCGAGGCGGCCGTACGCCTCGTGCACGGTCGAGACGCCGTACGCCGCCATGCCGGCGGGATCGGCGCGCTTGATGTTGCGAACGACGACCGGCTTCATGCCAGCTCCTCCGCAACTGTCGGGAACAGCCGCTGATAGGCCTCGCCGTAGGTCATGGGCACGCCGGTGTTGCGGCTGCCCTGGATGCCGCGATTGAGCGCGACGCGCTCGTAATAGCCCCAGAGATGTTTCTGCGCGGCGAGGATCTGGAACGCTTCGTATTTCTCTTTCCAGACCTCGTCGATCTTGAGGATCGTGTCAGGCTTGTAATTGCACTGCTCCGGCTGGTGCGGCTCGAACAGAAACACCGGCGGCGCCGAATATTTGTACTGCGCGCCGGGCTTGTGGCCCATCGCCTGCGCGACCACGCGGGTCTCCTGCGCAAAATGCGCCGCGTTGGGATGGTCGAAATTATAGGGATCTTCCAGCGCGTGTGTCAGCACGAAGCTCGGGTTGAGCTCTCGGTAGATATCGACCATGCGGTCGAAATGCGCCTCGGTGAGTTTCAGCGGATAATCGCCGCAGTCGAAGAATTCGATCTCGGCGCCCAAAAGCTTTGCTGCCCGCTCCGCCTCGTCCTTGCGGCCGGCCTTGACCGACTCGAGCGTCGCGCCCTTCTCCTTCCAGGCGAACTGGCTCTCGCCGCGCTCGCCGAAGGACAGGCAGACGATCTTCATGCGATAGCCCTTCTTCGCATGCAGCGCGATGGCGCCGCCGGCGCGCCAGACGAAATCGCCGGGATGGGCGGTAACGACGAGACCTGTTTTCATGGGATGAACTCCCCTCTTTCGTTCGTCAGCATCATAAGCCGCCCGCGTCACGCCGGCAGCAGGTTCGTTTCAAGCGGCAGCGGCCGCGGGTTCCTCGCCGTCGAGCACGCGGCGCAGGCGCTCGCCGTCGAGCGCACCTTCCCATTTGGCAATCGCAATGGTCGCAACCGCGTTCCCGATCAGATTGGTCGGCGTCAATCCCTGCGACATCAAACGGTGGATGCCGAGCACCAGCGCCACGCTGGTCACCGGAATAGAGCCGGTGGCCGACAGCGTCGCCGCCAGCACGACGAAGGCGGCGCCCGCGATGCCCGCGGCGCCCTTGGAGGTCACCAGCAGGATCAAGAGCAGCTCGATCTGCTCGGCGAGCCCGAACGGAGTGTTGGTCGCCTGCGCCAGGAACACCGAGGCGGCGGCGAGATAAAGGCAGGTGCCGTCGAGATTGAACGAATAGCCGGTCGGGATCACGAGCCCCACCACGCTCTTCTCGCAGCCGGCCTTCTCCAGCTTGGTCAGCATCCGCGGCAGCACCGTCTCGGACGACGTCGTGGCGATGCAGATCAGCAGCTCTTCCCAGATGTAACGGATCAGCTTAAGCAGCGAGAAGCCGCAGAGCCGCGCCACCGGTCCGAGGGCGACGACGATGAAGATGACGCAGGTCAGGTAGAAACCGCCGAGCAGCTTGCCGAGCGAGGCCAGCGACCCCACGCCGAACTTGCCGACCGTGAAGGCAATGGCGCCGAATGCGCCGATCGGCGCCGCCCACATCACGAAGCCGACCACGGCGAACACCATCTTTGCGGCAATGTCGATCAGATGGACCAGCAGCGCGCCGCGCTCGCCGAGCTGCACCAGTGCGAAGCCGCACAGCACTGAGATGAACAGCACCTGGAGAATGTTGCCTTCTGCGAAGGCGCCGATGAAGGTCGCGGGCACGATGTTCATCAGGAACGGCACGAAGCCTATGACGCTGGTTTGCTTGACATACGGCTCGATCGCACTGATGTTGATGCTGGCGGGATCGATGTTCATGCCGACGCCAGGCCTCAGCAGGTTGACCGCGACGAGCCCGATGATCAGCGCAATCGTGGTCATGACCTCGAAATAGACGATCGCCTTCACCGCAACGCGTCCGACCCGCGCCATATCGGCCATGTGCGCAATGCCGTGCACGACGGTGCAGAAGATGATCGGCGCGATCAGCATCCGGATCGCCTTGATGAAGGCATCTCCAAGCGGCTGCATCTTGGCACCCGTCTCGGGGCTGGCGATCCCAAGCGCGACGCCCGCCGCCATGGCGATGAGCACCTGGATCCAGAGCTCCTTCCACCAGGCGCGGCCGCGCGGCTTGTCGATCGCGAGCGCCGTCATCGGTCGAACTCGAACAGGCGCGCGGGATTGTCGACCAAGACCTTCTGCTGGAGCTCCGGTTCCGGCGCGAACAGCGGGATGAGATCAACGAGGTCGCCGTCGTTTGGCATCACCTTGACGTTGGGATGCGGCCAATCGGTGCCCCAGATGACGCGGTCCGGCGCGGTCTCGACGATCTTTCGCGCGAAGGGCACCGCGTCGGTGAATGGCGGGCCGGCCGAGGAGACGCGCTCGGAGCCGCAGATCTTGACCCAGCACTTCTCGTCGCGCTGCATCAGGTCGATCAGGATCCTGAACGGCAGCTGGTCCAACCCTTCCGACGCCTTCACCCTCCCCATGTGGTCGATGGTGTAGTTCAGCGGCAGCCTGGTCAGCATGTCGGCATAGTCAGGCAGGTCGATCGCGTCGAAATGCAGGTCGATGT